>NZ_JBLZXB010000011.1:0-38053 GCF_056099025.1 Paenibacillus sp. TSM33
AGTGAAGGTTAACAGGAGAAGAAAGTTGAAGATCTGATTCTAAATCAGATCTAGAATTAAGAAACTATCTAAGAAGAAGTGAAGGTTAACAGGAGAAGAAAGTTGAAGATCTGATTCTAAATCAGATCTAGAATTAAGAAACTATCTAAGAAGAAGTGAAGGTTAACAGGAGAAGAAAGTTGAAGATCTGATTCTAAATCAGATCTAGAATTAAGAAACTATCTAAGAAGAAGTGAAGGTTAACAGGAGAAGAAAGTTTGAAGATCTGATTCTAAATCAGATTTAGAATTGAGAAACTATCTAAGAAGAAGTGAAGGTTAACAGGAGAAGAAAGTTGAAGATCTGATTCTATATTAAATAGAATCATCAAAATAAATATATTATTCTTTTGGTTTTTTATACACAAAATATAGTGTGAGATTCCATATTCGCTTAAAGAAGCCCTCTTTTAATTTGGGTGTTAGTGGGGGTTCCCCCTCTTGGAAAGTTGGAAACGGACGCAATTTTTTATGATATTCAATTTGTCTTTCGGAGTACTTACCTGAACCGGGATCCGGTTTTAAAAATAATCTGAAAGCTGATCGATTTATCATAAAGAATAAGAGCCATAGTAGTAATAATACTGTTGAAAATAAAACAGTATAATAGCGGAAAGGCCATAAAATGATTAGAAAATCATTATTACCAAGAATATGAGCAGTTTTGACTACAATATATTCGGTACCAGTTAATAACATGATGAACAAAGCTAATTGAAGTAATCCGGTTATGGTCTGGTAGAAGTATCTAAAAATTTCCGCAAAAAGGCGTACAATTGGATATAGACGGTCTAACTGATGGTACCAATCATAATATTTGAATAATAGTTTTCGATACTCCTTGATTTTTTCGTTAACTGTTACTTCTAATATACTTAATGAAGTCCAAACATTTTGAATGTGTTCAAGTGTAGGCTCTTTATCATACTTTTTATAATGATCTTGGAAAAGTTGAAACTGATCAATTATAAGCGAGCTAGTGGATAAATATAGTGGTGAATCGCCTGCTTTATATTTGTTGTAGAATTCTTTCAGTGTTTTTTTTTGGGTTGGTATGTGTCCTTCAGCATCCCAAATATCGCGTATTTCAGCCGACATATGTCCTAAAATATTTTTAACATCTTGCTCTGTTTTTGCAATGAAAGTTTCTCTTGTTTTCAGCTTTAAGTTGAAATAATAAGTTGCCACCCATCCAACTGCAATTACAATTGCAGATAGGAGTGGAATAAAGTCTTTATACTTCGTTAAATCAATATCGAACATTTGAATTACTCCTTTAATAACTATCGTAATGAATACAAGATGGATAGAACAGATTGATACTCACCTTTGTTTCAAATTTTCCATAGCATTATCCTCCTCAATTGATCCAATCATTTACATAACTATTATCGGAAATTAATTGAATTATTTGAAAAGTATTAGGATTTTGTTTGCTTGTTATGAATCGTTCCTCTAATTGGTGCACGTCAACATGGATACTTGAAGAGATTAAAATAATATAGGGAGTTACAGCAGCTGATTTCATATGTGAGAGAAATAAACGCGGAATAAAAGTTCTGGAATAACATCAACTTGAGAACTCCTTACCGCCAAATATCTTAGCCGAGAATACTATGAGGTAAAGTGAAATCTGATATAGAAGTATGGATTGCAGTGTATAGCCGAGATTGAATAATTGTATGTTGAAGAGGGCGATGCGAATCGCTCTTTTTTGCGTCAGTCTGTATTGAAACTCTATGAGAATTTAAAAATATCAATATATATTGGAATATCACGTTTTTATCTTAGCGCAACTCGCGCCAGCTTTTTCAGTAGGCTATTTTCATTCAAAAAATGACTATTATACTTTTGACTGAAAACCTGATATCGGAAAAATCCGAATTAGAAGCCTTCAGCCTCAAATTGTATTGTAGACATTTGGATAGAAGTATGGGGCTGGAGCAACTCCACGGATATCTTTTTTTCACTAGCTGGTTTAAACCAACCTAGGTGCTTGCAGCAAGCGGCAGCTTCCACACTGGTGAGCAAGAGATCAGGCAGAACAAGACTGAGAGAGCAGGCTCATGCTACTGGTCTCTAGGGCGGCAAGAGCGTCCCGCCTAAGAGCCAGTACGCACCGCTGGGCCGCTACTCACGCCGATAATTAGAAGCGCCTACGCCGGGAGAAAGCACCCGGCCAAGGCGCTCTACATTCCTGGCGCTCGCTTAACGCAACCCACGGAGCGTAAGAGCTGTCGGCGGAATCAAAGATGGCAAGCATACATCATGAGCCGCTACGCTGGCGCTGCGCTAATCATCATGTATGCATGCACAGGGCAGCACCATGATTCCGCTGCGCTCTATCATCGTGCTATGGAAGTGGAGTCGAAGAAGAAGGAGAGAACCGACAGCCGCCGGTTCTTTTTTTATTGAAAGCATTTTTTCCCCTTTTGCCTTCCGCATGGTAACCCGGCCAAAGCCTACTAAGCGTCCGGCAGGTCGAGCCTCCGGCTGCGCCCCTCACCCTGCCGGACACTAAGTAGGCGGTCAGGTGGTCAAGGGGCAACAAAAGATTTTCCTTCCGAATGGAAAATGCAAGAGCGGAAAGAAAATCTTTTGTGTGCTTATTCCCTTGACCGCCTGCCATTGTCCAGGTTCCCAAGCTCACGTCAAAAGGGAAAAAAATTCCCCTTTGGGGGATTCAGCCATGCGGCAGGCAACGTCCTAAAAATGCTCTTTTGACAACCCAAAATCAAAAACAGAAAGGAAAGAAGAACATCATGCTAAACATGGTTAGAAAATTCCGTTTGGGGAGAGTTGTAGGAAAGCCAAGATGCTTGCAAGCTGTTGCAGACCATGAAATTTTGTTAGCTCTACGCTGGCATATTTCGGGGAATTGGGGCGAGATATCGGAAGATGACAAGGAAAGTAACGAGCAGGCTCTAAAAGATGGTGGGCGGCTGCTATCATCCTATAGAGCGGCGAGCGGGGTCCGATTCTGGATTATTACAGAAGCAGATCGCAGCGTTACCATGCTGTTACTGCCAGAAGAATATTAAGGGGGAGTAGCTATGAAGGAAGAAGACTTTACAAAGGTTTTTAAGTATGTGCGTGAGGTCGAAAACGAGGATTATTGGTCTTTTCTAGAATGGCTGGTCATCGCGCGGATTCAGCATTGCCAATCGAAAATATGCAACTTGGAGATGCGACAGCAGGTAGGTGAAAATGCTGAAAACTTGAATCAGATCATTACTGATTGCCGAGCAGAGTTAACCGCCTTTCAAGAATTAAAAGCGTTTGTAGATCAAAACAAAAATGAGAAAGGCCCCAATCGCGGGAACGATTGAAGCCTAGAACAAACCTTGGTGAAAAGGTTGGTAGGGACGGATGATTTCCGTTCCTACTCTCCTATCATAGCACGAAAAAAAATAGGAGGGCAATATTTGGGAATGACATTTGAAGATGATTTTACGGGGCAGACTGCCTGCCAATGGTTGAAGAGATGCTGACGAAGAATTGAGCATCATTTATGGCGCTCTATGTGAAGTGAAGGCAAGAGCATAACCACCAACCGGCACAAACGCGGATGCGACCTGTAGGCCGCATCATACACCAAGAAAGCAGGGAGAACCTATGATCCATAGATACTAAAAGCGGTAACCACTGAGCAGACTATACAGACAGTGCGCTTGCTAGAGCGGGATACCCTGGTGCATGCTCTAGTTGTTCCTTCAAGTAGCGAAGAAGATCGCTACGTGCTTTTACAAATATGGTATTCACTCCTGGGTAGGTAAAGAAATACGAAATGATGGTGCCTTGAGCGACGATCTGGCGCTCGCTCGTCAAGGAACTGCAGGTGCCGAACTGCCAAAAGATTGTTTGTTTAGCCATCGGGCTTCTAATCTGTTAGGGCCAAAATGCTCCATCATTCGGAAAAGGGGTGGTTTCAGTACCAGTTGATAAAACGCTTAGAACTTGCCTAGATTAACGAACATTTCTACCAGAACTATTCAGGGGGCGTTAGGTACAGACTGATCGGGTAATATAGGAAAGAAGGTTGTTGCTAAATGTAGACTCTTTTGAAATAATAGATGGCAGGTTAATCTGAAAATGCCAATTGTTGTTATATATTTTTATTAAAAAATATTGCGTAACATAACGAAACAAAGTATATTATACGTAACAAAAATTTAATCTTTGATAAAGGAGTGTAATTGTGAAATATAACATCAATCTGTTTGGAAACAACTTTGATTGTGAACTACGCATACAAAATAATGCTTTGACGATTGCATTAGACGAGGATAATCAGAAAGCCTTAGCATCGTATTTATCCAGAGTGCTTCAAAAATATACAGAAATAAATCTTACAGAAAATAATTCTTTAGAGGTAATGGTTAAAAAAGCGATTCAAGTTGAAAAAAGTATGGGGGGGAGGATGTCCGAACCCAAGCTCAAATTGCCTTATGAATTTGCTCCAGAAGTAAAAGAGAAGCTCATCGAGTGTGCCGATCTACAGGATACCTCAGCTACTCAATTATTAATTCGCCTTATTGATCAGAAGTATCAGGAAGTGATGAATACTAACTGAATGAAGATAGGAGACTTAAGCTATGGCATACGGAAATAAAGTGAAATTTCATTATGATGTTCCGGCATATATTAAAAAAGAGTTGGCAGAAACGGCTAAGAAACTTGGAATTACTGCTACAGAGCTGCTGACTAGAATTATTGAAGAGGAATATCAAAGAGTAAAAGGGACAGAGCAGGACTCGGATTGAGTCCTGCTTTTTTATCATTTGAAGAGTTGGGACAGGCAATTATGTAGGTGTATGCTCTCGTTGTTGGAGAAGGTATGATAACGGTACTCTTTGTTATGTTTCTCTACCTGGTCCATATAAAAAATATGCATGTTCCAATAGTTTTCTTTTGCATTGGTTGTTACTAGAAGTAAACTAAATAAATCTGGTTTGTCAGTAATATTGATAGCAATCTTGGTGTCGGCATCCTCGGAGCTAAGGATTTCATGTACATGCAGCAGTAAAGGAGAAGATGTCAATTTTTGTAGCGGAGAAAAGCTTTCATTGAGAGAAACGAAGTCCATTGTTAGATATTTCCCCCTCATATTTCCTTTTATTTGATTATATTACGCTACGTGTAATAACGCAACATATTATAAGAATTTTGTATGTTTTTGTATCTTATTGTATCCTTATATATTATATACGAACGCATGTTTTCATTCAATGCTTTTTGATACTCTATTAAACGCATTTTTCCTTCCAATGGTTTCAAATTTTGAGATGAACTATTATGAAAATAACTCCATAAAAAAATATGGAGTTATTTTTTATTTCTTTTATTTATTCTGCTTTTTTATGGTTTCTAATAGCTCGTTCATGGTCTTGTTCAATTCATCCAGGCGCTCTTGGATGCTGCTCATTAAATTTCTTAATAGGAGAATGGCTATGATGATAGGAAAGCCCACATTACTGATCAAGTTAACCCAAAGGGACAGATCTTCCATATTAGCACCTGCTTTCAAAAATAGTGATTGTTAGGTAATGAATCGCTATTTTCTGAAGCTTGTATCTATTATACTCTCATGGAAACAGCAAACCGTCCATTTTCCAGATCATCGTCAACGCCGTTGAAATTTACTGGTGAAGGAGGGGTGAGTTCTACTGGAGTATGAGACAATCTTGCTGTCGCATTTGCTGAATTTACGTCTTTCCAAGCACCTGAGGCCTTTTTATATCTCATGTCAGAAATTTGAAGTCTGGAGAAGGACAGATTCCATTGCGGAAGACTGGACGGCAGAGTTGGATAGCGAGTTATTTCAGATCCAATGATAAAACGAGCGCAAGTGTCATCCGTTTTGAAGGTGTTCTCGCCATAAGCATGCTTGGAAGTAAATTTCTCATCGCCGTCCACAATAAACTGCACGTGGTCATTTTCCAGGCGCACTAGCTTAATATGGACCTTTTCGCCATCACGGTATTCGCACATTGGACCGTCAATTTGTCCTTCAGGACCATTTGCGAACCAGTGCCATTGATAGGTTCCAGTTCTGGAATCGATAAAATCAGAACGGTATTTAACCGAAATACCACACTCAAATCCTGCCATACCACAATAGGTATTAATGTAAGATCCTCCTTGTGGGAGTGATTTGGACGAAGGTAAAGTTACATAGGCCTGAAAACCGAGATTGGTGTATCTTCCTACATCAGGGTGAATTTTAGCGAATTTAGCATATTCATAAGATTTTTCTTTTGCCATGGTAGTATTCCTCCTAAAATTTATATTGGTTAAGGAGTTTGGAGGGGAACAGAATGAGGTGCTTCCCGGCACTCATCAATCATTCTGCAACAAACACTTACCGTGTTTTTATTATATTATATAGCGTAACGTTACGCAATATGTTTTTTTGGGAAAACAAAACTTTTTCTTGTCTGAAACGTTTATAATTTAGTGTAATTACAAATTATTGGAGGTTAGTTAGTTATGAAAAAAATCTTTCTTTCATTTATGCTTACTTTAGGTATGCTCTTAACATTTGCTATTCCGCTTTCTGCTGCACCGTCGATTCAATTAGTTATCAATAGTGAGGTGGTACATTCAGATGCCCCCCCTGTTTCTGTCGCAGGGAGAACTATGGTTTCTTTGGCTTCATTGAAGCCACTAAAGCTTAATTTAGTCTGGAACGCGGACAAGAAGACGGTGACTGTCAATGCTCCTGGGGTGAAAGAGAAACTTGTGCTTACGATCGGCCAAAAAGAAGCTTCTTATGGAGAAAAAACACTTACTTTGGACGTGCCTGCTCAATTAAACAAGAATCGCGTTGTTGTGCCTTTGCGCTTTATCAGCGAAGCCTTTAAGGCCGACGTAGACTGGAAAGCGGAGAAGAACACTGTCATTATACGAAGTGCTGATCAAGTAGAAACATATAAGAAGCTGTATCAAGGTACGGATTTGGTGGCGGCACGTAAAATCGCTGTAGACCTTCCTTCGAATGATGAAAATACGCTTCATAATACCGAGGAGGGTGTTTATTATCAGTATATCTTTCCTGAAGGAGAAGCATTGAGATATTATTATGTTGTTGGGAATTTATATACTTACTATGAAATTAAGGATGATGTTAAACATCTAGTTTGGGAAGGTGTAGAAGAAGATTCGAGGAAGAAAATGAAAGAAAAAGGAAAGCGTCCACCGGAAGACAAAACACAATATTATTTTTTACAAGAACGTGTGGATCATAGTGTCACATATGGTAAAGTGGGGACCAAGAAGCCAGTAACGCAAGCTTTGCCTAAAAATACTACGGGATTAGCGGATATTATTGTACCTATTTCCGGTGAAGTAAGGAAAGATCAAATGAAATAGATTATTCACTTCATTTTGGACGTCCCATTGAACATGGGCGTCTTCTTTTCGTATATGGTTTTTGAATCTCCGCATCAGACTGAAATGCTTCAGATCACAACATGGAAAACGCGCTTACACTTAACCAGCTCCAGCTCTAAGGCGGCAGAGAACGCCATCCAAGACCTGATAGCATGCGCTGGATCGCTCGTCCTAGAGCGCTTACTTCGGGAGAAAGCGCCCGCTTGAGGCGCTCTATGTTCCTGGTGCTCACTTAATGCAACCCACGGGCAAAAGCCTTGAAAATAGGAATAGTAAAGAACAAATACCAGAATGCTTTCTTTCGTTGCTTTCCAATATGCTATATTATGTATTCTAATTACATAAAAAGGATTATATATGGTAAAATATATAAATGAGTCCAATACAATTCTATTTAGACAGAAAGGAAAGAGGTGACTGATTTTAAAGTAGATTACTAGATTATGTGTTCGATTATTAGTACTTACCTTTATGTGATTACGTATACAAGGGAATGTAGGAATAACGGAACATTGTATATTAAGGAGGAAATTATGAAATTCGTGCAGATTATGACCGTAGGTGCGATAGTGGCGTTAGCGATTTCAGGATGCAGTGATAAGGCAAGTTCAAATTCAAATCCAGATCAACAACGGCCTCAGAACAAAGTGAATAATATTGAGGTCAACAACACAAAGGAAGGTGTAAAAAAAGTTGAAGGAAAAGCAACTATAGAAACATATAAAGCAACTGACAAAAAGATGAATTCTGTAGATTATTCACAGTATTATAATAATCAAGATAAATCTAAGGTTGTAGTTTCGGGAAAACAGATTGTATGGAAAAATAAAGATGTTACTTTTACCGCAAAATTAACTAAGGCTAAGGGGGAAGAAGCCGCCGAAGCCAATGAAGTTGTGGATTCTATGAAAATAAAAAGTAAGCGCGGAGAGCAACTTGTCAAGCTCAACCCACGACCATTGAGAGTTAATTCACTTTCCTTATCCAAAAGCAACCAGATAGCTCTCCATGTAAGCGATCATGAGGGAAAAAGACTTGTTCTAATTAATTTATCTAATGGGACTAGAACTATTGTAAACATGTTTGAGATGAATAGTGATGGAGCGGAAAGTGAAAAGATTGATGCATATAACTGGTCACCAGATGGGAAAAAGATTGCGTTTGGTATCGGTGATCTGGGTTCAAGTTATATTGGAGTATACGATGTAGAGCGTAAGAGCTATACGCATGTGTCCGATAAAGATTTTACACTGATCTCCTCTATAGTTTGGCATAAAGATGGGAAAAGTTTTGACTTTGTAAGTAAAGGTGACGATTCTCCACAAGCAGTACTCTATACTTACTCAGAAACAAAAAAATCAATTTTAAAGAAGGGGTCTTTATCTAAGAACGATGAACAGAAGCTAGCTCAATTAACACCGAAATTTTAAGAGTCAACCTTATGAAAACTAGCCCACAGCAAATAGATGTGGGCTAGTTTGGAATAAAGTATAAAAATCTTAGCTTTCACTTATTGTTACTTTACCAGAGCCGCCAGCTGCTTTGATTGCTTTCACCAAACCATCTTGGTTGTCTTCGGATAGTCGTACACAACCATGGGTTGGGCGTAAACCACCTGAGTCAGAAGGAGCTCCGCCATGAATCCATAACCCAGTGCGTCCGTTTCTCTTAGCAGTTAGGGCTTGTCCACTAACTGGATCCATTTGAACAATTCCATACATACCGTAAGAACGACGATTCTTTGCTGTATCATTTCTTGGAGAAGCAAGCTGGGCAGTGTACTCACCAGTTGGAGTATTTCCATCAATTTCTGTAGGAGCGTAGTCATACTCCGAGCGTCCCAGTGCTGGCACAGGGCCAAATACTAAGGATCCACTACCGTTATACATTTTCAAAGTACCCAATTCTCTACGATTGCTTTTCAGATTAACCATAATATGATAGCTCATTATTTTTTCCTCCTAAAGGTATATTATTTAATAGATACAAGGAGGGGGTTGCGATATTCTCTAATGCACCCCAGCATTAGGATATCGCCTCTCTGTAATTCTATTATATTATACTACGTAACGTTACGCAATATAATATTTATTCTTTTTATAAGAATAAAAAAAATAAAGTAGACTAGTCCGGGAGAGAAGTTTGCCCGGACTTTGAAAGACCAGGAAAATGGAGAGGATCGGCAGAGGCCGGTTCTTTTTTATTGAATGCGCATTTTCGCTTTTTTAGCTGTTATGAAATGGAGAAGGGATGCTGGATGTTGCCACATGTACACAATGCCAACAATATGATTATTAGCCATTTATGGAGTGAGTGGTCATAGCTGAACCACCATTTCGATCAGGTTTTTCACCATAAATAACCTAAAGCTGGAATAATTCATGAGGGTGTACAATAACGAAACCATGATATGAGAAAGCGAGTTTGGTCATTTTGAAACAGGTGGTGAAACCAATCTGGAGATTATTAAGCTTTCTCCTTTTAAGGTGCTGGAGCATTAAGACTATGGATATTACATGGGGCGAGAATCTACTATGACCTGGGCACATTGTGAGTATGTAGAGCTTGAGGGCAGAGCAGCTATTACGAGCAGCGTAAGGATGCAAAGACCGAGTTGCATAGCAGGCTTGGTCTGACAAAGTAGATCTAACAGAGCGGCCTTGTATCCTTTTAGAAAGGTGGTCGTCGTATGAATAATGCGGAGCTATTACAGAAGATGGAGCGAGAGCGTCAAGAGCTGCACGAGCTGGCTGGGCGCTATGGATTTCGACATCCGAGCGTAATTAACATGAGCGAGCAGCTAGATCAAACGCTGAATGAATTCCAGCGAAAAAAAATATATGCATTAAAAAGAAAGTCGACTGTATAGCAGTACAGCCGACTTTTGGGGCGAGCTTTTGGAGGGCTCGCCTCGTGATTATACCATAGCAGCACTTGAGAGCGGTATGCAAGTAAACCGCAAACACATAAAAGGTCAGTGGCGTGCTCTACTGATTTTGGACGCTACGCTAGTTTGGCAATCACCAAGGAGGAGAGAGCAATGAGGACCAAAAATATAAAAGACCTTTCCAATCAAGAGCTAGTCTCCGAATATAGCTTTATTGTGGCTAAAGAATCCTTATGGATACCAGGGCCGAACGGGAGAGGAATCAGGGAATATGAAAAGACTATGCAACGAAGCCAGTTGCTACGTATAGAACTGTTAAGCCGCTTGGGTGTGCCTAAGGAGTCTATTTTCTCATATGCCTGGGAAAAGGAAGCATGGGCAGCAGATGCCAAACGCTCCAGTCAGTTACAAGAACGTTTGAATAATTGGGAAAAGGATGGAAAGCAGGCGCTCACGCTCACCATTGCGATTGAAGAAGCTAAGTATGCTTTGGCTAAATTTGATGATGTTGGGCGTGCGAATTATGATTTAAAGAACGGTGAAGATTCAGGCAGTTCGCAGGAAGCAGAGGACCAAAAAGAAACGGCCCGTAAGGAAATGCGCCATATTCGGGCATTTATACGTAAATACACGCGTTCGCGTCTGACCAAGCGGTAAAGAGAATCCTTGACTAGATGTTTTCCAGCTTTAGTATTGAGAGCGCTATTTACCGATCAGGAGGTCAGAACATAAAGACATGTGGTTATTACGGTTCGGTGGTGAGCGTAGAGCCAATAGAATGTTCAAGGAAGATATGCAGGAGGATGAACAGCGCAAACCGGTATCTATTACGGCAGGCGCACTTTGGCCGGGGTCGGCAGAGCACTCCTGATTGATGGAACTGGACAGTTACTACCTAACAGAGCTGCTTACACTAGTTCGCAGCCAACGCAAGCAGGTGTACAACAGCTTGCTTAGCCAATAAAGCCCCACGGCTAATAACTGATAGCCGTGGAGCTTCTCAAATTCAATCATCTAAGTCACTAAGGAATGTTTTGCGGGTAAATTCTCTAATAGTGGAATTTGTCTCAAAGGCTGATTGTGAAGGGTCAGGCGTATCGTCCTTTTGCTTGTTATTAGCTGCTGGTGCTGCCTGTCTTTGAATAGGAACTTCACTAGGATTCCTCACTAATTGCACAACTAATTGTCCGATCAACGCTTTGGTCTTATCGCTTTTTAAGAATTTTTTTTCTTCCTCAGTCAAATTTTCTGGAAAAGGGATAACTAACTGCTTTTCGGGTCTTTGGAATAATGCTTCTTTTTCAATAGCTTGTACAAATCGATCAGCAATCTCGCTGCTAAATTTTCGTTTGTGTATCTCTTTTAGGTTCATTAAGTAGTCTGATACAGTTTTCGGCACATCATGAGGGAGACGGAATGACACCACCTTCCCACCTTGAAAATCAGTTTCCGACATGGGTGTCCCCTCTTACTCAGCGGTAGCCGCTGCTTCTGTTATCGTAATTCCTTTTTCATCTAAATACATGAGAAGAATTTTGAAATAGGCGCGAGCAATCATCCATACGCTTTCCTTTGCACTAACGAATCTAAAAGGATATTGATTTTCTTTGTTGTTGATTTCAGTTAAGGCATTTTTCAACACAACTGCGCCACCGCCTATTTGATAGGCTAAACGTGTATCGGGCACTTGACGCCAAACTTCTTTAATTAATTTATATTCTTCTTTAGCTAGCTCGGCTAATTCGGGTTCGATAATATCTTTAATGGATACTCGATTTCCGTTTTTCCAAATATGATATTGTTCTTCGGGTTTTTCATTGGTAATAATTTCAACAAGAACCCTCCGACTTTTTATTTCGTACTTATGTTCTTTGGCTACTTTACGGATAATGTTATCCAAGGTTGTCGAGACACCTTTTTTAATACCATCTGAAAATTGGTTATCCACTTCTGAATTCTTTGTAATGACGGCTGTATCCGTGGATAACCCGCCAATGTCATTTATGATAATGCTTTTACCAATCAAATCTTCATTTTTTGTAGAGCCATCATCATTTGTTGTAAGATCGACATATGCTGCAAAACCTTCAGTATTTACAATAACTTGCTCAAATTGCAAACGAACAGTCTTTCCTTCATATAAAGGAGTCTTTAAAAATTTAACTAGATGCTGACCGTTTTTGATTTTGTCTCTAAAAGCCTTTCTTTTCCCACGTTTAGCTTCATCTAGAGGAAGGCCAGTGGAAAGATAGTGGGGTACTTGATACACTCCATCTTCGTCTGGGGTTCCATTCATAACAGCATCCAGAGCAGCAGCTGTCAGGAGCAAAATAACAGGTTGATCCGATTCGCTTTTTTCCTCTTCTGGAGTCAATTCGTCATTATTGGAATACTTTGTCGCTAGATTACCTACAGCTACTTTTCTTTTATTATTTTTTAGAGCAGTAGATGTAATTTCTACATGAAGTGCGTCTAAAGGATCTTTTTCCATATCTATAATGTCACGATCCTCTAAATCTACGACAACATTAGGTATAGTAAGCTCAACTGTTAAACCGTTAAGGTAGGCTTTGACAGCATCATTTCCAATATCGGCTGCCAACGCTCTTGCGGCATTGTTCATGTAAGATTCACTCCTTTTTGATAGGGCATTTTTGGTATAAAATGATTGTATACTTATTTGTATACAAAGTCAATTTTGTTGTTTACAATTTTGTATACAAATATAAGAATAAAAAACCCTTGCTAGTCAAGGGAATAAAGAATTTTAAATAAAGTTCAGGTGGGATAAAAAGTAAAAAACCGCCTTCGAGGAAGGCGGTAGAATTAAAGACTTGCAAAAATCAAAAAATAGTGGCAGAATCTGATATAAGAGATTTATTAACATGTGGATAACTTTTCTAGATCGTACTTTTTCAACTTTTCAGAAAAAAAGATAAAAGAAAAAAAGCACCACCCAATTTTATGAAGAAGTCTAGTTTGGCGACCGGCCTTCATTCATAAAACCCCAAGAGTTGTGCTTTACTCATTTTTCTTATGGGTTCATTATACCCATTTGCGAAAAGAAAGTAAAGCCAAACTCTTAATTTCCTATTGCCTTTTTTTAGGTGTGGTGCGGAAATGGGAGTTTTTTTAATGTATACATATGCGAATTTACCCAAAATCCCTTATAACGCATTTTGGGACTTATATCATAATCAACTTACGGATCAGCCAAAACGTTATGAAAAGGCCAAAAACCGTGATCATAGTTTAGGTTGGGTGTACATTAGCAACGATTTCAAATCTGCTAAAGCTGTGCGTACCTACCAAACCTTGTTTGTCCTTAGCGACCACTATACATACTACACCCCAAATACTTTTTATCGAAGAGGTTCGCGTAGCCAGAACACTTTGCGCTGGCTAAATGCGATCGTATTAGACGTGGACACAAAACATGGTGCGAATATCGGCCTTTGCTTGCCGGATCTGCTTGATCAGATCCGTTCTGCTGGCTTGCCGCTACCTACTATGATTGTGAGAACCCCGAGCGGGGGCTATCACGTCTATTTTGTGCTGGATTCCCCTCGGAAAGCGTTCTCTAATGTTGTTGCTACTTACAACAGGCTTCAGCTTGCTATGGCTGTAGCTATCGGTGCAGATCAGCAGGCAGTTGGAGCAGAGCGCTATTTTCGTATCCCCACCGAGAAAAACGTTATTTACCGAAGTGAGCGCCGGGTAGCCTTTGATGAATTGAACGATTGGTACTGGATTAACCATGAACCGCAGCCGAAGCAGGAGAACGCCAGAACGGGCGCTTGGGCGCAGCGAGGGATATTACAGCGGGAAGCAGTTCAAACGCTTCTACAGGGCGTGGAGCGCGGCAAAAGAGATAATGCAGCGTATACCCTTGCTCTGGCTTATAAAGCAGAAGGCTACGATCAGGAGAGCGCTGAGGATGCGCTATATAACTGGAACGCTCGCCTTGACTCACCGCTGCCGGAACGTGTTATTTGCCAGAAAGTAAGGAGCGCGTACAAGGCTGGCGCTCCAGCCGGACCAACCGCTGACTGGATTCAATATCTATCTGGGGTTTCTTTTGCGCATGCAGCAAAGTGGGATGCGGCCAAGCCGAGAGCAGAGAGAGAACGCAGTCATTACATAGAATGGGCAGCTGATGTACTCGAATTTTTAAGAGAGCAGCCTGACCAACAAGTAACCGGATCGCAGCGGCAGCTGGCCGCTTCTTTTGGTATGTCTCTATCAACTTTCCAAGAAGTTGTATGTAATTTAGTGCAAACGGAAAAAGTAATATTAGAGGTATCTGGAAAGGGACGAGCAGCATGTACAACCCTTCGTTTGGTATGCCCGAAAGACCCGACGAAAACTACGGCCAAGATTATCCCTTTTCCAAAACAAAATTTCACAAATAATTACATAATTAATGTACCAGTCTCCAATACATTTAAGATCCTAGATGGGTTGGTGGGTGGGTTGTCTCCCGGGTTGTTGCCTGTTTGGGCTCCCTTACCTCCTCCTTTACCTTAGTGTATTTTTATGTGGGGCTTCTTTTTGCTGCCTTTATTTTCTTATCTTCTTTCTTTTCTAGTTCCCTTTCGTTTTATGCTTCCTTTCTTTCTCTGTTCCTTGCTAAGCTGGGCCTATTTTTGTTTTAGTTCCCTCTCCCTGTTTATTGCTTTTCTTTCCTTTTGTTCCCTGTTATTTTAGTCTTGTGTGTGGCTGATCTTTCTATACAATTGCACTAGCTATGCTTGTTGTTTTTGGGAGTATTTGTTCATTTTATGTCGTTTTTGTTCTTCTTTGGGGACCTGTTTGCTATACTGGATTGCATGAAATATCGAAAATCAACTCTAACTTGGGCCGAAATAATTTGTATCCCTATGTTCTACATGAGTTGCATCCCCACCCCCCGCTTATTGCTTGGTGCCACTGGTGAGTAGGAGTAATATAGCCACTCGAAAGCACTTCCTGACCCCACCCTCACAACGTCATGAGAATGGGGTCAGGAAGACGAGTATCTATATTACTCTAAGTTACTATTTGGCGGGGGGTGGGGGTGAGGGTAAAGATTAGAAGTGACAGGTGAGTAGAGTGGATGAGAAAGGGAGAATTGAGAGGAGGGAGAGATTAAAAGATAGGAGATAAAAGAGAAGAATTTAAATGATGCAAAGATAAAAGATTAAAACCAAAAACCAAGATCAAAAGCTAAAACCTAAAGACGTGTGAGAGAATGCGAGGAAGTAAATCTGTGGGTGTTGATCGAGGAGGTAGGTGGACATGCTAACGCATGTTTTTGAATACCATTGTATTTTTATGCATTGAGAACTTGATCGGAAAGTTGTTCTATGGTCTTTGTCTAGTGATAGCGAAAGTGAAAGATTGATAGAAAAGTTTGAGATGTTTCAGATGGGGGAAGTTCCCCCGGGTTAAGGTGGCCGGATTGAATAAACCGTATGCGGTATGAGCCTTTGTATTGTTGATTCTGTTGCATCTTCATTTACACTATTTGTTGTTTAGACGCAACGGGTTATTCTAGCTAGAAAAATGTGATAGTGTACAAGGGAGAGTGATTTTGAAAACGAAGTCGGGGGAGATTTTTTGATTACGAAATATAGTGATTTTAGAGAAGATGATTTTCTTATTTTGAGGTTTATTTTGAAGCATGGTATTGTCACAACCAGGCAAATTATGACGCATACAGATAGCATGTCACGTCATGCTGTTTATCGTAGATTGAGGAAACTCGAAAATGCACGGTTAATCTGGAGAAAGAAACTGGCTTCAAAACTGAACGTGTATTTTCCGCATCGAGACGCGCGGGATTATTTGAATTATCCTGTCACAGTATCGAATGATGCTTCTTTTTATACGGCGCAACATGACCTGATTATTAATGATCTAATTTTGTATTTGAGGTCGGTAGCGGCATCGGATTTTGAGTATAAGACAGAGCGTGAATATCGCTTTGAGCTGCTAAAGGGAATCGAGGATCGACAGGCCATCATCACACGAACGAACGAAACGAGGGATTCGATTCCGGATTTCATTTTGTATCCTCCAAACTTGGCCATCGCCGTTGAAGTGGAGCTGACTGTGAAAAAGGCTACCCGGCTTAGGAAAAAAATCGACTTATACGCCAATCATCTTAAAAATGGAGAGTATACAGATGTTTGGTATTTTGTTCCTGATAATTCAGTGGGTAACGCTATAAAGAAGGCAGTTGATTATGTCCACAAGGCTTGGGCGGCTTCGGCCCGAACGATGACCAACACAAAGGGGATCAATGTGTTTCAGCAAATTCAAATCCGTGCTTTACCTTCAGAGGTTAAAGGAGAGGATTAGGTGCAAACTGATAGGTTCGAGGACATGTTCCGAGGGCCGACACCGGAACAACAGGAACAAGAAAAAACATTAGGCTACATGGTTATTGCAGCTGTCTTCCTGATCGTATTTTGCTTTGCGATGGGTGGTATTTTTGCAGGGTTACTGATATACCTGGTCGTCAGGTTTGTTATTAAGCGCTATTGGGTATTGTACGCGATGTTACCACTTGCTCTTTTCGGGATCTTTGTATTACATGGTACGGGCGAATGGCTTTCATCACTTGGTTTTTTATCAGCTGTGCGACTGCCGTTCGTGGCAACACTGGCAGAAAAATATCTTCATGATGGGAAACCATTTCCACTCACTGGGTATTCTTTCGTTTCTGCGGGTGTGGTTGGTATTATCCTGGCGTGTGTGGTCCATCCGATTATTCTATATTTTGAGAGCAAAATCATTAAATCCAAACATGTCAGCCTATTGAAAAAACGGGCTGACCGAAAATATAAAAAATTCCGACTAAACCGATTCAAATACAACGATCGGGCGCAGCTTAAATTCCGTAAATCTGAATCGAAAGCCAATTTTATTGGTTATGACGAGTTTGGAGAACGGGTGGAGCTGGATGATGAAGAACTCAATTCGCATATGTTAGTCATTATGACAACTGGCGGTGGGAAGACCGTAATAATCGGAACTGTGATCGAAAACGCGATCCGGCAGGGGAAACCCGTATTTTTTATGGATGGTAAGGGTGAAAGAGAATCCATGCTGGAGTTCAAGGCACAGGCAGAGAAATATGGCCGTAAAGTGCATATGTTTACGGATATTGACCAATTGAATTTCAATTTTTTGCGGCACGGTTCACCTACGCAATTACGTGACAAAATCATGAATCTGTTTGAATGGTCTGAACCTTTCTACAAAATTAACTGTTCCCGATTTCTACAGCTGACCTTGCGGATGCTTCGAGAATTTGATGAAACCTTAGACTTGGCAACCATTTACCGCATGACATTCCGTTCTAAAGTAGCTGCTTATATATCGGAGCTGAAGGAGCGTGAAGAAAATGAGTTAAGTCGTGTAACAAAGGAGTGGGAACAATATGAGGAAACGTTGTATCATCTCGAAAGAGCCAAAAATGCGGTTGCTTTAACACCTGAACCAGAGGAAGAACCTACAGAAAAACCACAAGATATTGATGAATCTGTCCCTGTAGCTGCTGATGATTTTTTTGGGTTCCGGCAGGCAAGGCAGGATAAAAGAGCAGCGGTTGCAAGTGAGGAACCTCAACCAGCGGAAGCCGAAGAAGCGGAGCCGGATGAATCCCACGCAGCTCCTATGATGGATTTGGTCAAAGAAGAAATCCCGCCCCAACCGGATGTGTCCAAAGAAGAAGCAGCGGAGCGGTACCGGAAACGAATGGAGAAAATCGAATACTATCGGGAACGTTTCTTTGGTGAAGATTCAGAAGACGAAAGCGAGGAAGAAGTTACAGGGATTAACTTCAATACACTGGTGAGCCTTCGCAACCAGGTTGCGGAGCTGATGGAATCCGACTTAGGGCCGCTTTTTGAGGAAACCGGGGGCGGAATGGATTTACTGGAGGTCACGGATCGAAACGAAATGGCTATTTTTTCGTTGTCCGGTAACAAGTATCGTGACTATATCAAAATACTTGGCCGGATCGTTATCTCTGAATTTAATACAATTGTTGATTACCGACAAAAAGCCGGCAAGAAACGAATGCTCATGGTCTGTGATGAATTTTCCGCATATGCCAGTCATGAAATTGTTGATGTCGTGAATAAATCACGTTCAGCTGGCGGGGAATGTGTTATCTCGATGCAGGGCCTATCGGATACAGACAAAGTTGATCCAAACTTGACCCGGCAGATCATCAATAACTGTAATACCTACTTGTTTGGGCGCGTGAATGATAGTGAGGATGCATCCATACTCGCAGCTACTTTAGGCACCTATGAGGATGGCGATATTACGAGTCAGGTGAAAAAAGATCCGCTCTACAAACTGAATTTTGAATCAGAAATGGGCACGGTTCGCAGCGTACAGCGTTTCAGAGCGCACCCGGACGAAATTAAGGAGCTGTCCAAGGGGGAAGTATTTTTGGCTCGTAAACTGAAAAAACGGGATGACGGACAGCCGTATGTAGCCCGTGTTTATGTACGGAACGGCCTTAACCTGGAAGGGATTCAGGAAATTATTTCATGAAAGGAGGATTGAGCTATGGCAAAGAGTTTAGAAAAGCGTAAGCAACGGAGCGAAGGAGAGAAACGTGAAAAAGTATCTTTGTGGACTCATATAAAAAATTTGAGTAAGCGCGAAGCCAAGCCCGTGCGTAAAGCTTATCGGCCAAAGGGATATGTAGCGCGGAAAATGGGTTTCTATCTATTTTGGATTATGTTTGTCTTTATGTTCCTGGTCGTATTTGTGACCGTAATGGCTCCTAAAGGATCGTCTCAAGCCGATGCCAACCAAGCCGAAAAGAAAGCGACCTTGAACCCAGCGACGACGACTACAGGCGTACAGTACGCACAAAACTTTGCCAAGGAGTATTTTACCTGGGCGCCGGGTGAAGCAGCTTTAAAGGAGCGCCAAAAGCGTCTGGAGCCATTTCTAGCGAAGGGGCTGGACAAGCAAGCGGGACTGGAAACACATGGGTTGCAGACTAAATCCACGTTTCTCAAAACGGAAATTAAAAATATTGAAGAAAAAGGCGACAATCGCGCCTATGTAACGCTCAAGGTGTATCAGAAAGTGGAAGTACCGCAGCAAGTTCCAAACCAAAAGGCCGGAACGGGTAAGACAGCTGCTTTGGTTAAGTACAAGCCGATGGAAGTTCAGAAATTTTTCGTGGTGCCTGTAGGGTACGACCAAAGCTACGGTATTTATGATTTACCTAAATTTAGCTTTATGGATTCACAAACCACGCTTGAGAAGGACGACGCAGCCAAGGGGTTAACGGATGCGGAAAACAGTCAAGAGAAAGCCAATGTACGTAATTTTTTGGATACTTTCTTTAGTTCATATGTTAGCGATCCACGAGACAAATTGGCTTATTTGCTGGAAGACCCTAAGCATCCGAATGGACTCAATAAAACAATGGACTTTGTGAGCGTGAATACAGCTCAAGTCTATCAGGGGGCTGCTCCTAAGCAATATATTGTGTTGGCGAATATTACACTGGAAGATCCTAAAACGAAAGATCGTTATAACATGAATTACCGGTTGTATGTAATAGAGAAAAACAGTCGGTATGTCGTGACAACCCTGGATGAGAAATAGGAGGTTTACATTATGAGTTTAGATGGCATTGTAGATTGGTTGTCCACCGAAGGGAAGAACGCAATATTTATCGCTGGTATCGTTTTTGCGATTGTGTTGGCGTTCCGAAGACAATTCATCGGGGCAATCGGTACTTTCCTCGTTCTCTTGGTGGCGTATGCCTTTGTTGCCAAACCTGAATTGTTTGGTACCATCTCTGAATTTATTACAAGCAAGATGAATTTAGGCGGGAAATAAGGGGGCCTACGAATGGAACCGCAGCCGCAACGAAGAGACTTGTTTGTACTCAATGAATTTTTGGTATTTGAGAGACGATTATATCAATTTGCAGGCTTTGCCTTTGGTAGAGCTTTAAAGATCAAAACGATAGGTTACTTTATTGCCCTTTCGATATTCATGTTAATTTGGTACCATATTCCGATTTTGAATATACCTTTATTGATTTTACCCAATGCATTCTCCTATATGGCGCCGTTTTTAGGTACCTATTTACTGGTTGATGTGGGGACCGAGAATCGGCCCCCTATCAAATTTTTTAAAAGCTTTTGCACCTATCACTGGCGCAAAAGTAAGCGGGTGACCTATTACAAGGGAATGGAGTTGGGCCAGCCTCAATCCTATGGATTTAACGGACAGCTGACCGTGAGAGAACGGCAAGCTGTTAAAAAGAAACTTAAACCGACTTACCGTTTTGACGGTTACTTCACAGTTGGAGAAAGACCAGTAAAGAAGGTGAATCCATGAAAGTTTTCACACAATTCCCGGTTAAACATGTTGAAGGAAATTTGGTATTTGGCAGAGACGGTACCGTATGGGCCTATTATCAGGTTGAAGGTTTTGCCTATGATTTTAGGGACATGATGCAAAAGTTTGAGCCATACAGCAACCAACTCTCTTTTTACGTAGAGAACATGAACGATTTACATTTTCTGATGATTCCATCCTTAACGGATGTGAATGGCATTATTGATGAAACCCTATCCGAAATCAGCCGAAAAGATTATGCGCTGAAAGAGTATGGTATCCAATATTTTGAGAGTTTGAAAGAAACGTTGTCGAGTCAGCGTTCTTCTCGCGATACGAACGAGTACCATTCTTATATTGGAATTCAGTTGATTGAAAAGAGAAACAAGTTTCACAGTGAGGGAAATGCCGCATTAATGATTACTACACAATTCCAGCGGTTCATGCAGGGCTTCACGTCTCCCCTATATCGGGCCGTGGGCTTGATGCCCCAAGATATACTCAAGCGGGATATTAAAGAGCGGCAGGATCAGGCCGAGGCTCTACGTGAAATTCTCACCACATCTATGTCATGTCTGGTACGACATACAAGCAAAGAGGAAACGGTATTTTTAATCGAACAAAACTTTAGTGTCACGCCAAATGATACACAGCTTCGTAAAGGCTATGAAACGAGTGTTGATGTTAGCGGGGTTGATGAAAATAATCAAAAACATGAAGCACGGCGCGGCCAGGCCCATTCATTTTATGAGCTGCAAAATGCGGAGATTAAAGAATACGATCAAAAAACGCTCAAGCTGTACAAGCTGGTCGGGGAAGAAATTAAGGAGAAATATGCTCAATATTTAGTCGTAGATAAGATGCGGCCCCATTCATTACATCCAGGTTCCGAGTGGATGTTTCATATACAGAACAGTTTGAAATTTCCGGTAGCGGTTTCGATTAAGGCCAGCTTCCTGCGCAATGACCAAATCATTAAAAGATTAAGTAATGTCCGGCTTTCCTATGAGGACCAAAGAACTGAGGCCGCCAAAGGGAACAGTGAAGTGGATCTAAGTGTTGAAAAGTCTGAAAGCGGCGCAATCCAGATGGAAAGTCGTTTTGGGGAAACCGGATATCCGGCCTATGCCTGTTCTTTTGTATTCCGTGTGGCGGGTGACGACATGGAGGAATTGCGAGTTCGGGCCAGTGAATTAAAGCGGCAGATGCAAAAATTTGGTATCCATTTGCAAACACCATACGGGGAGTCGATTTCTTATTTTATGGAATTCATTCCTTCAGCTCCAAGACTTAATGAGGATTACTTGCAATATTTAGAGCCGACGAAGTTGGCGGGTATGATGTTTGCGGCAACCACGAATATCGGAGACAACCGGGGATTTTATATCGGTCAAACGCTCAAGCTGAACCGTCCCGTATTTATCCGGCCTGACTTGGCCGCGAAAGCTTTTGAAGGAACACAGAATGTGATGGATTCCTTGGCCGTCATGGTCGCTGGCATGACCGGGAAAGGTAAATCCTTTTTCATTAACCTGTTTACGTATCTTTCTGTGCTGACCGGATCGCTTGCCCTAATTGTAGACCCGAAGGGCGACCGGAAAGGGTGGGCCAAGGGATTACCTTTTATTCCACCAGAGTTTATATCGGTCTGGACGCTGGGCGCTGATGAAGCAGATGCAGGCTGTCTTGATCCTTTCCGCACCAGCACCAACCCCGAAGAAGCGAAGGACATTGCCCTGGATATTTTGTCTTTCTTGTGCAACAAGCAGTTAGGTGATGTAGGGTTCACGATATTAAGTGAAGCATCGGAACGAGAAGCTTATCATGAAGATCCTTGTCTTGGGGGATTGCTGGAAGACCTGGAGAAACGACTCGTGACCGTGGAACACCGGGCAGATCGCCAGGAAGCCGCTGCACAAATTATTGAAACGCTGCATACGCTCAAGCGGAGTAACATTGCAAGATTGCTTTTCGGGGAGCGCAACCAGGACTATCGGGTGCTGGAAGTCAGTAAGCCTATTCAAGTGCTGATGGTGCAAAATTTGCAGCTACCAAGAGCAGGGAAAGGTTCTGTCCGGCCTGTAGAAAAAATATCTGAAGCTATTCTAATTTCCATAGCCGCTTATACCAAGCAATACATGTTTAATCAGGATCGGTTTATTCATAAGGTCATCGTGCAAGACGAAGCGAAAACCGTTGAACGTTCATCTGAAGGTAAAGCACAAATGGATTTTATTACACGGATGGGGCGTTATTACAATACCTCTTTGGTGAAAGGTACGCAGAATGCTACGGACTATGACGAAGATGTAGCCAATATGGGGATGAAGTTCTCTTTTGCTCTTAAAAAATATGAAGAAGTAGTTGAAATGCTCAAATTCTATAACCTACCTACAACACAGAGCAATATTGACTATCTCACTGGCCTGGGGCGGGGAACAGCTCTATTTCAGGATATCTATGGACGTACGGCAGCTGTCCGCATTCATCCAGTTTACAAAGAGATTGAGCAGGCTTTTGATAGCTCAACCTCTACAGAAGAAGAAAGAGAATATGAAAATAAACGTCAGGAACGCATCATAATGGGAGGTTAGGCAGATGGTTAAACGGATAATGATTGTCCTGGGTGTAGTTCTGCTGCTGATCACAGGTTGTTCTAAAACCCCAACTCAGGACACAGCGGAGGTTGGCGCTGCTGATGCGCTGGCCCTCAAATATATCGAAGCCACCACCGAAGGAAATCATGATTTATTCAAACAAATCTTGTCACCTGATGATCCGCATTACCTGAATTTAAAAGATGGTCGTCATGTGAATCCAGGGATGTACAAAGCTATGGGGGAACGATACACCATTCAGCGTTTTGAACAAAGGACGAATGATGCCAAGGAAATGTACTACAAGGTGACATACTACAGTCCCAAGCATAACGGGTATTTTACAGATTACCTTGAAATGAAAAAGGAATCAGGAGACTGGAAGATATCTGAAATCGATTCGCGTGATGTTTCACGGAAGATTACCAATCCGGAAGGTGGCGTGATTGTACACGAGAACAAAGAAGGTGATAAGTAATGATAAAGAAGCTGCTCCATGTTCTTTTATTATTGCTGATTTTCATCCTTCATGTTACGCCAGCTTATGCAGCAGATCCAGACGTGGTATATGATGGCGGCATTTCAGACAATCTCTTCAGCGGGGATCACGAGCAAACGAGCGACGGTTCCAAAGCCTATTACCAAATCGATGTTACATCCAAAACGCCTGGGGAAGAAGAAGGCGGATTTTTTAGTACCCTTGGGAGCTGGATTTCCGGTGATGCCGTAAAAGATGAAGTCCTGGCCCAGTTCTATGAAGGCATGAATTTTATGGTTAATACGATGTTTAAGATGAACGTGTTTATGACCAAAGGTATGCTGTCGGTTCTTGATTTTGCCTTTAAATTCGACATTGTGAATGACCTGATCGATGGCATTTCAGGCGTGATGGAGAAACTGACGGGGATATCCGGCGGTAAATTTATGGGTTCAGGAATCTATGGGAAAATGCTACAGATCATTGGTATATCTATCGGCATTGCCTTTTTGTATAAATACTTTTTTGCGCGGGCGCAGCTGCAAGCCACAAGCATGACCGCTAATTCTTTACTGATGCTGGTTGTGGCTTTGCTGTTTTTTTCAAATTACGCGGCCACACTTAAAACGGTCAACAACGTGACCACGGAAATGTCGGCTGTTGTTATGGGAGCTGCATCGGGTTTAACAAGTGATGGTCAGACCGATACCAAGACGACTTTAGGCGACAACATGTGGAATCTGTTTATCCACCGGCCTTATCTGTTTTTGCAATACGGTTCCGATTCAGAAGGGAGTATTGGTAGCGGCAGGGTGGATGAGCTGCTGGTCATACCTCCTGGGAAACAGCGGCAGTCTTATATAGAAGATAATGAGATTAAAGAACGGGCGAATACAATTATGACCTACGCTGCCGTGCCGGATCGTTTGGTATTTTCCGGTTTGTACAGTACGGTCAATGCGTTTACGTCAATTCCTATTTTCGCTTTGGCTATTGCAATTCTGGCCTTTCAGTTTTGGTTTTTAGGTGTTGCAGCTGTGGCCCCGTTTTACCTGGTTATTGCCGCCTTTCCAAACCAAGGCGGGATTTTTAGGCGCTATGCGGAAGAGTTGTTTTTACCTTTGATTCTCAAAGTTGCAATGTCTATTTTAGCCCTTATTATTTTTACAATGTCGGCCATTGTATACCAGACTTCTGACACTAATAATTATGCTTATTTGGCTACGGCCGTTGTTGAGTTTATTGTTTTAGTCATTATCATCTTTATCCGCAAGCGTTTGATGCGTATTTTGTTTGCAGGTGGGGCTATGGCGCGTAATGTGGCTATGGAAGCGTCCAGAGCTGACCAGTATATTACATCTAAAATTAAGGATATGAAGCGTAAAGCTGTCCGTACCGTAGCGCAAGCAGCAGGCACAATGGCAGGTGGCCCAAGCGCTGGAGCCGCAGCCGGGGCTATCGCTGACGGTATGATGGGGGATGGCCGTGAAAAACCTTTAGAAAATGTACCTTTAAACGATAAAGAGGGCAGCGATGTTGTATCTCTTGCGAAAGCTTCAAAGGGAGAAGGCAGTTCAAAACAACATGAGGCTCATCCATCAGATGACCTGGATGCGGATTACAACGGAGAGGATACGAAAGTACCTTCAACAACAGAGCTACCTAAAAGTGATTCTATATTTGTTCCAGGTACATCTACAGGAGGACAAGCCGTTGGCGCTAAGAAGCAAGGGCGGTTGGCTCAGGTCATGGGGGCATTGGCTGCTCAAGAGTCAGCGGCCACAGCGCAACCATCAGGCAAGCTTGCCGGAACTGCTTCCAAGTTAGCTGCGGAATCTGTTTCTACTCATGGAGCTGCACCGATTCCGTATGACGTTCCAGAGACAAGCCATTCAAGCGAGGTATTTCGTGTAGGGACTTTACCTGTTGAATCTTTGTCTCCTGCCTTATCCACGGTTCCAGGCGCAGTACCTTCGACGGAACCTATGCCGGTTCATATACCTGGTGGAATGGGTGTACCTTTGTCGGCAGCTCATGCGGCTTCGCAGTTGGTCCAAGCCGCATGCCAACGGAAGAATAGACAAACAGGGTCAATCCCTTCTCCAGGACGATCTATGAGCCATGCTAGAGGGGAACAAGCCCGGTTCAATGGTGGGGAACTGTATGATTCGCAGCAGGAAAATACGTTTGTAGCATCTGCACAAGAGCCTATTATGGGTCCTTATCCAGTGGGTGCAGCTAACAGCTTGCCAAGTGTCATAATGGGAAATACAGGTGTATCCTTGTCGGCAGCTCGTATGGCTTCACAGCTGGCTCAGGTGGTCAGTCGAGGGAGTAAGGAAGCTATCCCAGTTGTATCTCAAAACGGATCTTCAAGCGCTGTTGTTAGACCGTCTGAAAGCATACGTACCGTCAAAGGGTTAAGTGCTATCCCCAACTTGTTTGCAAATAAATCTAAAGCAACTGTTCCGCAGGATTCGGATCAAACCGAGTCTAAAAATGTTGAGCCTGACGATCAGGAAGGTGACGATTCATGAGTTCAAACATTCCTGATCGGGCGAAGCCGTGGGTTAGTATTATTGTTGCCTCTATCATCATAGCAGCTCTACTTTTCGCTACGATCCGTTACTTTTTTTTTAGCTCTCCTGACCATGAAACACAGAAAAAGGCAAGTCAGCCAGCTAAACCGCCGGGCCGCGTACACCAGTATGCGGCACCTGATCATTCAAAGCAGGAAGAAAAGAAATCCATTGACGCAAAAGATATGAGCCTGGCACAGGAACTTATCCCGTTATTTTTAAAAGCGTATATTCCGTGGGATGTGAAGCAGCAGCCAAATAGCAATATTGAAAAATCGAAAGAGTATATGACTGAATCCTTCTACAAGAAAGTATCTGCCACTCAGCAGCGGTACACCTTAGATATGAAGCGTCGAACCGTTACCAATATTGAGCTGACACCTGCTGATATTAGACAAGCTGTTCAGTGGTGGGATGCGGATATAGAGGTTCAACAGACAGATGCTTCAGGCAAAGTCAGTACCAACTATCTGCTTTTTGTAGTGAAAGCGAAATGGGAGAATAAAGCTTGGAAAATAGATGATGTAGGCGTGCGAACCGGAGAGTGGAGCCTATGAAAAAATGGCTTTTACTTCCGGTTATTCTATCTATTTTATTTGCAATCGGGTTATTTGCTATTTTCATGCTCATACCTTTGTTTATTATCGGGGGCGGTCAACAAGCTTCAGCAGGAACGGGTTCCTGGGGAGCCGGTACCATATCTCAAATTGCAGAAAATGAAATCCCTGCTGAATTTATTCCCATCTACAAAGCGGCAGAAGAAAAGTATGGGGTGCCTTGGAATTTGCTTGCAGCGGTACACCGCATTGAAACTCGTTTTTCCACCTTAAAACCGATGATATCCAAGGTTGGGGCCGAGGGACATATGCAATTTATGCCGTGTACGTTTGTTGGATGGGGAGCGCCCGGTTGTAAGGGAACAAACGGAAAAGGCCAATTTTCTGAGGAAGAAAAAACGAGCCTGGCGCTGATCCAGAAGTACGGGGGATATGGGGTAGACGCTGACGGTGATGGGAAAGCAGATATGTGGAATGTAAAGGATGCTATTTTTTCAGCAGCTCATTATCTGTCCGCTAACGGCGCAGCCAACGGAGAATATGAAAAGGCCGTATTCACATACAATCAGAGTCAGGAATATGTGGCCGAGGTTATGAAGTATGCGACTTTGTATGTCCAAGATGGCTATAAACCTATTGAAACAGTTGAACCAGGAAAAGGAGGGTTTGCACGTCCAGTAGAAGGGCATGTAACGTCTCCATTTGGCCCGCGTGTGCATCCCATTACTGGACAGGTCGGAAAGCCTCATAAAGGTGTAGATATAGGATGTCCCAAGGGAACCCCTATACAGGCAGCCAAGGCAGGCAAAGTCACTCTTGCTGGGTGGCAGGATGCCAGTAATCCGAAAAAAGGATATGGTCAGTTCATTTGGATAGATCATGGTGGTGGATACCGAACGACATACGGTCATTTGTCGGCTATTGAGGTTTCTGTAGGCCAAGATATTCAGATTGGACAAGAGATTGGGAAGTGTGGTTCTACAGGTGGAAGCACTGGCCCTCACTTGCACTTTGAAATAGCTATTAATGGGACACATGTCAATCCGGCTCCTTATATTGGACTTAAATAAAGAGGAAGGCGAACGGTTTGCTAAATGAAAAAATTATTGTGCGCGTAGGCAAAGATGAAGAAGAGAAGACCGTGGGGATCGCTAGGCAAGATGATATATTAATTTATATTCCGAGTACCTTTCATAGAGTAAGAATTAGCCAGACGATAGATAAAAATAAAACACATAATATTATATTGCGTAACGTTACGCTATATGATATTATGTGTTTAGGTTATTAAATGAATGATTTTCACAAGTCAGAGGTGCGGGATACACTCTCTTGGCTTTGTTATCCCATATCAATCCATTTACTTACCTAAAACATTCACGTATGGATACGTGATAAATAGGAGGAATTTATTATGGGTGAATATGCAAAATTTGTACGGTTGTATGCCCCTACATCTAATGCTGCAGGGCGAGGAATGCAAGCAAGATTCACACTCCCATCTACCAAAAACTTGGGCGGGGAATATGATTACATTAACTATTATGTAGGCATCGGTGGTTATGAGATTGGTGTCTCGACTGCACGAAAACCTGAGTTTTTACGCGGAGGTTCTTACAAATGGCACTGGTTTGTAAACACAAGTAATGGTGATAAGAAAGACATGAATCAGCCTGTTCAGTACAGTGATGGTGATTCAGTTACAGTGAAAATTTTTATCGACCAAGAAACCAAAAAGCTTAAACTTTACCTCAATGGTTCATCTTCACCAAGCTATACTAGTAATAACGAATGGTATGGCACTATGAATGATTGTCGTGTAGTTCTTGGAGCTTTTCAGTCTTCTGGAGACGTCCCGCCATTAGCATCATGGAAGGTTTCTCAAAGTAATGTTACTGTATCGAATATTTACTATAGAAATGCTTCTGACACTTGGGTTCCAATAACATCTGGAAGCCCGACTGTATTCCACAAACCGGCAGGTGTAAGTAATCCTGGTCCTGCGGATTGGAGAGCAAGTGCTTTAAGTGGAGGATCATTTACAGCTAATATTGGATAAGTAGGAGGCATTATCGGTAAAAAACCAAGGGTTGGCGTGTGAGTTTACACGCCAACCCTTGTGTTTTTGAAAACTATTCGTGATTGCTTTGTATGAGGAAAAGCGATATATGTAGTCATTACATAAGAAACATAGAGAATCGTTACCAACCACATCTTAGTTTCTCGCCTTTACTTCTGAAAAATAAATCTTTAGAATAAATAACGGATGATACAAAAAAACGGAAAAGGATGAATTATATTGAAGAAAATGACGCTTTTTTTGAGTATTATTGTTCTCCTTATTTTTTCAGGAAGTATGGCTAGTGCAAAGGCGAAGCCCATTCAATTAAACGCAAATGGGAATCTTCTTACTAATATGAAAAGTCCCATTGTTTTAAAGAATACTAGTTTTGTACCTGTACGTGTTATAGAGTCTTTAGGAGGCTATAAAGTCGCTTGGAATAGCAAAAGCAAGACGATAATCGTGACTCATGATAGCGATAGTCTGCAGCTAACTGTTGGTAAAAACGTTGCCCTCAAGAATCATAAAGAAATAAGCCTTAGCACTCCTCCAGTTATGAAAGACGGCACGACTTATGTTCCTTTGAGATTCATTAGCGAGAATTTTAATGCTATTGTAGATTGGGACTCTAAGAACAATGGTATTGCTATTATAAAACCTGATCAAAATGCACAAAAGCTGATACAAAGTGGTGATTTGGCAAAAGCTAGATTGGGGGTTATTGGACTACAAAGAGTTCAATTCTATGTATCCAAGGATCGACCTGAAGGAGACAGTTTCAGCTATATTTTCCCAGAGAATGATT
The DNA here is from genome assembly GCF_056099025.1 of Paenibacillus sp. TSM33. Taxonomy (NCBI): domain Bacteria; kingdom Bacillati; phylum Bacillota; class Bacilli; order Caryophanales; family Paenibacillaceae; genus Paenibacillus; species Paenibacillus sp. TSM33. The sequence goes on from NZ_JBLZXB010000011.1 coordinate 29,767, forward strand.
TTTCTAAGATGTATTTTATTTGGAGTGATAGTATTTATTATTACGAGTTGAAAAATGGTTATATGAGCTTAGCTTGGGAGGGAAAAAAGACTTTTTCTAAGCTGGATGGAACACACAGTTCTTTGTCTAAATACTTGGGGGGAGACATAGAAAGTATATGGGGAGAACAACCAGCTGTAACTAAACGACTTGTTTTCTTTAATGATAACTCTGGATCAGTTGGGATGGTCGGTGAATATGGGATTATAGACACAAAGGGGAATGTAGTTGTATCCCATAAAGTACAGGATGCTAAGCAGCTTGCAGACTTAATTGTTAATGTGCAGGAGGAAAAGAAATAATTAAGTGTCTTACCCCATTGTCCAATTGAGCAAAATGATTGTATGTTATTATGGAGACTGACTTTGGAAAAACAGCAGAATCGCCCCGAATCGAGGGCGATTCTGCTGTTTTCAATTCTATTTCCGTGTACCTCGTTTATGTTATAATTAATGGGACAAGGTAACCGGTGGGAAAGACACGGCGAAGCTACCCGAAAGGGGGTGCTGCTGTGTCGTCTCTTGAATTGTGTCTGAAGCTTTTGGATGTTGTACTGAAGCTGGTCGGTATTATGACTGGCCTAAATACGTTAGTAAACGTCTATAAGCAAGCGCGAGACAAGAAAAACCACCGGGAATAGGTATGGGAGCCTAGGAATCCGGTGGTTTTTCATTCTCTGAAATTCTCGCCGTGGTTGCCCACCGGCCTTTGTCGGGTAGCCGTGATGCGCTAACATCACGGCTACTTTTATTTATATCCATTATACCACAAATATATGAGGATGAAATGTCTGCTAATCATGCAGGCATTTTTTTTATTATATGTAATTGTTCAAAAATAGGTGAATCTGGATCTTTGAACAGCTCACGGCCATCCAGGTATTTGCTTTAAAATACGAATGTTCATGTTATGGCCAATCGAATAATAACTTTAAAATCCGAACGTTACCTATAATAACTTTTTAAGCTGGGAAATACGGCCTTGTGACACGCCAAGCCATTCGGCATATTGACTTTGCTTGGCTTCTGGATGCTTACGTATGAGCCTCCGTAGACTTCTAAGCAATTCTAACGTAGGCCGATGGGCTCTCTTTTTTTTTGGTTTCTCTTTAACAGGAGAAACGGGAATGAGAGTAACGCCTACGTTCCCCTTCATTTCGAGAATACATTGCCTACATAAAAGAGAACTTTTGAAATAGCTTAAATCCTGGGCCGAACTGCACAATTTACAGGAAACTCCGTTATACTTTCCTATGCCTAAAAAACCTTTTTCTTCGTCCATATAAAATTCCAAAGGATCGCCAATCTCAATCCCTGTTGTGTTCCGGATTTCTATGGGAATAACAAATCGGCCTAGCTGATCCAAGGGACGTGTCATACCTGTATTCTTCAATGAATATCCTCCTTCAAACTAAATAATCAATCTCTCATTGGCTAAACATTTTCTGTAGTTGGCTTACACGGGACTTTGATATACCCAACATATCAGCATATTCCTGTTGTGTAGCAGCCGGATGCTTGTTATGTAAATCTAAGAGCATTTGGGCCATAATCTCCTTTGGTTGTGAAACCTGTTTATTTGTAGAAGGAGGCTTGAGCATACAGATACAGCTTTTACAAATAAGAGAACCCTTAAAGTAGCTTAATTCTTCGGTGGACTGCAAAATTTACATGACTGTCCAATGTACTTTTTTAGGGAAATCGTACTCGATTCTTCATCTACGAAAATTTCCACTGAGTCATTCGAAAAAATATCACATGTAATGAGTACCCCTTTGGGAATTACAATTCTACCATAGGTGTCTAAATCCCTTGTAATTTTTGCGTACATCATCCAATGTTCTCCTAATATAAGTATTTATTGTTGTTCCAAAAGATGGTATTATCGTGGTGAGTGTAAAATATTTAATTATATTACAGGATTTCTATTTTCAGATTTTATTAAATTTGCACATTCTAAGTTCGTTGTGAAAGGGTGGTTTATATGGAAAACACACCTACGATTCGGGCAGAAATAGTAAAATACTTAAAACAGAAAGACTTAACCATGACCGAGTTCGGTCACATCATTAATCTAAACGTAGGTACTATTAGTGGCATTGTGACATCAAATCGTTCTATATCTGTTCACCAACTGGACTGTATTACTATGGGAATGAATTTACCACCGGATTATTTTTACGAACGGTATATAGAAGAGTGTATTGAAGATTTTCCACTCAACTGGCGAAAAATAAGCCCGTTCTTATACCGATGTGTTGAACTTAATCGGTTAGATTGCATACAGCGAGTTGTCAGTATGTTATTGGATAATCCTGCTTATCCTCCATTGCTTTTTGAGCTAGCAGAGGATTCGTTTCACAAAGGATACAAAGATACGGCGGCTTATCTGTATGAAAAAGTAGCCGAGAGTGAAAAACATCAGCATTCAGAGCGCTTGGCAATCTGTCAGTATCGCTTGTTTACGATCAGGATTGGTGAAGATCAGATTCAAAATCTTCAAATTGCTGCTAGATTCGAGCCTTTTATTGATCGTCTGGATGAAGTGGACCAATTAGATGCTTTGAAAGACTTAGCCAACTTATATCGAGCATTGAGTCAGTGGAATAAAGTATATGAATTGGCCCAGATAATGAGAAAAAGAGCTAAGCTTCGTTATGGTATGAAACAAGAATTTCATAAGAAGCCCAAAGACGGACCACTCTTTGCCTACATAGCTTACGGAGACCTGTTGTGTGCTTACGCTTGTGATTCTAGAGGAGATTACGAACAAGGTCTAATATACATCAAGGCGTATACTGATTTAAGTTGGGTAAAAGAAAGAGATCCAGAATCACTACATTGGTTAGGATTATTCCAAGGTTGGGCTAAAATTAATATGTACGTAAATAGGCTTATGTCTGGGGATGTTAGTGTGCTGCCGATTTACGTGGAGTATATATCCGGCGAAAAAGAAATATTTGCCGAACTTCTGAATGTTGTTGAAGCAGCTAATCGTTACAATTTAGATATTGACCATATTTTAGACCGATTTGAATCTCATATCACAGCATACCGTGAACCCGAAGCTACAGATATTTACACTCAGCAGGTATTATCAGATGAATACGCTCGTTTTTGGTACAAACTCGCTAAGTACAATCTGTTCAGAGAAAAATACCCATACGGTTTTAAATGTCTTATACACGCTTTTGGAAAATCCGTTAAAATAAATAATGTACTACTAATTTCCAACTGCTCAGGTTTGTTTGAACGTTTCAGGGTTCATGCAGACCCTGAAACACTGGTTCAGTATCAAAGTATGCTTCTGGAGGTGTGGGAAAAAAATGAGAAAAAAGATGGTTTTCTTTTTAGCAGTTAGTTTTGGCTTTGTTCTGGTGTCTGGAGCATCAGCACTGGCTTCATTTGAACACCATCAGTCTCCTGGTACAATTTCGACTCAAGGCCATATCGGTGGATTCTGATATTTCAGGAGGTGTGGGAAAGAAATGAAAAAAAAGATAGTTCTTCTTCTAACAGCTGGCTTAAGCATACAAGCTCTTGGTGTAATTTCGATTCAAGGTTATATTGGTGGGGCATAAGTCAGACATGCGAATTTATAATTTCCTTGACCAGCTTTTGGGCTGGTCTTTTTATTTTTATATAGGTAGTTTTCTATGCAAAACTATTTCCCACACCACACAATGAATTATTATTCAATAAAATGTCTTATTTGAAAATGAAATACATATGTCATGTAAAAAAATGTTAACTGAATTGGAGCATAGGTTTTTGTACTTGTAGTATCCAGGATAATAACCGTGCCAAAGTCGGTTGCTTATGTAAGCTGAGCAACCGCCGGGTGGAGCCAGATGATTGTTGGATTTTCTCAGCGGCTTATCTGTAATCAGAGACGCAGTCAGCTAAGAACTTGGGGCTTGAAAGTGTACGATACACTTTTGAGTTTGATCTTAAGGAATAGTTGTTGAAAGAAAATAAAGTTATTAGACTAGCCACACTAGACGTACAAAAAGCAGGCTGTCTAGATCCGATCGAAGTAATATGTGTTTCCATACTGTTATTTTTTTAAGTACTAGTTACAAGCGCCCAATTATAACCATATATTGAAATTGTATTCAATAAAATTCTAAAGGAGTTATTTAAATGAATAATTATGAACTTTATTCTCCCCCCTATAATCCTGCACATTCAACGGGATTTGATCCTCATCAACAAACTCAAATCATGGATCATCTACCAGATCCGTTGGCAATTGTTTTTCAAAGCCCCGAATATCATTTCGAGTGCCCCCATAGACTTTGTCATGTCAATGAATCATCAAGAACGGTGTTTTCTGAGTTAGATACCATCGACGACGAGCAAGACGCTGTTGAATTTCGTCCTGAACTCGCTGAATATAGAAAACAGATATTTGGACTGGACGTTCCTGAAGTTAAAACCTCTACATGCTATAAAGTAGTGAAAACCAAGAAACCTTGGGGGGGATGGTGGGAACAAAAAATTCCATATCCTTGCATTTATCGTAGAACCACAAACCATCGAATCGATATCGTCGTGAAGTATCCGTCTACTGTGGAAAATGCAGTCAAAACGTATATCACAAATTGTGCTATCACCGCTGCTGGCGTAGCTGGAAAAACTATTTATGCCGCCGCAACAGCTACGTCTGTATCAGGTCCTGGGGCTATTGCTGCAGCGACTGCAGCAATTCCTGGGGCACTTATAGCTGCAAAAGAGGCTTTTTGGGCATGTATGACAGGAGCCAACTTAGCAGCAGACATAAGTAAACTCATTAAAATGGATATCGTACATGAGAAAAAAACCGGGGACTGGAAACGGGTTTAAATAAAATTCACTGAGCTATATAATGTGAGGTCACTCTGGTGAGTGACCTTTTTTTCGCGTTTTATTGGCAGAATTTATTTAATTTATACCTTTGAACAATAATGTTGAAGGTATCCTTCCCACTAGTTAACGCCACCTGCCCAGTCTAATAGTTTATTATCTTCGAAAATAAACTGGAATAATTGGTGCGAATAAAAAAGCTCATGAATCTGCAGGAGCCGTTCTCTAAAAAATTTATTGAGATGTTATGAACCAGGAGCTACTTTTTGTTGTGTGCTGATTTTATTAATTATTGATGAAATGTGGCGTTCCTAAAAGCATGCTTTTTGGTAGAATTTTTAGGAGGGCTGTTATGGTAATCATGGGCTATGCAAGGGTGTCGAGCAAGGATCAACGTCAATTGCTCAATTCCGTGAACTTGGGATCCCAGAACGATACATATTTGTGGAAAAGCAAAGTGGTAAGGACTTTGAACGGGAGAAGTATCAAGCAATGCGTCTTATGCTTCGTGAAGGCGATCTACTGTATCTGGATGCTTTAGATCGATTGGGTAGGAACTATGATGGGATAGTCAGTGAATGGAAATACATTACTCGTGAGGTCAGTGCAGATATTGTCTGTCTTGAGAATGAAGCTTCGATAGCCGTAAGTTCAAAGGAATGGGAGATATCGGAAAACTGTTGGAGGATCAATTTTTAAGTATGTTGGCTTACGTGGCGGAACAGGAAAGAAAGAAAAACTGGATTCGCCAGGCTGAAGGAACGCAAGTGACCAGAGCTGCAGGAGTAAAATTTGGGTGTCCTAAGCATGAGATTACTACAGAATTTATTGAAGTGTACCAGGAATGGAAAGCTGATAAAATTACAGCACGTAAAGCAATGCAGAGGATTGGAATGAGTAACACAACATTCTATCGTCTTGTGGCGGAATACGAAGCTTAGCCTTTAGAGTGAGCGCTCATAAATTATGGCTTACAGACTAGCACTAGACTAGCACTAGACTAGCGCTAGTCTAGCGAATTATATGCAAATAATTTATTTTGGAGTTTAAAATAGGCCATAAATAACGAAATTCAATCATTTTAGGTGAATTTGCTGTGTAAAATCACTTTTTGTGAATAATTTCTTTGTATATTTAAACAATGAACTTGAATGCTAGGGTTTTTAACGTTGTCTATAGTCAACGAAATTCGTTATAATTTAAGCTGTAAACGTAACGCGTTACATTATTATTAGCGCTAATAATAACGATAAAATGCGAGATAAAGTGGTAGCGTAATTAGCGCTAGTTGCTAATGTAGTTTAAGTGATGCTGTTAATAAATGAAAAAAGCGACCAGTTTCGTACACTGATCGCTTTTCATAAAAAGGCGCAAGGTTATTCTCTTGTGTCGTCTAATGACCCTACTTGACGTTCCTAGGCGTGGTAGGGTTTTTACTTTTTTAGTATAAAAGTAAGGGTAGCTATTAAAAAAATACCAAATGTACACAATAACTCAGCCACTTTAACAGCATCTTCCATACGGGGCACCTCCCTTCATATGGAATAACAAGGGAGGAAACACTTGCGCTACTCTAAAGTATAGAATCAAAATGTACATATTTAAAGCAGATAATATATCGGAAATAGCTTGTATTTATTTGTTTTAGGTCTTATATAATTATTTTTAATAACACTTATTCGATTATCTACCTATATGTACAAATTACTATTAATTACTCTTATATTCGTTAGATTACATACTCTATAAAGTTATGATATATTGTTAGCTATGACTGAAAAGGCAGAAAAGGTTTACATATTCAATATACTTGTATGGCTATCCTTAATGGGTAGTTTTTTTGTTTGGAAGTATTTATAATTAATGCATTACGAAATCTATTAATATTCTTTGCTGACAATGATCAAGCGAAGAGAAGCGACAGCTCTACTTGAGCTGCAAGAAATTATATTTGGAGCATTAGCTACCGAATAACATTGAGAAGTCATAAACACTTTATTTTCTTTGCCGACCTTTAGGGATCAGCGCAAAGAGCAGAATTTCACAGGATAAAGCACAAGGTCTATTTTTTCATGCTTATTTAAGCATGTTTAAAAAGGGATTTTTTTGCGCTTACAGCCGATTGTAGCAGGCATTTATGCCAACTATAATCGGCTTTTTTTATATATAGGTGCACAGCACAAATCACATTTTTGGAGGGAATTTAACATGATGAATTTTGAGATTTTGAAGGTTTTACGAGTCGAAAAAATTTGTTTAGGTATGACTGTTGCAGAGGCTAATCGCTTTTTGATTAGCCTCAGATTTAGGGCAAGACCATAGCTCTACCACAAAGTCGCTTGCGGCTGCTGGATGGTTGGAAAAGTAGAGCACGAATTAGCGCATCGCTGGGCGCTGATCGTAGCAAGTTAATCAGCACGAAAGTGATCTAATCCGAAAGGGCGACCATTATGGCTAAAAGGGTGAGGCATCATATAGTAGATATAAGTTATGTTTGCGTGTTGGCCAAAGACCAAGCTCCTTCCGATGTGATGTTGATTAATCTGAGCAAGATACCAAAAAAACGTCGTATGCGTCTTTCGACTGCAGTAGATTTGGTCAAAGATTCACAGTGCATATAATGAAGGAAAAATTCCAAAGTATGAGGAGTATAGTAAAAGAAATGATTTTGATAAGCCACTTATCAATTGGTATAACTTACATGTAGTAATCAGCAAACCTAAATGATATATTATTCATCCGGCCGTAAGCCAGGCTGTGATGTAATGGTTCAAAAGTTTAAAAGACCATCTACGAGTCATTATTTACCAGTAGTATGAACCACAAAAGTATGATATATTATTTATCCGGCCCAAGAAAAGCCGAATGAAAAATTGATCTTTGAAAACTGAACAACGAGTGAGTAAACTGATTTTGTTCGCAAAATCAAAAACATGAGATATTTTATCTCGTCAGTTTCAAATGAGCTAATCGCTCTTTCGATAAACCAGCTTCGGTTGGTTTTTAATGGAGAGTTTGATCCTGGCTCAGGACGAACGCTGGCGGCGTGCCTAATACATGCAAGTCGAGCGGGGTTAGTTAGAAGCTTGCTTCTAACTAACCTAGCGGCGGACGGGTGAGTAACACGTAGGCAACCTGCCCACAAGACAGGGATAACTACCGGAAACGGTAGCTAATACCCGATACATCCTTTTCCTGCATGGGAGAAGGAGGAAAGGCGGAGCAATCTGTCACTTGTGGATGGGCCTGCGGCGCATTAGCTAGTTGGTGGGGTAAAGGCCTACCAAGGCGACGATGCGTAGCCGACCTGAGAGGGTGATCGGCCACACTGGGACTGAGACACGGCCCAGACTCCTACGGGAGGCAGCAGTAGGGAATCTTCCGCAATGGGCGAAAGCCTGACG
>NZ_JBLZXB010000012.1:0-69705 GCF_056099025.1 Paenibacillus sp. TSM33
TTCATGTTTGGTGGCGATAGCGGAGGGGTTCCACACGTACCCATCCCGAACACGACCGTTAAGCCCTCCAGCGCCGATGGTACTTGGACCGCAGGGTCCTGGGAGAGTAGGACGCCGCCAAGCGAATAATAGTATGACTCTGCATAGTCATACCTAGGCTGTCGAGAAAGCCTCGACGGCTTTTTTATTTTCCACATCATACAACATAACATCCTATAAGGTACATACTGCAAATATGCATTATTATGATAGTTACGAAAAAAAGGCTGTTCCATGACTTTTAAGGTCAGTGGAGCAGCCTTTTATAATTTAATTTCGTAAACATTTCAGAGGGGATTTTCATCTCGAGCCGGATCTGTCGATTACAACGAAACGAAGCACTGTTCCCATTGGTCGGTAATAGATGCTTTGTCAAGCTGTTCACCAATGAGTGTGACATATCCCCGGCTCACCGGAAGTGCGGTGGGTTGCCATTCCAAGTGACTTCCTGAGAATTGCAGAAGCATTGTGCCCTCTTGCGGAAGCACACAATAACCTTTCGCTCGAAGCAGCGAAGAACCTAGCCCGGTCAGGAAGTCTTCTAATCGTTGCTTTTCCAATGGCTGAGGAGAATATTGATGCAGTGTTAAGCTCTCCAGACGGGAAAAGGAATGGGATCGGTCGTGATCGTGACGATGGCTATGACGGTGTGCAGAAATCACTTTGAATGCGGTACTTCTGGAGTCACTGCTAGGTCTTCCTTTATCTTTAGCGGGATATGGGATAGGCGATGCTTCTGCATGGTTGGGCTGTATCTGTGCCGATGTATGTTGAAATACTTGTACAGGTTTCGGGTCAACCAATACGGTGGTCAGGACAGGCTCCAGCAGTGGTTCAAGGTCAATACGGCTATATTCAGTAGTTTGCAGCTTGGCCGTATTGTTGAGCTTGCGGATGTTCTTGACGACCTTAGCCACTTCACGGCTACTTGCGACATCCGTTTTGTTCACCACAATGAAGTCGGCGGAGCGAAGCTGTCCGTGCAGAGTCCGAACCAGCTCCTTGTCTGCAGTGAAGCGGCTGTTGTATTCATGGAACAGCTCAGCATCCACTACACTGATGCTGTGAACCAGATACAGCCGATCTGCCAGCAGTGGGGAGCGAAGTTCCTCTAACACCTGCTCGGGGTTGGCTACCCCGGTGGTCTCCATGAAGATCACATCCGGCTCTTGGCTGAGCAGGGAATGCAGTGCGCCAGCCAGCTCATTTCTTTTGCTGCAACAAATGCAGCCCTCTAGCAGTCCTTCCACTGTTACGTCAGGCATTTCCTCTGAAATAATAGCGCTGTCTACATCATATTCGCCCATTTCGTTCATTAAAACAGCAGCACGAAGGGGAATTTGGCGGGTATGGGCTAACAGCCGCAAAAGTAGTGTCGTTTTGCCGCTTCCAAGAAAACCACTGATTAATATAACAGGAACCTTATTCATCATTTGTCCTCCTTGGTGGGTTTAGTTCGCTGCATTCAAGCGATCATAGGTTGCTACCGAGTCTGCTTGAGTATAAACGTAAGGGGATTCTGGCTGCTCGACAGTCGTTATTTTATCGGATCGTATTTCGAGTACGGGTATGTTGTCCTTTTGCGTTGCATGCAGTGTTCCTTCAATAGTCACCCAGGTATCCTGGTCAAAGGACGGAGGTTTCTGGGATTGGACGATAATCCCGAATGGCATGGCATCGGCAGTACAGCACATAACGAGGAACCTTCCTACTGCAAATAGACCTTTACCCGGTAAGTTGTCGTCTTTATAGACAAAGCCAGTCACCTGTACTTTTTTTCCTTGAAAAGCGTGCTTATATAGTTCGATCGCTCCTATAGTTTCGGAAAAAATCTCCGGATGGATCTGTATAATGGGTTGCTGATACAGACGTTTCGCCAGCTCGGCGAATTCTACATTGTACTCATCGGGTGGAACGAACAGCTTATCCAGCGCTTCCTGACTCCATTTTCCCCTTAGAGGGAGCGAAGTTGGTGTGAAAGATGTAGTTGATAAAGAGGAGGAGGCGGATGTGTTCGTGGTTTGTATATCTGTTTTTCGTCGGATATCCGGGTTGGGATAGGTGAAGGACATACCTTTTTTGGCTGCCATATCACTGCCGAGCGCCTGATTGGGCAGCAGTGAACCGAACAGCAGCGGAATAAGCAGCATCCCATATACGAGAGTTTTTTTGTACCAGCTTTGCGGTAACGGATGCTCGCAATCGCATACATCTTCACAGTCCCGGCCCCCTACCATTCCGTGCCATGCCATCGCCAAAGCGATAAATATGAGTGGCACAGGGCAGAGCAAAAGTAGCTTTTGCATGTGCGGAGCCAAGTAGTAATGAAGTGCACTTGTGCGATGTAATGTGATGATGTATACAGCTAATCCGATCATGAGCAAGGAGCGCATGCCATATTGGCAGCGGATGCTAAAGGTTGAATTCACGTTTGTATTTACCTCCCCAATAACCATTCAGCAGTTATAGAGCCCACCAGAACGAGTAAAACAATAAGCAAGCCTAAGATCACGACAAATTTGGTGCGAAAGGTGCTGAGCAGCATGAGTGTGCCTTTGAAATCAAGCATGGGGCCGAGTACAAGAAAAGCAGCCAGCGGGCCCAGTGTAAAGGTATGCGAAAAAGCAGTAGCTACAAAGGCGTCGGAGGTGGAACACAGCGACAGCACGTAAGCAAAACCCATCATAAAGGCGTACGAGCCAGCCGTTCCATTGCTTAACGAAAGCATTTCATCACGTGGGATAAAGGTTTGGATGCAAGCTGTCAATAATGCGCCGATAATGAGATATTTACTCATGTCCAAAAACTCGTCGCCAGCATGTACAAAAAATCCCCGCCATGTGCGGTTATGCCGATGAGTCTGATAGTTCTGCTTTTGCTGGTTAAAAGAGAGCAACGACCGTTTGAGCGGATGCACACGCACCAAGGCATATACGATCAATCCGATGGTCGCGGAAACGGCAAAGGCCAAACTCATTCGAACGATAGTGACCTCAGGGTGGGAAGGGAAGGCCATCATCGTCGCAGCCAGTACTACGGGATTGATAATAGGTCCGCTCAAGATAAAAGTGATACCCATATAGGCAGGCATTCCCTTGAGCATTAGTTGGCGAACGACAGGGATCATGCCGCACTCACAGATGGGAAACAGTATACCTAGCAAGGAGGCGAGTAGAACACCCGGCACTGGATGGGGAGGCGCTATTTTGCGAATCCATGTCTCCGGTACAAGCCACTGCAAAAGGGATGAAACAAGCACACCGATCAGGAGAAACGGAACAGCCTCCAGAAAAATACCCATAAATACCGTCTTTAATGACTGCAGCTGCCCTATATCTAACAAACGAAGCCACTGAGGAGATAGCGTAATAAGCACAGGGATGAGAAAGGCAAACGGAATCATAAAAGGCAGCATCTTCAACAGCGTACTGTTTTTCATTCCACATCTCCTTGGGAATAAGGGTTCTTATCTACATCCTATGCTTATGTTGGGACAATCATGCCGCAGGATTATGCTTGAATCACCTCCTACATTGACAATTCATACAGTGGTCATATATATTTATGCTTATTAATAGTAACTATTACGATTAAAATTCGTTAAATGATTGCAAGAAGAAAACTTTTACGGTACGATCCATATTAGTGCTGTAAAGACAAGGAGGATTATATGATACCGATTGTTGTTTTATCCGGATTTTTGGGCAGCGGGAAAACAACTCTTCTTCAGCATGCGCTGGCTTATTACAAGGAGCAGGGTCTCAAGCCAGCTATTTTGATGAATGAGTTGGGTGATGTTAATCTGGACGGCAGTTTGGTGAATGGCCAAGCCCCCATGAAGGAAATGCTCAGTGGCTGTATATGCTGTACCATTCGCGGGGATTTGGGCGTCGAACTCATGAATCTTGCCGAGGAGCATAAGCCGGATGTGATTATTGTAGAATGTACCGGAGTGGCTAATCCAATGGAGATTGTAGATGCAGTGACAGATGCCTCCATATATTCTTCTATGGTTTTACTATCTGTTATCACCGTCGTGGATGCGCGTCAATTTCTGGATTTCTCCTTGGGTAGTGAGAGAAGCAAGTCGTTTCGTTTGATGCAGGATCAGCTGCGATGTGCTTCTAAACTGATTATTAACAAGACTGATTTATTGGCTGCGGGAGAATTGCAAAAAGTACAGACCCTTGTAAAAGAACTAAATCCTTATGCTTTGACCGTGAGCACGGAGCGGAGTGACGTAGATTTGGGTGCCTTTTTCTCCATTCAAGGAGAGAAACGGATGGACGTTTCGTGGCAAAAGGAGTCCACAGTCGATATCGAGAAAGATCATCATCATGGGGAAGATCTTCTTCACACGTATGGACATGATGACCATACAGACCATCATCCTCATGACTATCATGAGCCTGAGCATCACGACCGTGAACATGAACACGGAGAGCATTATCATTCCTACGACCATGTAGTTGTTCATACGCATTTTTTTGGACAACCTGTGTCACGCTTCGAGTTTGAACAGTTGTTCCGCAGTTTGCCTGCTGAAATTTACCGGGCCAAAGGAATTGTTCGGTTCTTGGAATCAGAGGGTCAGATGATGTTCCAATTTGCCTATCGTGAGCTGGAAATCATTCCAATTCGACCGCAAAAGCCAGTGAACGATGTAGTGGTTATTATGGGCGAGAATTTCTCTGCTTCTAAAATCGGGGAACGATTAAAAAAGCTGGAAGCGGCCGCAAAGCCACTGGCTAGCTCATGAGTTCGAGAACGAGTAGCGTTTATTCATCCCAACCTAATATTCGAGCTGACCTAGCAGGGAAGACTTCATGGGGATTTACGACAATTCTGCTGTTGCTAACTGCTGGATTGGTGCTGTCAGTTACACTCGCAGTCATGCTGGGTCCTGTGGCTGTCGCTCCAGGGACAGTATGGCGAATTGCGCTGTCCCATCTGCCCTGGCTGGATCAGTGGATACCCGTGACATGGACCAAACCGGAGCAATATATCGTCTGGGAAATTCGCTTTCCGCGTGTGCTGCTAGGTGTTGTCGTGGGAGCAGGACTTGCTGTTACCGGAGCGGCTATACAGGCATTAATTCGCAATTCGTTAGCGGACCCCTATATTCTAGGAGTTTCGTCGGGTGCTTCAGTGACAGCGACGTTAGTTATTGTGTTTGGAGCTTTTGGATTTTTGGGACGACTTACACTGCCCATATCTGCTTTTATAGGCTCTCTAGCTGCGATGCTTATGGTGTTTGCGTTGGCTCGTGTGGCCGGACGGATATCGACGACCCGCTTGCTGTTGGCAGGGGTGGCGGTATCTATGATGCTGTCGGCTGTGACTAGCTTTATCGTTACGATGGCCCCGAATGAAAAAGGCATCCGTGACGCGATGTATTGGATGATGGGAAGTCTGGCAGGCGCTCAATGGGATACGCTTTTCATTCCAAGCCTTATTATAGCGGTGGGAACGGCTGTCCTTTTGACCCGATACCGTTCATTGAATGCTTTGCTGACAGGAGAAGAAGCCGCCGTAACTCTCGGTGTGAACGTGCAGGTGTTCCGTGTATTATTGGTTGTTGTCGCTTCCCTTTTAACCGGGGCAGTCGTATCAGTGAGTGGCTCGATTGGTTTTGTCGGGCTTATGATTCCACACATCGTTAGGCTAATAGTGGGATCGGATCATCGGCGTGTCCTGCCTGTCAGCCTGCTTTCGGGAGCTATCTTCGTCGTGTGGGCAGATGTATGTGCTCGGCTTGTGCTGGCTCCACAGGAGCTGCCGATTGGTATTGTAACTGCTGTGTGCGGCGGCCCCTTTTTTGTGTGGCTGCTGCGGCGCAGTTCCTACTCGTTTGGAGGCGAAAAATGAATATAGAAGTCGAAGGCGTGACCTTCAGTATTCACGATAAACGATTGATCGACGGTATCAGTCTCCAGGTAAAAATGGGAGAGCTGGTCGGGCTGATCGGTCCGAATGGCAGTGGCAAATCGACGTTGCTTAAGAATATGTATCGTGTGCTAAGACCTGATAGTGGTTTGGTGACGCTGGATGGCCGGGATTTACTACGGATGAAGTACAAAGAGACAGCACGACAAATGGCAGTGGTAAGTCAGGATGCGCCCCAAACGTTTGATTTTTCAGTACGGGACATCGTCCTGATGGGCCGCCATCCTCATAAGAAACTGCTGGAAGCAGATACTGTCTTCGATCATGAGCTGGTTGAGCAGGCGCTGGAGCGGGTAGGCATGAATGCTCAAGCGGATCAGGGGTTTGGCACCCTGTCGGGCGGTGAAAAGCAACGGGTATTGATCGCCAGGGCTTTGGCCGGACAAGCGAAATTTCTCATTTTGGACGAGCCGACGAATCATCTCGATATCCGGTATCAGCTGCAAATTCTCGATTTGGTCAAAACACTTCAGATCACTGCTTTAGCTGCACTGCATGATTTAAATTTGGCGGCATGTTATTGTGACCGATTGTATGTATTAAAAGAAGGCAAGGTGGTAGCCTCCGGCATAACAGAGAATGTGCTTCAGCCTGACCTGCTACGCAGTGTATTCGGGGTGGAAACAGAAATTCGCATTCATCCGAAAACCGGGAAACCGAGTATTACCTTTTTACCGGATTCTCTTAGAGGTGGAGACCATCTATGACATTAACAGGCAGAATGGTGATTCGATAAGGTAAGATAAAACTGTGAATGAAAGAGGAGACGTTACATATGAATAAATGTAGCAAACCCGCATTACCGCTGGTTATGCTAGCTTTGGCGATGCTGTTATTATCGGCCTGCGCAGCAGGAAACACGGCTCAAACCACAAATTCATCTGCAAACAGGCAGCAATCTGATGCATCGCAATCAACAACCCAAGAGAAGGTAGTAGAGATTGAGAACATGGGTGTAAAAATGGTATTTCCCGAAGCGCCCAAACGTGCGGTTACATTGAACCAGCATGCGATAGAAGTTATGCTGGCCCTTGGACTGGAATCTTCCATGGTAGGAACCGCCTATTTGGATGATCAGATTTTACCGAAATATAAGACTCAATATGATAAAATCCCGGTTCTAGCCAAACAATATCCGTCCAAAGAGGTGTTTATGGCAGCTGCACCGGATTTTGCCTATGCGGGCTGGAAGAGTGCCTTTAATGATAAAAATCTGGGTTCCCGTGAGGAGCTTGCCCAACAGGGCGTGCAAACCTATATACAGGAATCCTCCAATAAGCCGGGTCCTATATTAGAAGATGTATATCGGGATATACTAAATATTGGACGTATTTTCCGGGTTGAGGAGCGTGCAGAAAAACTGGTAAATGACATTCGTGCACAAGTGCAGTCCATTCAGACTCAAATTGGCACGGTTGAACGGGCACCCAAGGTTTTTGTTTATGACAGCGGCGAAGACAAGCCATTTACGGCTGCCAACAATTATCTGACGTCTTTGATTAAAAGTGTGAAGGCGAAAAATATTTTTGATGATATCGATAAAAGTTTTACGGAAGTAAGCTGGGAAGAGGTCGTGAACCGCAACCCTGATGTTATTATTATTCTCGACTACGGAGATACTTCACTGGCTGATAAAGAAAAGCTTCTGTTGAGCAAGCCCGCGCTGGCTGGTGTTGAAGCGATCAAAAACAAACGATTTGTGGTGCTGCCTCTATCCGCAGCGGCTGAAGGTGTGCGAGCACCGATTGCACTGAAAACCTTGGCAGCAGGCTTGTACCCGGACAAAGTGAAATAAACAAACAAAAGAGTTGCCAAAACATTGACGAACCTTGCCTAAACTGTTAAACTTGCTAATGCGTAAAGGTTACGTTTATCAAGCGCTTATTTTTTTATTACCAAATCGTAATAATTACGGTAGATGGTTTAATGATCATAAACGACCTGGAGAATCTGCGCTATGATGACCGCTCAGATGGCTCCAGGCTTTTTAAAGGAAAAGGAGATTTGCGTCATGTTATTGGCCTCATTGGAACAGGTCACATTTGGCTACGGAGATGTTCCTAACTTGGTGGATGCCAATGTTGAAATTTTTTCCGGAGAATTTGTGGCTATTACCGGACCCAACGGTGCTTCCAAATCGACGATGCTCAAGTTGCTGCTCGGTTTACTTCAGCCTTGGAAGGGCAAAGTGTTTTTGTCCGACCGTACAGGTGAAGGCAAAAAGCTCGTTGTCGGATTTGTATCACAACAAATTGCTGCCTTTAATGGAGGGTTTCCAAGTACCATCCTGGAATTTGTCCGTTCGGGTAGATATACTCATGGCTCTTGGCTGCGCCGGATGCGGGCTGAGGATCATGATCTGACAGAGCAGGCGCTTCGTCAGGTAGGGATGTGGGATTTACGGCATCGCAAAATCGGCGAATTGTCTGGTGGACAGAAGCAGCGTATTTGCGTGGCAAGGGCACTTGCTCAGGAATCGGATTTGCTCATTTTGGATGAGCCCACGACTGGAATGGATCAGGAAAGCCGACATCACTTCTACGATCTGATGAATCGACAGGTTAAGGAATATGGAAGAACTGTAGTCATGGTTACCCATGGACTATCAGAAGTACAACATTATTTGGATCGTATTATTGAGCTTGAAAGGAAGGAAGATGGCGGATGGAAATGCTGCACTACGACTTCATGCAGCGGGCATTTTGTGCCGGTGGGGTAATTGCACTGCTGGCCTCGGTGCTTGGAGTATACCTGATGCTACGGCGTCAGGCTCTCATGGCGGACATGCTATCGCATGTATCGCTGGCAGGGGTGGCAGCAGGTGCCTATTTAGGGATTAACCCGACGATAACTGGATTTATTGTTGCCGTGATCGGTGCGATTATTGTTGAATACGTCCGCAGATCTTATAAAACGTATAGTGAGATTTCTGTGGCTATTATTATGGTAGGTGGCCTCTCAACGGCTGTTATTTTAATGAATCTGAATCAGAGCATTAACAAAGGCTTTTCCGCTTATTTGTTTGGTTCGGTAGTAGCCGTCAATCAGACCGAGCTGATGTTGATGATCGTTGTGGCTGTCATCGGAGGTATTTTCTTTTTCGTGTTCCGACGGCCTTTGTACCAGATTACCTTTGATGAAGAAACGGCAAAGACCAATGGTCTTCCTGTCAAGTCTATCTCGTTTGCGTTTAGTATTTTGACTGGGATGATTGTAGCCGCAGCCATGCCGATTGTCGGTGTACTGCTTGTCTCCTCACTAATCGTGTTGCCTGCTGCGCTGGCGATTCGAATTGCACCGAGCTTCGCGGCAGCTATCTGGATATCCATGATCACCGCATTAATCGGCGTATTTATGGGATTAACCGCATCATATGAACTCAGTACACCCCCAGGTGGGACGATTGCTATGGTGCTGTTATTATTCCTGATCGTAGGAGCTAGTATTCAAAAGCTGGTCCGTAAACTTGGCAAGCAACAGGCTTCTCGACGTAAGAATGCGGCAGGTCAGTGAGTTTATAAAAAACTAACACATAAGGAGTTATGAATATGAATACATGGTTCAAAAAATCATTTGTATTGTCTGCGGGGCTAGCACTTATTTTGGCCGGTTGTGGAGCTAAAACTGATCATGCAGCCACGAATACATCCCAAACCGAATCTAATCCAGCACAAACAGCGGACAGTGGTAAAAAGCTGAATGTAGTCACCACTTTTTATCCGATGTATGAATTCACCAAGCAAGTTGCCGGAGATCATGCTAACGTAACCGCGTTGATTCCTGCTGGTGCTGAGCCGCATGATTGGGAGCCAAGCGCCAAAGATATGGCACAGGTTAAGGATGCTGACGTATTTGTATATAACGGGATCGTCGAAGGTTGGGCAGAACAGGCTTTGAGCAGCGCATCGAATGATAAGCGTGTAGTAGTTGAAGCAAGCAAAGGGTTGAACCTGATGGAAGGATCTGCCGAGAAGGAAGAAGGAGAAGAAGCACACGCAGAGGAAGGCCATGATCACGATCATGTGCTGGACCCTCATGTATGGCTTGATCCAGTCTTAGCTCAGAAAGAAGTAGAAGCTATAGAAGCAGGGCTTGTAAAAGCCGATCCTACAAACAAAGCGGACTATGAAAAAAACGCTGATGCTTATATTGCTAAGCTGAAAGAACTGGATACTGAATTCAAAACGGGTCTGAAAGATGTAAAACGTAAAGACTTTATTACGCAGCATGCTGCTTTTAGCTATTTGGCTAAGCAATATGGTCTGACCCAAGTGTCAATTGCCGGATTATCTCCAGAGCAAGAGCCTACGCCGGACAAGTTGGCAGGTATTATCAAGTTTGCTAAAGAAAATAATGTGAAGACGATTTTCTTTGAAACATTGGTTGATCCGAAGGTTGCTGAAACCGTAGCTACTGAAATTGGTTCGAAAACGGATGTGCTGAATCCGCTTGAAGGACTGACGGATGAAGACAAGCAGAAAAACCTGGATTACCTTGGTGTGATGAAAAATAATCTGGAGGCTTTGAAAAAAGCTCTGAATGAATAAGCAAACTTTAAACGAATAGTTTAAAAAGACGTCGGCATGATACCGATGTCTTTTTTTATGTCTGTTTAAGAGTTGACCCAATGATTCTCCTCACTTTTGAATTCGCCTACATAGTGCTAAGGGTTCATTGAATACCTAGTACTTTGTAATCTTCATACTACAGGAATGATTTACGTCATTGCGAAACGTTTTTATTGAAATTAATGCTGTAGTAGCTAGTTTCAAATTCCTTTTATAATTCAATGGTAGCGTTTTTCTTTTTACAGATTCTTTCTATTAATATAACTAGTTTTTTCACCGATATTGAAGTTTGGGCGTGCATATCATATGACAACGGATTGGAGAGGTTAACTTGGCAACAGTTATAATAGTGGATGATTCTTTATTTATGCGTTCTGTGCTTAAGGATATTCTGTTGGATTTAGGTCACTCTGTTATTGCAGAAGCGGAAAATGGATATGATGCAGTTTTGAAATATGCACACTTTCGACCAGATTTAATTACCATGGATATTAATATGCCTAAAATGGATGGGCTTGAGGCTGTTAAAAAGATTGTAGAGCTTGATCCTAAAGCCAACATCTTAATGTGTTCCGCTTTGGGTCAGCAGGAAGCAATTATACAAGCATTTAAGGCAGGGGCAAAAGATTTTATTGTGAAGCCATTTGAGATGGAAAGGGTCGTGAATGCCGTCACAAAAATGCTGGATAATTAATGAATCAAGCTTTTAATACATAATATTGAACATGTTGAAGCGAGAGTTCCATACTTATTTTTCACGAATATGGAGATGAATAGGATGAGCAATCGAGTATTGTCTCAAAAAGTATTTATAGATGAACTGATCGCTACGATCAAGAGTGGGGGGCTTGTACCTGTAAATTATGAACACCTCATCAGTGAACAAAAGGGGAAAATAGATGCTCTAAACAATGAACTCACCGTTCGTATTGAGACATTAGAGACAGATTTGATCTCTGCTTCGACATTTTCCATTCCGTTTGCCAACGGTGAACTTATGTTTCTTGCTCGTTATATTGTACTTATTGGGGATTATACCGAAGGATACTTTGTATTTTATCGAGCAGAAGACTGCGAAAGTCCAGAGGAATATCAATTTTTAACAAGCTCTTATCAACTTCCACATGTATTGCTCGAATTATCTCACACTTTAAAGGAACATGGTACTAATGAGCCGCTTGATATTCTGACTTATTGGAATGGCCCTGTGTATCCGCTGAAAGATTTGAGTAAAGAGGATATTAAGCTGTCCACCTATGAGTTTTAAATCCCTTGAGAGAGGCGACTCCCTCAGGGGATTTTTTTACATTGATAATCAAACGCATGTTCGCATATAATACAAACAAACGTTCTGATGAGGAGTGAAGGATGATGCTGGAGAAATATGTGGGACAGATCGTGGAAATCGTGTATATGGACCGAAAGGGCAAGCTGTCACATCGGCAGATAGAGGTGCATCGTGTGCAGAATGGCTTGATCCGGGCTACCTGTTTGCAGACTGGCCAGCCACGTGTTTTTCGATTGGATCATGTATTGGCATGGCATCCGGTAACCAGAACAGCATAGGAGGGGCTTACGATGGGAAAAAAGCTTGAAGGAAATGGCATATGGGAAAGTTCGCGTATGATTTTGCCTGAGCATCGGGAGGCATATGTAAGACTGATGAAGGAGCAGGGAAGACGCGGCAAGCCAACACTGGACGATCAGGAGATACATCAGATCGAACAGGCCATTATCGTATCCTATAACGAACGGAAGCCTATTACACTAAGAGTGTTCAATCCGTTTGATGATGAGGAGCTACGCGGGCTGGTTACAGTGATTAACACAAGTCGGCGAGAAGTGAAGCTATCTCGTGGGGAAGAGGATTTTAGCTGGATTAAGTTGGAGGAAATTATCGAGGCGGATATCTAAAAACGATCGGACTCAGGGGCTTTTTTACATTGATTCTGTCATTTCTTATAATTAAGATTGTAGCTCTGTGAATCCAGATTTACAATAAAACTGTAACTATAAAGGGGGAGTCAATTTGAAAATAAGCAAACATAATGCTGAACATTATATATGGGGAGATCAATGTGATGGTTGGCGCTTGGTGAAAAATGATGATTTGAGCATTATTCATGAGCGCATGCCGGGAAATACACATGAAGCCAGACATTATCATCATCATGCGCGCCAATTTTTCTTTATTTTATCAGGTGCAGCGGTACTTGAAGTGGATGGTGAACGCATCCAATTAGGATCTCAGGAAGGGTGTGAGGTTCCTCCTATGGTGCCTCATCAAATGTTTAATGAAACGAATGAGGATGTCGAATTTTTGGTTATCTCTCAGCCTGCGAGTAGAGGCGACCGGGTGCTGACCGAAAAATAATATTAGAGACAGCCCATACAAAATGGTATTTTGGACAAACAACGTTAAAGTATAAAAACCAGCCTAGCACATGTAAATCAAGTGCCCGACTGGTTTTTTCATTAGTAGATGTCCATTGCATCTGTAGGAAGAGCTTTTACGTGATGGAGATAGTTTGTTACACGTTGATCGTCCTCAATCGGGTATCTATAACCATAATGGTTCGCCACCTTCTGGGCAATTTCTCTAAATAAATTACCCATGATAAAAAGAGACTGCCACATATGTTCATAATCTGCATCCGCAAACGTTTGGATGTAGGCCGTCCAATGTTCAGGCTCAAGGTACTTCTCAAAATATTTAACCTGCTTACCCGGATCTGCCGTGAAGTTGGTTTGTATCCCCATATGCCATTCCAGCATCAAGTGGAGCGCATCTCTTACAGGTCGATCCAACATGAATTTGGCATATGGAAGCTCATGTCGCCATAATCCTTTAGCCACATAAGTACTGACCCACCAGAATTCGTTGCAGCAATCCGCATAGGTTTGGGCGGTTGGGGGAACTGTTTCATAATCTTGAAGACTTGGCGGTGGGAAAGGCTCCACCAGTCTGTCTTTGTCCAGCAGCAGTACACTTAGGCTGTCTCGGGGCCAATTGGCGATGCTTTCTGTAGGATAGAGCGTAAGATCTATGCGATTTCCATCGGTAAATAACATGAGAAAAGCAAAGCGATCACGGGACGTCACGGTAGGCTCCACATGCTCATCGGGCGTCTGCATAATGATCAATTCTCCAAAGCGGCGAATCCAGTGACGTTCCTGAATAAAGCTGTCCATGGAAGATACGAGAAAGACGATGTCATAATCCTGAAAAATATCTCGTGGAGCATGTGGATTGGCGCGTGAACCATTCATAATCACGGTACGTACCCGTTCATCCTCTTGAGCAAATTGGAGAATGGTATGCAGCATCTCTTGTTCACTTCTCACTATAGTTGTCTCCACAAGCGGTATCGAAAGGAAAAAAACGTAGATAAGACAGCAGTAGAAATAAAGCCCACCAGTTCAAGGATCATCAAGAAAAAACGACCTCCTGTAAGTTCTTTTAGCTGGGAAAAGTATCCTATCCTTACAATAGCTTATCCACGAAAGCCATTCAACTGAATAAACAGCGGGCAAATTGCTCGTATTCTTGCTGAGCTGGTTGAATAGAAGGATAAAATGCAATTGTTCAGAATTTGTTCAGTGACGAAATTGTATAATATCAAGCAGCAATCATAGATTTATTTCAACAGGAGGAAAGGTATGCATTTTTGCAAGTCTACTAAACGATTCACATGTGCGTTAACAGCAGTATCACTAATCTTTTCATCGGCGATTTTAGTCGCGGATGCTGGTGCGGCACCAACCGAACAGCCCAAACTAATCCAAGACGGAACATGGAGCAAGTCTGCCGACGTTTGGATGGATGCACCAGAAAACTATGTTGGCAGGTCTTCGGATGCAGTGTTAGGATATTACCGATCAGCGATTCAGTTTAACATGCCTGAGCTGACTGGGAAGGTTGTAATGAAGGCAACCTTGCGTATTCATATCTCTTCTATCAGCTACAGCTCTAACCAGAATCCTTTTTTGACCGTGTATGGATCGACTGCTGATGTTTGGAGCAACGGAGCTTTTCCACTAAACCCGCTGGATCAGCCTTCGGATACGAAAACAGGCTCTGACCTTCAAGTTGGATGGGCTGACTTTGATGTTACCCATTTTGTACAACAACAGACGGATGGTATGGTCTCTTTTGCATTGCTTGCGAATGAAGCTGGGAACCCTGGAGACTATTCGGAAATTACATATTCAGCCGATGACAACGGCGTAGATATTCCCCAGCTGATATTGGAAACAGCAGCCCTGCCCGCTGTATCCAAAATGCCTGAGGTAGCTGCTGTAACCACTGAGGAAGATATCCCAACATCCAATATAACCATTACACCCAACCCGCAAGATTCAACGGTAGTGACACATTATCAAATTACGAACATTATCGGAGGCAGGCTGTATCATAGCGATGGTATCACCGAGATTTCCAACGGAACGTTTATCACAGCAGCAGAAGCTAGGGATGGCGTGAGGTTTGTGCCTATGGTAAACGCCAACAATGCAGCGGGAGATACCTTCTCTTTTGATGTACAGGCGGCTCAGAGTTCAACGGGTAATGGACTGAGCGATGTCACTAAGGCTGTTGTCCATGTTACGGAAGTAAACGATACCCCGACAGCTCAAGACGAAACGCTATCCTCCATTTCAGAAGACTCAGGTGAGCGGACAATTCCTTTTGCAGAACTGCTTGCGCATGCATCTGCCGGTCCGAATGAGAATGGTCAACACCTAAAGATATCCTCAGTCAGCAGCATCGCAGGAGGGGGTGTAGGTCTAGATGGAACCAATGTAATTTTTACACCTCAGCCGAATTTTAATGGAACCGCTAGCTTCTCTTTTATCGTCACCGATGATGGAACATCGAACGGCGTCTCAGTCCCGCAGTCGGTGGTCAAGAAAGCCTCTTTTACAGTAAAATCCGTCGCTGATGTCCCTCATGTGACAGATGCTTTGACTGAGGAAGACAAGCAGAGCTTTGACGGACTGATCCTTACTCGTAATCAAGTGGACGGATCTGATGTGTCGTACTTTAGAATCTCCAACATTATTGGTGGAACCCTCTATAAAAATGATGGGGTAATGGAAATCCGAGATGGTCAATTTATTTCTGTAGGGGATGGCGAAGCAGGGCTTAAATTTACGCCAAATCTTTATGCTAACTCTCCATCAGGTGATCATTTCAGTTTCGACGTACAATCATCACTAGATATGATTGGAACAGGGATTAGTGAGCCGAGCCAGGCCAGGATCACCGTGAGTGAGGTAAACAACAGTCCGATAGCTATGAATGATATACTGCCGTCATTATCGGCAAATGCAGGAGCACAATCTATCGCTGTTGATGAACTCTTAGCGAACGATACGGCAGGCCCTGTCAATGAGAGCTTACAACATCTAAGCATCGCATCGGTAGAAAATGCGCAAGGGGGTACGGTAGTTCTTGATGGAGCGGTTGTGCTATTCACTCCGAATTCAGGCTACCAGGGACCGGCAAGTTTTGATTATACTGTGGTTGACAACGGTACAACGAACGGGGCATTAGATGTGAAAAGCTCGACAGCTACCGTTTCATTCACTATCAACCCGGCACCGACACCAGATCCGGTACCGACACCAGATCCGGTACCAACACCAGATCCGGTACCAACACCAGATCCGGTACCAACGCCAGATCCAATACCAATACCAGATCCGGTACCAATACCAGATCCGGTGCCAACGCCAAATCCGGCGCCAACAGATGATAGTCACACAGAATTGCGTGTTTCTATCAATAATGGTCAAATGCTGGTAGGGGGTACAGAACGGGCTATTGCAAAAGTTGTAAAAGCAGATTCATCAGAGATTGATGTCAGTGAAAAGGCAACTTGGACTTCCAGCAATGCGAATGTCGCTACGGTTACTCAGGGAGAGATTAGAGCACTTTCAGAAGGGAACACGGTAATTTCCGCCACATACAACGAATATAGTTTTAACGTTCCAATTACTGTAACAGCGGTTGCTGCTCCCGCGCCGTCCGATAATGCTGGCAGTGATTCCGGTAGTTCCAATGGCAGTGGTTCTAGCCATCGAAACAAAGACCGTTCTAGCGATGATTTCAGCAGCAATATGGCAACATCAGCTGTATCATCTTCATCGGTGAACGTACCTAAAGAACCAGTAGCTGTACCTGAGGAATTGGTGACTGAACCAACTGTTCCTGTGCAAGACATATTCAACAGCAACGTAGTGGTTGCAGACAACAAAGTACTGCAGAATATAAAAACCAAAGCAGAATCTGCTTTAAATTCTTCTACTAGTGTTAAACCTTCAGACCTACAAGGACATTGGGCAGAAAAGACGGTCGGCACGTTTTCAAAGCTAGGTATCGTAAATGGATATAAGGATGGCAGTTTCAGACCTGATGGTGAAATTACCCGTGCGGAGTTTTCTGCTATCATCTCTAGAATCTTCGATATTAGTGGTGGAAATCAGCCTGTGGCTTTGAACGATATTGGGGATCACTGGGCGCAGGATGCCATAACAAAATTGACCGCAGCTGGAGTATTAAATGGTTATGAGGACGGTACGTTTAAACCGGACCAAACAATTGTCCGTCAAGAAATGGCTGTCATTTTGGCGCGGATCTTGGATGTAGACCGATTGAAAAAGGATACCTCGAATGAAAAAAGCTTCACCGACTTGTCCGCTTCTTTTGCGGCTGATACGATTAAACAATTAGCACAAGCCGGTGTGCTTTCGGGTATAAGTACGAGTCAGTTTGGACCTAAATATCATGCGTCACGTGCTGAAGCGTTGACCGCCATTTATAATGCACTTAGTTTGAACAGCGAAATTAAAACCGTATTGGAAAGTTTGGAGCAGTAATCTGGAATGATGTAGAGGCGAGCCTGTGTGGCTCGTCTTTTTGCTTGGTACCTACCGCAAGCATATGTGGGCTCATGCCGATGACAGATTCCTGCTCTTCAACCTGCTGTGCTATATCCAGCAAACGTCTGCGATGGGAAGGAATCGCCCATTTTTCTTCAAATCCGGGTGCAATCCAGACGGGGCCTTCGACACCCAGTACACGAGGCTCCTGCAATCCAGCCGCCTGCCAGTCTGCACGCAAGGCATCCGGTGTATGAAAGTAGGAGCGTGTGATAAAAGAGGGATAAGCCGCCGGTCGTACATGCTGACCGTCTGTCAACTCCTGTCTGACCATATCCATAAACGCATCTTCCTCCACAATGGTATTGCACTCGCCGTATACCGATAGCCCCCATAGTAGCGAGCCAAATCTGGAAATAGCCGAAGTAATCAGCGTGCCCCCCTTCTTTAAGACACGCGCTGCTTCTTGCAGTGCTTTTACTCGTTCCTTCTGTTCTGTTAAATGATATAAAGGTCCCATCAATAGCACGATGTCCGCGCTTTCATCTTTACGATCAAGGTTTCTGGCATCTGCGGTTTCCAGCTTGCTGATGATAGGGTTATTCAGTTGCTGCTGACGAGCGAATTCAATGGCTTGCGAAGAAAGATCGAATAGATGAACTTCATATCCCAGTTCTGCCAGCCACGAAGAGTAGACCCCTACACCGCCGCCAATATCATAAATAACATGAGTAGACTTGCTGAGATAACGAGAAATGATTTCTTTTGATCTTTCCAGCTCTATCTTTCCGATGCCTCGCTCTAATCTGCCTATTTCTGCACCGCCATCATAATAAGCCAGAATTTCATGCTTATCTTTTTCGAGCATAGTACATCTCACCTCACGTGAATGGAATAATATAACATTAACACTTGCATCAATCATGAACAAGTCTATCGTTTTCGGCTAGTGAAACCATCGGAAGTATTGAGAAAGAAAAGAGCTGTTCCCCAGTAGCTAAAACTACTTTTGGGAACAGCCCGTATTTAAATGATGTTTGTTTCCAGCATGCCTTCGAGATCTTCTTTGGTAAGATGGTAATGTGCGTTACAGAAATGGCAATGGGCTTCAGCCTGTCCATCGGTACGGATCATGTCTTCTATTTCCTGATTCCCTAAGCTGATAATGGCGTTGGTAACTCGTTCTTCTGAGCAGGGACAATGAAATTGTACAGGCATGGTTTCCAGTATGTTCATGTTGCTTTCTCCCAAAATCTGGCCCAGAATCTGCTCTGGCGTAAGGCCTTCCATGACCATGGCGGAGATGCTCGGAATGCTTTCAATCCGTCGCTCGATAAAACTGATAACCTCTTCCGGTGTACCCGGCATCAGCTGAATAATAAAACCTCCAGACGCTTGAATGGAGTTATCCGGGTTAACAATAACCCCTGCTCCCACAGAAGAAGGGATTTGTTCGGATTGGACGAGATAAGAAGTGAAATCATCACCCAGTTCACCCGATATGAGAGGGACTTGTCCAACAAACGGTTGTTTTAAGCCGATATCTTTGGATACAATCAGCGCTCCATCTGTTCCTACGGCTCTGGCGACATCTAGTTTCCCAATCTGATTAAGCTCAAAATGGGTTTGCGGATTTTTTACATATCCTCTAACTTCTCCTTTGGCGTTGGTATCAACCAAAATAGTACCGATGGGCCCCCCGCCGTTAATCCGGATCGTCAGTTTATCCTCATGTTTAAGCATGGCTCCCAGCATGACGCCCACCGTCATGGAACGTCCCAATGCAGCCGATGCTGTTGGCCAGGTATAATGACGCTGCTGTGCTTCACTTACCGTTCCCGTTGTTCTCACAGCATAAGCCCGTACCTGGTTGTTGTAGGCCAGAGCTTTTACTAAATAATCATTCATGTTCATGTTCCTTTCTGTTTTTGAAGTTCTTTACAAGACCATTTTTTCTTGAATCCAGTTCCTCAAAGAAGTAATTTTCGCATCATACCCTTCTTTAAAAAAGTCAGCAGATAGTGAGGCGATGGTTTCTCTTTTCAGAACGGCTTTCCAGGAGGCTTCCGCTTCTTCCATCAAATTGGCCAGTAAACAGCACTGATCGTCTTTCTTTAATTCAAGTATATCGTTGTATATACCGCTGGAAGTATAGAGGGTTTGCTGCCCCTCAATCGCCAGATAAATGTCAAATACCCGTATATCCTCAGGTTTTTTCTTTAATTTAAACCCGCCCTTGACACCTGGTACAGAAGTAATCAAATCAGAGCTAACCAATTTTCGTAACAGCTTATGAAAATAAGTAGGTGAAGCGCCTAACTGCTGGCTGATGGCTTCTCCAGGTAAAACTGCTTTGTCCGGTAGCATCCTGAGCAGAAGGAGAGCGTAGACACATTGTTCGACACCTGTTTTCATATGCACTAGCAATCACCTCAATATGTTATAACCAGGCTAACATGGATAATCATTATCCATATATGAGCATGATAGACGAGCTGATCGTAAAAGTAAACTATTTTTTGATAACAACTAAAAATTTAAATCATTTGCAATTCATAAGGGGACGCATTATTATAGTTGATGCATCAATTGATTGATAGGTCAAAGAATTAAGGTGTTGAAAGAAATACGTAAAATAATAGTTTGACAGGAGGTTTATATAAAATGACTACACGGAATGTTGCACTATCTATATTAGACCTTGCACCTGTCATTGAAGGCGGTACTCCTGCCGATTCTTTTCGTGATACGGTGAATCTTGCCCAGCATGCTGAGCAATGGGGATACCGACGCTATTGGCTAACGGAGCATCATAACATGCAGGCGGTTGCTAGTGCAGCTACTTCTGTGATCATCGGGCATGTAGCTGCGCATACCCATGAGATTCGGGTCGGTTCAGGCGGTATTATGCTGGCTAACCATGCTCCACTCATGATTGCGGAGCAGTTTGGAACCTTAGAGTCGCTCTATCCGGGGCGAATTGATTTGGGACTTGGCAGAGCTCCTGGCACGGATCAACCTGCAATGAGAGCATTGCGGCGAGGGCTGCACAGCACAGGGGAAGATTTCCCCGAACAACTGAATGAGCTGCGTTCTTATCTGAATCCAGCGTTAAACGGAGCTGTTCCGGGGGTAAGAGCGATTCCAGGAGAAGGACTGGATATACCTATCTGGTTGTTGGGTTCAAGCGGATTCAGTGCTCAGCTGGCAGGTCAGCTTGGACTGCCGTTTGCGTTCGCTAGCCACTTTGCCCCAGCTCATTTGCTACAGGCTCTAGAGCTGTATCATCGTAATTTCAGACCGTCCAAGGCACTCGATAAGCCGTATGTGATGGTTGGCGTGAATGTAGTTGTTGCAGATTCTGATGAGGAAGCAAAACGGCTTTTTACTTCACAAGAACAACAATTTTTAAATGTGCTGCGCGGGCACAGCGGAGGACTAAAGCCACCAGTCGATGACATGGATAAGCTTTGGAGTGAGCAGGAGAAGGAGATGGTTCGTGGTAATATGCTGGGGTATTCAGCAATCGGCAGTCCTGACACAGTCAAGCAACGGCTGGATTTTATAATCAACCAGACGCGAGCCGATGAGTTGATTACGACCGCTCAGGTATATGATCATCAAGCACGTTTGCGTTCGTACGAGCTGCTAGCCCAAGTGATGCGCATAGATGGGTAAATAAATGAGTTAAACAAACGAGGCTGTGCCAGAGTGGTTCTTATAACCATTCTGACACGGCCTTGTTATATTTTTAAAGCTTATACTTAAAAATAAAATAGGTTCGGTGCAGTTGTACGTGTACAGTAGCTATTGATCAAATAACTATCGTAAGTGACAAGGCTTTATTATGATGATCGTATAATTTCCAGAAGGTGTCCACACCATCCCGAAGTATACCTACCAGTCCATCGAGTGACCCGTTATAACCTGTAAATAAGTATGGCTTGAGAAGAGGGAGCTTGTTCATCCAACTGCTCAGGCCAGTCGATAAAAGACCATCATTCTCCGGTATGGGGTGAGAGATGATGATTGGTCGATCCTCCGCAAGCAGAATTGTTAATGGTGGAAAAGCATGGTCTGTTAAGTGGGAAAAAACATCTGGGGCAGCCTATGAGGAAACAATTATTGACATTTTGCAATCCATTGAGCAGCATTTTCTCCCCCATGGAGGGGAATTTAATTTTAATGCTAATAAGCCGGAGAATTTGTTAAAAGCGCAGGCAAAACATTCAAGAGCTCTTCGACTAGAACCCTACAGGTATAAATTGCATATAATATCAAGCAAGTTGCTTCATAAGCCTTGAGTTTGAAGGGGGAAGAACACGAGATAATTCATGTAATGCTTTATGCTGTGACTGAAGAAGAGATGCTCTGTCTAAAGGGATAAAGTTGAATGCTCCCGATGATAATGAAATGGTTCTTGATTCTTTTACGGATAGCCACTCTTACATAAAACGGTAAGGTATGGAGTATATATCTAATTCAAGGCATTCAAAAATATTTCCCAAAGAGAGGCAGAGGGGCTGCTACCGGAAGTTCAATCGCTTACCAGTCTACAAATTCACTGTTCCTGCCAGAGGATCACCTGCTTGTGAATCAATGTCGAATTACATATTTAATAAAATTTTCATAATTGTAGGAATTATTCGCTATGCTGTATTGGAAACTCGACCATTGAAGCCACAGATATACGGGAAGCGTCTGTGAAGCGCAGCTTAGGGAGCGGTGACTTCAAGAAAGGGGGAAGATATGGATCTCTTTGATTCTCAGATTCAATCTCATACTAACCGGCGTCTTGCTGTGATTGATACAAAGTTTCCATGGAAACTGAGTGGTTTTCGATATTGGGAGAACTTGAATATATTCCAGCAAAGGCCTGATACATTATTCTTTGCAACCGAACCTAATGATGATTATTTTCCGTGTAAAGTTTTTCCTTTTTCTGATTTTATGAAAGTTGCGGTGTCTGAGGGGGTTACAGATGTATATTGTGTTTTTTTAAATTTAACACTTAGTTTGCTTGGACATTGCTTTCTTCCGGATGGAAGTTATTTGCCAGGAGCAAATCCTAATCTTAATATCAAGCCATTCTTAGATGAACGAAATATTCATCTTCATGCTACCTTATACCCAGGTGGCGGACTGGATCCATGGACCCGAAAAGAGTTTCTTTCTATTGCAGGACAGCATTGTTCGACTGTATTTACAAACATTAATGAAGTCATGGAAGTGATTGTTGGAAGTATTTATTATCCCGTTGTGATTAATACCGACTTATATATATTTAAACATAAGAAAATTGAAAAGCCGATACAGTTGACATTTTGTGCTTTTAATGCTATCAGAAAAGGGTTCCCCATTATGGCAGATGCATTTAATCGACTTACGGATGATTTTCATCTTAATCTAATTGGTGATTGGGAAGACCAATTATATTTATTAGAAAATAAGAATTATACATTCTACGGTCTACTTTCCCCTGAAGAATTAAAGCCAGTGTATGAACGAACTCATATATTTCTAAATTGTAGTGTTCCGGATGAATTTGCATTAGATGGTTTTCCAACCACAGCTGCCGTTGATGCACTATCGACAGGATGTATACTTGTGACGACAAACCCCCGAAATGATAGATTTATTCTTGAGGAAGGTAAGGACTATTTTGAAGTTGAACCTAACGGGCACGCAATTTCTGAAAGATTATTTTGGATTCAGAATCACTTTGAAGAAGCGCTGATTGTTGGGGAAAATGGTTCAGATAAGGTGAAAAGTAAATTTCAGGCTAGTCAAATAGTGAAATCAAAGCTTGCTAACATATTTAAATAACTTGTTGATAAACAGTCTGTAGGAGTGTTATAGCATGATGTAAATGGTATGGGTAACAGGATGAGTGCGTCCCTCTCTCTTAGAGGGTTTTTTATATTTCGGGAATGGGGCGGGGCAAGCCTTTCAATTCCAAACTTAAGAACCGACGATAGATAGAGGCTTGGTCGGATCGAATGACAGAATAAATATCTTATTTTAATAGGTAAACAAACAATCATATTTAACTAATTATTAATATAATAATGGAAATTCTAATGTCTTTTGCTATTTCCATTCTAGTATGTCTAGTTGATTTAATGGATTATTAATAATCAGTAAAGGAGGGTGAACTAATGACATTATTAACAACTGGACCTATTGAGAACAGTCCTGTTAGTGGGGTTAGGACGATTCAACAGGTCACCGTTAAAATGGTTAACCGTGATTTAGTCAATTCATCAACAATATTAATCCAGGGATACGTTTTAGACGATTTACGAACATTGTTTGTACTAGAAGTAATAGCGCTAGCCCCCAATGCAGTTGCTACGAGAAATTATACAGTAAATTTCAATGCATATGAGTTTGTTTTTACCACAAGCGGTTTGGCAGAAGAAAGTACTGATATTTCTGTATGGGGAAAAAACGAGAGTGGTACCATCATTGATGCTCAGCGTATTGTTGCGGATGAGCAGTTAGAGTCTTAAAAATCAACAAATATACAGAGAGAAAGCCACAATCATATCGCATGTTTTAGAAATAAAATAGAGGGAGCATGATCTTGAGAAAGATCTCATTGCTCACAAGCAAAGTTTGCTTTTACTAGAAAGGAGGGAGTATCTAAATGGCAGTATTATCAACTGGCCCCATTGCAAACGATCCTGTTCTTGGAGTCAGACCCACCCAACTGGTGACGGTAAAAATCGATAACCGGGATTCTGTTGATTCTTCTATTGTTTTGATCGAGGGTTTCGCTTTAAATGGCAGCAGAACATTATATGTACAAGAACAAGTAATAGTGGGACCAAATGCGGTTTTTACAAGGAACTATTTTGCAGATTTAAATGCATTTGAATTCGTTTTTACCACAAGCGGAGCAGCAGAAAATGAAACTCAAATTTCTGTTTGGGGTAAAGATACATTTGGGCAATTAGTGCCTGCCCACCGATTAGTTTCTGATGAGCTTTTAGGAACAGGGGTAGCTGGCCCGCAAGGCGATCAAGGACCTCAGGGAGTTCAAGGAGCCCAAGGTGACCAAGGCCCTCAAGGCGTTCAGGGTGATCAAGGACCTCAGGGTGTTCAGGGAGCCCAAGGTGACCAAGGCCCTCAAGGCGTTCAAGGTGATCAAGGATCTCAAGGTGTCCAAGGCGACCAAGGCCCTCAAGGCGTTCAAGGTGACCAAGGCCCTCAAGGAGTTCAAGGCGACCAAGGCCCTCAAGGCGTTCAAGGTGATCAGGGACCTCAGGGAGCCCGAGGTGACCAAGGCCCTCAAGGAGTTCAAGGTGATCAGGGACCTCAAGGTGTCCAAGGTGACCAAGGCCCACAAGGAGTTCAAGGACCGCAAGGCGTTCAAGGCGACCAAGGACCGCAAGGAGTTCAAGGAGACCAAGGCCCACAAGGGGTCCAAGGCGATCAAGGCCCTCAGGGAGTCCAAGGCGACCAAGGCCCTCAAGGCGTTCAAGGAGATCAAGGCCCTCAGGGAGTCCAAGGCGACCAAGGCCCTCAAGGAGTTCAAGGTGATCAGGGACCTCAAGGTGTCCAAGGTGACCAAGGCCCTCAGGGAGTCCAAGGCGACCAAGGCCCTCAAGGAGTTCAAGGTGACCAAGGACCTCAAGGAGTCCAAGGCGACCAAGGCCCTCAAGGAGTTCAAGGTGATCAAGGCCCTCAAGGAGTTCAAGGTGACCAAGGACCTCAAGGAGTTCAAGGTGACCAAGGACCTCAAGGCGTTCAAGGTGATCAAGGCCCTCAAGGTGTCCAAGGTGATCAAGGACCACAGGGAGTTCAAGGTGATCAAGGCCCTCAAGGAGTTCAAGGTGACCAAGGCCCTCAAGGTGTCCAAGGTGATCAAGGCCCTCAGGGAGTCCAAGGCGACCAAGGCCCTCAAGGAGTCCAAGGTGATCAAGGCCCTCAAGGAGCCCAAGGTGATCAAGGCCCTCAAGGAGTCCAAGGTGATCAGGGACCACAGGGCGTTCAAGGCGACCAAGGCCCTCAAGGAGTCCAAGGTGATCAAGGCCCTCAAGGAGTCCAAGGTGACCAAGGACCTCAAGGAGTTCAAGGCGATCAAGGCCCTCAAGGTGTCCAAGGCGACCAAGGATCTCAAGGAGTTCAAGGCGATCAAGGACCTCAAGGAGTTCAAGGCGACCAAGGCCCTCAAGGTGTCCAAGGTGATCAGGGACCTCAAGGTGTTCAAGGTGATCAGGGCCCTCAAGGTGTCCAAGGAGCCCAAGGCCCGCAGGGAGTTCAAGGTGATCAAGGCCCTCAAGGAGTTCAAGGAGACCAAGGTCCTCAAGGGGTTCAAGGCGACCAAGGACCACAGGGAGTCCAAGGCGATCAAGGACCTCAGGGCGTTCAAGGTGATCAGGGACCTCAAGGAGTTCAAGGAGACCAAGGCCCTCAAGGTGTCCAAGGTGATCAGGGACCTCAAGGAGTTCAAGGTGATCAAGGCCCTCAAGGAGTTCAAGGAGACCAAGGCCCTCAGGGAGTTCAAGGCGTCCAAGGAGACCAAGGCCCTCAAGGAGTTCAAGGCCCACAAGGAGTTCAAGGAGACCAAGGCCCTCAGGGAGTTCAAGGCGTCCAAGGAGACCAAGGCCCTCAAGGAGTTCAAGGCCCACAAGGAGTCCAAGGAGACCAAGGCCCTCAGGGAGTTCAAGGCCCACAAGGAGTCCAAGGTGACCAAGGCCCTCAGGGAGTTCAAGGCCCACAAGGAGTCCAAGGTGACCAAGGACCTCAAGGAGTTCAAGGACCGCAAGGAGACCAAGGGCCTCTATAAGCTTAAGGTATATTTAAAGGACCCAAAAGTTATTTATAACTTTTGGGTCCTTTTTTTGTCTTAAGGATTTTGGATAAAACATATTCATAGTAGTAATACTCCATTGTATACTGAACTTTTCTTTATGCTGGATGTCTTGTTATTAAGAGTTCTGCTATAACAAAAAACCTTTGTCGAAGTCTCATGAAAATAATTCTGAGAGACTTCGACAAAGGTATTGGAAAATAATTGTTGGCCAATATTCTACTCACCCTTGTTGTAATTTAGGGCAACACAACCACTTTCTCTTTACAGGACGCAACAAATTTTGCATATTGAATACAAGTTTCTAATGAATCATTTGGCTCCATAGGCCACCATCGTATGGCTCCCCTGGGAGCTTTGGAGGCATAGCTTTCGATTTCTGATGGGATTCGACCTACAACCACAATTTCAATCTCCCTAAAGTTGTTTTCAATACTCTTTTGAAGTGTCTTATTTAATTGTGTATGTTCTATTTCAGGGCAGGAATGGGGGATAGGGAACAATATTGAGTATCTTGAGGTATCTTCTTGAATAACGTGAGCAGTTTTCCGGACAGGATCATCCGTAGAAGTCTCCCATATACGACGATAAGGTAATTCCACTGGTAGACCAAGCTCTTTCAACCTCATTTGAATTCTTTGAAAATAGCATCTATTTAGTTCCCTTACAAGAACCTGAATCTGCTTATTTCTGAGGAAAGTAGTGTTATTTCCATGTTCGTTACGATACTGTATATATATTAAATCAGGGACGTTCACAATCTTAGTACAAAGAAATGTCCGAACCAGCAGATCGTAATCATCTGCTACCAGTAGTTCATTGCGATGGCCTCCGATCAGATGATAACAGTCCCTCGTCCACGCACGTGGATGATTGGGTAAGCCGACCAAATGACGAATGGTTTTGCCATTAATGGTCGTATGTTTTTGTACATTTTGCCATCTGTTCATTTCATGCAGCCAGACTCGATAATGAACACTGTAACCAAAGCCACAATCCCAGCCGTACCAATGCGCATGATTGCTCCCTGCATACACCTCAGCACAATCCCCATAAACAAAGCCACAGTCAGGGTTTTGTTGAAATGCTTTGACGATTTTCTCTAGGCAGTCAGGAGTTAGCTCGTCATCATGATCGACTTCTACTAAAATTTCCCCTGTACAGAGACCTGCTGCAAACCTTTTGATAGCCCCTATATAACCATTGCGGGAATCTTGGCGATATCTCCGCACACGGTGATCCTCTAAAGGGAGTAAATACTCCTTGTATGTCTCATCTTCATCACCGGAATCATCCACGATTACCCATTCCCAGTTTTTATAGGTCTGCTTCAATAAAGATTGATAAGGTCGTTGAATTTTTTCTTTTGACCTGTAGCTGGCAGTAAACACGGATATTAAAGGTGTGTTTGAAGAGAAATGTGTTGAAGGAATCGTTCTATTCTCCGGAAGAGGATCTGTTGCCTTAAGCCAGCAGAAAAATAAATGCATAGGTTGAATTTCGTCTGGTGATTGGAAGTGCAACCAGCGTTTTTTTTCGTGACGAGGTAACGCTTTTAGTGCTGAAAATTCTCCCCACTCTTCTCCAAGCGAGACGTAAACCCGAGGCTTTTGGAGGCTATGGTCAATAAGTGGTTGATCAGCCTCATACAAGTTTATTGTAATGTGATTTTCTTCCAATCTATCTATCAATTCTTTTACATGATCCTTTAAAACCTTCTTCGATACAAATAAATGAGCTGTCAGTAACGGAGTGAAATTCAATGACATGTTCATTCCCCTTTACCCGTTTCGAACACCAACGAGAGGGAGGTGCCGATTCAGACGTAAGTTATTGTTTTTATTGAAACATTCATTTTCCTGGCATCATTTTATTTCCCAGCAATATATATGTATGTGTATGTGTATGTGTATGTGTATGTGAGGAAAATGCCAGCCCATATAAACATAGCGAATTAAATCGTTTGAAGCCTCCGGTAGACACCTACACATAAAAGAAAGGTGGAGTAAGCGTGCAATGCCCATTAGTAAGTGTAGTTATACCTGCATATAACCGGCCGCATACACTAAAAATCGCCATCGACAGCGTATTGGAACAAACTTATCCGAACATCGAAATCATTATCTGTGATGACAGTACAACGAATGAAGTACAAGAAATGCTTGATTCTTATTTAGATTCTTTTCCCCGAATTAAATATTATAAAAATGATAAAAATCTTTTTCTCGGAAATTGGCATAAATGTTTTGATTTGGCGTCAGGTGAATATATCAATTACTTGATGGATGACGACATGTTTCATAAAGAAAAAATAGCAAAGATGATCTATTTTTTCGAAAATTTTGAAAACATCACACTGGTTACCTCGTATCGGCAAACCATGGATGAATCAGGGGCTATTCTCCCACCGCTCTATGCAACGGAAAGGCTGTACGAGGAAACAAGGATAATAGACGGAAGAATGTTGGCAAACATTGCATTAACTCGTTGTTTAAATGTGATTGGTGAACCTACGACAGTGTTTTTCAAAAAAACAGATCTTATCGAACGGTTTGGAGTATATAAAGGAAAACAGTATTCTCTTCTTAATGATTTAGCTTCTTGGTTGAACTTACTATCAAAGGGAAAAGCAGTGTATATTACTGAAGCGCTAAGCTATTTCCGAATACATCCCAATCAAAATAATCAGACGCTTGGTCAAAGTGCGTTCACGGAATGGTTAGATATTATGATTGCCTCAAGAGATGATGGATTTCTTGATACTAACGATTTGTTTAAAGCTGCACTTCATTCTTATCAGGAACGTATAAGAGGTCGTCCACAATTTGTTGCAGATATCAAGCGAATTGAAATGTTATTAAAAACATTGGAAACCTAGCTTGCTCATCCCATATGCAAAGGAGGCTGGCTGATGTTCGACATTCCCTTCTTACGGCCTAATTTAGTAAAAAAGGAACGATTTATTGCTAATTTTGAGAAAATAGAAGAGACGCGGATTTACTCCAATTATGGTCCCCTAAATAATTTGTTTGAAGAGCGGGTCATTGCACAAATGTTTGATGGAATTGGTTCAGCTGTTACCGTTCATAACGCAACCATCGGCTTGATTTTGGCGATCGCCCAAAGCAAGCGACCACAGGGCAAATATGCTGTTATGCCAAGTTTTACTTTTGCTGCCACTCCACTTGCCGCTGAGTGGTGCGGGCTAGAACCCTACTTCCTTGACATTGAGCCGGAGAATTGGCAAATGAATAGGGATCAGTTAGAGCAGACAGTCAAGCTGCTGGGGGATGAGATTGCGGTAATCGTTCCTTATGCCACTTTCGGTACAGCCCTTGATTTATCCGTGTACAATAAGCTGCAGGAGCAAGGAATTCCGGTAGTTATTGATGCTGCTGCCAGCTTTGGAACGATAACTTCCGAGGAAGCCACCCATTTTGGTAAAGGCTTTGGAGGAGCTGTAGTATTCAGCTTTCATGCCACCAAATCTTTTGGTATTGGAGAGGGTGGATTGGTATACAGTTTGGACCGGGATGTTATTAGGCGAATTCGTCAAGCGGGGAATTTCGGTTTCTCCAGCAGCAGGGAGTCTGTCACCCAAGGTCTTAACAGTAAGATATCCGAGTATACCGCTGCTATCGCTTTAGCCACTCTCGATCAATTCAAGACTGTACGGGAGAATAGAAGGACGATCTACGAATATTATCTTCAAGAACTGATCCAAGCAGACTTATTAGAACGAGGATGGTCTGTACAAAAAACGCAAGGATCGGTTGTTCATCAATTTGTCCCTGTTCTTAGTCCGGATTCACACACAAATCAAGAGGTTGTTAAGTTATTAGCCTCTAATTCAATAGAAGCTAGAACCTATTTTTCTCCGGCGTGCCATCAGCAGAAGCAGTTCCAAAGCTATACGCGGTCTAATCTTCATGTTACCGAACATATTGCCAAACATATTGTCAGCCTACCCTTGTGGGAGGAACTGGACGAGATTATTATTCGAAAAATTGTGAACGTTCTAGGAAACCTGGGAAAAGAGACAGCCAGATGAGGAAACTCGTTATTTGGGGATCGGGCGGACATGCCAGGGAAATCAACTGGTTATGTGAAGAGCTAGGAGTTCGAGTGATAGGTTTCTTAGACGAACGGCCTGAGGCAAAAGGGCAGAGTGTAGATGGTGTTCCTGTACTGGGGACGTTGACCGACATTAAAGCGTTAAAATATGAGGTAGAGCTTATATGCGCGGGGGTGGGTGATCCAGCATTAAAGAAGCGATTTGCTTATCATACAATTCAATCGGGATTTCGTATTGCAGCCCCGCTAATACATCCACGTGTTCGTTTGTCTCAAAGAAACACCATTGGAGAGGGAAGTATGATCTTTGAAGGAGCTGTCCTGTCGGACAATATTAAGATCGGACAGCACGTAATTATCAACCGGAGTGTTAACGTGAGTCATGATGCGGTTATTGGTGATTATATAACCATAGCTCCTGGTGTGAATCTGGCAGGTAACGTAATCATAGATGAAGGAGCCTATATCGGAATCGGTGCCTCGGTACGGGAGAAATGTCACATCGGCTGTTGGTCTATGATAGGTGGAGGTGCCTTTGTTAAAGATGATATACCCAGCTTTACCATGGCTGCTGGTGTACCAGCAGTCGTTAAAAAACGACTTGATATGCCCTGAGCCACCTTCTTTGAAACAGAGCGCAATCAAATTCGTAGCAATTTGCTTGGCAATGAAGTGGTTTATCTGTCAAAAGGCCGTAGCGGAAAAGGTTCTTATACCTGATCCGGCTCGGCCTTATTATATTTTAGGCTAGACGAATAGATTCATTTTAAAGATGGATAAAATTAAAATTTATTTTTGATTATTTTTGTATTTTATATTTTCAAATTAAAACAAAAGTGTTATAGTCTCAATAAATAAAAATATCCACCTTAATAAAATCATTCAAAACAAAAAACAGAACTTGGAGGTTTTTTTCTATGGTACAAAGTCTATGGAATTCTTCACAAGCATCTGAGCAGAAAAGCACGCTGGAACAGCTCGTATATCGTTCTAACCTGATTGGCACAGATCGGAGCGTGTGCAACTGGGGAGGTGGGAACACTTCGGCCAAAACGACGATACAAGATTTTCGCGGACGTGAAGTAGAGGTGATGTACGTTAAGGGTAGCGGTTCCGATCTCGCAACAATGAAAGCGCATAACTTCACAGGGCTTCGTATGGAGGACATTCGTCCACTGTTTGAACGGGAAGAGATGTCTGACGAGGATATGGTCGCATATTTGGCGAACTGTATGATAGATGCCAAGCATCCGCGGGCTTCCATTGAGACGCTGCTACACGCATTTTTGCCTTTTAAGCATGTCGATCATACACATCCGGACGCGATCATCAGTTTATGCTGTGCGCATAACGGCAAGGAAATCGCTAAGGAAATTTTCGGTAACCGTTTTGTATGGGTGCCCTATATCCGTCCAGGCTTTAAGCTGTCGAAAATGATTGCCCAAGGGGTGCTCGATCATCCACAAGCTGAGTTGGTACTGATGGAGAAGCATGGTTTGGTTACATGGGGAGATACATCTGAAGCAGCTTATGCCAAAACGATCGAAATCATCCAGGAAGCAGAAAGCTATATTAAAGCTCGCCAAGCGGAAAAGAAGGCGTTTGGAGGCGCAAAATATAAAGCGCTTACTTCAGAGGAGCGCCGTAGCATAGTGTCCCAGGTCATGCCACCCGTCAGGGGGGCAGTCAGTAATGAGAAAAAGATGATCCTCACGTTTGATGATGCGGAGGATGTGTTGGAGTTTGTGAACGGCCGAGATTCTGCTGCTTTATCCCAGGTCGGGGCAGCGTGTCCGGATCATCTGGTTCATACCAAAATGAAGCCGCTCTATGTAGATTGGACACCGAATGTGGAGGATGTAGAGGAGTTGAAGGTTAGGCTTGCTGAAGGTATAGCAGTCTATAAGGAGCAGTACCAAGCTTATTTCGAGCGCAATCGACATGAAGGAGACGTGAGATTTGAAGCAGCGCCGCGTGTCATCTTAATTCCGGGTATCGGTATGATTAACACAGGCAAAAGCTGGAGCAATGCGCAGGTGAGCGGTGCCTTGTATCATCGTGCCATTGCTGTCATGCGAGGAGCAACGGCGCTAGGAGAGTTTGTTTCACTCAGTGAAAATGAATCATACAACGTGGAATACTGGCCGCTGGAGCTTTATAAGCTGTCACTTGCGCCAGCAGAAGCAGAATTTTCACGCAAAATTGCATTTATTACGGGTGGTGCAGGCGGAATTGGCAGTGCAACCGCACGTCGTCTGGTGGATGAAGGTGCGCATGTTGTATTGGCAGATCTCAACCTGGAAGGTGCGCAAAAGGTAGCTGCAGACATCAATAGCAGTTACGGTGAAAACCGTGCGATTGCCGTGAAAATGGATGTGACGCAGGAGGAGCAGATCCAGGCGGCCTATGTCGAGACGGCGCTAACCTATGGTGGTGTAGATATTATCGTAAACAATGCAGGGCTTGCTACATCCAGTCCGTTCGATGAAACATCATTAAAGGAATGGAATTTAAATGTAAATGTATTGGGAACAGGTTATTTTTTGGTCGCGCGAGAAGCGTTTAAGCTGATGAAGGAACAGACACTTGGCGGTAGCATGGTGTTCGTCGGTTCCAAAAACTCGGTCTATGCAGGCAAAAATGTAACGGCCTATAGCTCGGTCAAGGCGCTGGAGGCGCATCTGGCCCGCTGTATTGCCGCAGAAGGCGGCGAATATGGTATCCGCGTGAACACTATTTTGCCGGATGCGATTTTGCAAGGCTCGGCAATCTGGAACTCCAATTGGCGCAATGAACGCGCCGCCGCCTACGGCATTGAGCCAGACCAGCTGGAGGAGCATTACCGCAAGCGAACGACGCTGCTGGTCAACATTTACCCGCAGGATATCGCAGAGGGTATTGCCTTTTTCGCGTCTTCCAAGGCAGAGAAAACGACAGGCTGTATGCTGACCATCGACGGCGGCGTCCCGGCAGCCTTTACACGCTAACCAAATTGAAATGAACCTAACTTTAAAATAGAAGTGACTTTATGGCTGGTCAGCAGCGGAGCGATCGGAAGAACAATCCGCATGCGAAGCGATCTCCCACCTCCATAACTCACTTCATTTTCCAAGGAGGAACCACGATGAGTGACAAAGCGTACGCCTTATTCGAGGAACAACAGCAACAACGAGGCATTGACCTGGAGCAAGTAAAGACTAAACTGAAAGCGCTTAGCATAGAAACACCTTCCTGGGGATATGGCGACTCAGGTACACGTTTTAAAGTCTTTCAGAAAACGGGCGTGCCGCGTGATCCGTTTGAAAAGCTGGAGGATGCCGCACAGGTTCATGCCTTGACAGGCTTATGTCCGTCCGTTGCCATTCACATCCCGTGGGATAAAGTAGACAATTACGGCAAACTTCGCAGTCATGCCGAAAGCCTTGGCCTACAAATTGGGGCCGTAAATCCCAATCTCTTTCAAGACGAGGACTACATGCTCGGTAGCGTTACTAATGTAGACCCGGCAATCCGTCGCAAGGCTATCAACCATTTGCTGGAATGCGTGGATATTGCAAAGGAAACGGGCTCCAACGACTTTAGCTTATGGTTTGCAGACGGAACGAATTATCCCGGTCAGGGGGACATTCGCAAACGCAAAAATTGGATGCTGGAGGCGCTCCGTGAAATGTATAAGGCGCTTACGCCAGACATGCGTATGCTGATTGAATACAAGGCGTTTGAGCCGGCTTTTTACCATACGGATATTGCCGATTGGGGCATGGCGTACCATTACGCGACCAAATTGGGGCCGCAGGCACAGGTGCTGGTGGATACAGGGCATCATCTGCCGGGAGCCAACGTGGAGCATATTGTTGCGTTTTTAATGGATGAGAAGCGACTGGGTGGTTTTCATTTTAACAGTTATAAATATGCGGATGATGATCTGATCGTGGGTTCCGCCAATCCGTATGAGCTGTTTTTAATCTTTTATCAGATTTTGAACGCAGCTCAGGATGTCGATGCAGATATCCGCCATACTGTCGATAAAATTGCTTATTTGATCGATCAGTCGCACAATATCGAACCCAAAATTCCGGCCATGATTCGCTCGGTGCTGAATGTGCAGACTCAATATGCGAAGGCACTTTTGATTAATCATGCAGAGGTGGAGGAAGCGGCGAGCCGTCAGGACGTGCTGGGTGCGGAGGATGCCGTACGCCAAGCATTTGAGTTTGATGTGGCCCCGTTGCTCAAAGCAATCCGTGAAGAGCAAGGATTACCTGCAGATCCGATGAAAGCTTATTTGGCGTCTGAGTATGGTACGCAGATTTTGCAAAGAGGCAAGGGTGGTGCGAGCTGGTGAGCATCCTCGCTTATGATTTGGGGGCAAGCAGCGGCAGGGTTCTACTCGGAAAATTAACCGATTCACGTATCGTGGTGGAGGAAATCCATCGCTTTTCCAATGATCCGGTCAAGATTGGGGAGCGTCTGCACTGGGATATATTACGTCTCTATCACGAGGTTCAGCAAGGATTGCTCAAAGCCAAGCATATGGGAGTGAATCCATCCAGCCTGGCGATTGACTCCTGGGCGGTTGATTTTGGATTGATTGGAGAAACCGGAGAATTGCTGGGCAACCCTTATCATTATCGGGATTGGCACACCCATGGAGTAATGGAAGAAGTACAGGAACGGCTGGGAAAAGAGTTTATTTTCCAGCGCACAGGCATTCAGTTTTTGACGTTTAATACGATTTATCAGCTGGCTGCTATGCGAAATGCAAGATCGCCCTTGTTGGAGCAGGCAGAACATTTCCTGATGATCCCTGATTTGCTGCGGTATTTTCTGACAGGTGAAATGTATCATGAGTTTTCTAATGCAACCAGCACGCAATTATATCATCCGTTACAGCAAAAATGGGATGATGAGCTTTTGTCTGGAATTAACATTTCCCGGTCTTGGTTTGGAGAGGTACTGGAGCCGGGAAGTGTCGCAGGTACAATCCGTTCATCGATCATGACGGATCTGGGCATTGGAG
Source organism: Paenibacillus sp. TSM33 (assembly GCF_056099025.1). Taxonomy (NCBI): domain Bacteria; kingdom Bacillati; phylum Bacillota; class Bacilli; order Caryophanales; family Paenibacillaceae; genus Paenibacillus; species Paenibacillus sp. TSM33. The sequence continues at coordinate 35,348 of NZ_JBLZXB010000012.1, forward strand.
CAATTCCTGTGATTGCAGTAGCAGAGCATGACACAGGATCAGCAGTGGCTGCCGTGCCTGCGCTGGAGCGGTCCTTTGCCTACTTGAGCTGCGGAACATGGTCCCTGATGGGAACGGAGACCGCACAGCCTGTAATTAATGATGATACGCTTCGATTTAATTTTACAAATGAAGGCGGCGTGGGCCGAACCTACAGGCTGCTTAAAAATATCATGGGACTGTGGATTTTACAGGAGACGCGCAGAGAGTGGGAACGGCAGGGAAACTCCTATTCCTTTCCTGAATTGGTTCATATGGCAGAACAGGCTCCAGCGTTCACTTGTTTGATTGACCCGGATGATGAACTGTTTCTGCATGCCGGAGATATGAAAACACGCATACGCCAATACTGTCGCAATACCGGGCAGCCATTGCCGGAGACGCCGGGTGAGACTACGCGCTGTATTCTGGAAAGTCTGGCCTTAAAGTATCGTTACATTTTGGAGCTTACAGAACGGGTGTCAGGACAGCGTTTTAATGGTTTGCATATGGTCGGTGGGGGGATTCAAAATCGCTTGCTATGCCAATGGACGGCTAATTCGATTCAAAAACCGGTGTGGGCGGGCCCTGCAGAAGCGAGCGCAATCGGCAATCTTGCGGTACAATGGATGACACAGGGAAAGTTCGCCGATATATGGGAAGCACGCCGGGTCATTGCGGATTCTATTACCGTAGAGGAATATGAACCTGCCGAGTCAGAAGCGTGGGAGGATGCCTACGGGCGGTTCCGGCGGGTGACAGGACTTTTTGTACATTAAAGATGTGGAGTGAGATTGCCATGCTGGTCGCAGAAAGATATGAGATGATTGTACAGCTTGTAAATGAAAGAGGAAGCATACGGGTGTCCGAATTGAGTGAGCTGTGTAAAGTAACGGAAGAAACGATCCGCCGCGATCTGGATCGTCTGGAGCAGGCGGGACGACTGCGCCGTTCCCATGGGGGAGCGGTTAGTGTCAAAAACGAGCAGCCTGAAACGCCCTATGCGGTACGGGAAATTATGAACGCAGAGGAAAAGCGTCGGATTGCTGAGGAAGCGGTTAAGCAGATTCAGCCGCACGATCGCATTTTGCTGGATGCCAGTACGACTGCCTGGTATATGGCGTCCAGTCTGCCGGACATTCCTTTAACGATACTGACGAATTCGATTCGGGTAGCTACAGAGCTGGCAGGTAAGGAAAAAATCGAGGTCATTTCGACGGGAGGACAGCTGCTTCAACGTTCGCTGTCGTTCGTAGGTCCGCTTGCAGAGCGTTCATTAGAAACCTATTATGTGGATAAGCTGTTTTTTTCCAGCCAGGGGGTTCATCTGGATCGCGGCATTAGTGAATCGAATGAGCTGCAAGCTCGTTTGAAGCAGAAAATGGTCAGCATTGCGGATCGCGTAATTTTACTGGCAGATGCGAGCAAATTCGGGCAGCAGGCGTTTACCCATGTCGTGAACTTGTCGCAAGTGTCCGAAATTATTACAGATTCGCGGTTGTCGGACCCGATTCGCAGTCAGCTCGCAGAGTTGTCCATTCCGGTTACAATTGTGTAAGAATGTAGTTTCAGGGCGAGGTCGCTCTGTGGTTCATTTGATTTACGATCGCTGTTGCAGCGGGATTCTCTGATGAGTAAGACCTACATAGGTGAGAATCCCACTGCGAGCTTATGCTTATGATGAAAGTTTTCCTTTGGAAAATGGACGGAAGGGGTGTGCCGTTTGAAGGTATCTTTATTTATTACCTGTCTAAGTGATGCGATTTATCCCAAGGTAGGGGAAGCGATGGCCCGCTTGCTTGCCAGATATGGTGTCGAGCTGGAATTCCCCAAGGTGCAGACATGCTGCGGGCAGCCGTCCTATAACAGCGGCTATTGGGGTGAAACAAGAGCTGCGGCAAAAACGATTTTGAAAGCGTTTAATGACAGTGATTTTGTCGTAGCTCCTTCTGGTTCCTGCACATATATGATTCATCATTACCCGGAGTTGTTTAAGGATGAGCCTGAGTGGCTGGATTTGGCACGTAAGCTGGAGCAAAAGACGTATGAGTTTACACAATTTATGGTACAGGTGCTTGGCGTGACCGATGTGGGCGCGTCTTTTCCGCATACGGTAACCTACCATCCGTCTTGTCATGGAACACGTTTGCTCGGGGTAAAGGAGGAACCAATAAAGCTGCTTGGCAGCGTAAAGGATTTGCAGTTAGTGCCGCTTCCCTTTGCTGAGGACTGTTGTGGGTTTGGTGGTACTTTTGCGGTAAAAATGCCCGATATTTCGGGAGCGATGGTGACTGAAAAAGTGGACCATATCAGGGAGACGGAAGCCGAGGTACTGGTCGGACTGGACATGGCCTGCTTGATGAATATCGCCGGAAATCTTAGATATCGGAAAGAGCCGGTTCGAGTGATGCATCTGGCAGAGCTGCTGTACGAAGGGGTGAAGCACGCATGACCGCTGTACATACACACTCTATGAACCAAAAGGTCAAAAACCGTGCAGAGCTAGCTCTGAATGATGATTTTCTGCGGAATGCAGTTCGTTTCACTACCGAGCGGCTGCGCAACGGTAAGCGTGTAGCTTCAGAGCAGCATGGAAATTGGGAGGAATGGCGTGAGCGGGGGCGTCAAATTCGGCTTCATACGATTGCCCATTTGGACTATTACTTAAATCTATTTGTAGAAAATGCCCGTGCCAACGGGGTGCATATCCATTTTGCCGACACCGCAGTGGATGCCGTGCGCATTACACTGGACATTGCCGCGCATAATCAAGCCCGTTCTGTCGTCAAATCCAAGTCGATGGTGTCGGAGGAGCTGCATTTGAATCAGGCGCTGGAAGGTGCGGATATCGAGACGATTGAAAGTGATCTTGGTGAGTACATTATCCAACTGGCAGGAGAGGCACCATCTCATATCGTAATCCCTGCGATTCACAAAAACCGTTATCAGATTGCCGAGCTGCTGTCAAAAGAAGCGGGGGAGGAGCTGTCCGCAGATACGACGATATTGGCGGGCTTTGTCCGCAAAAAGCTGCGTGAAAAGTTTCTAGATGCGGATATTGGCATGACAGGCTGTAATTTTGCCATTGCTGAGACGGGTTCCATGGTCCTGTTCGAAAATGAAGGCAACGCTCGTATGGTTTCCACTCTACCCCAAACGCAAATCACACTGATGGGTATGGAGCGGATTATTCCATCCTGGACAGATTTGGAGGTAATGGCTACATTGTTGCCACGATCCGCTACCGGACAGAAGCTGACGATGTATATGTCCGGTATTTCAGGACCCCGGCGCAGCCAAGATGCCGATGGACCGGAGGAAATGCACATTATCATCGTAGATAATGGACGTTCGCTTCAGCTAGGCAATCCTGAGTTTCAGGAGCTGTTAAATTGCATTCGCTGCGGTGCTTGTTTGAATGCTTGTCCGGTGTACCGACACATTGGGGGACATGCGTATGGCGGGACATATAGCGGCCCTATTGGTGCAGTGCTTACGCCTGCCCTTCATGGCAACATCGAAGAGTGGAACGATATAGCGAGTGCGTCCAGTCTGTGCGGGGCGTGTTATGAAGCCTGTCCGGTCAAAATACCACTGCATGATATGCTGGTTTATTTGCGTAGACGCAAGGTGGAGGCAGGACAAGGGGATAAGCTAGAGACGATCGGGATGAAAGGTTTTGCGACCGTAGTTTCCAGCTCGAAGCGATTCGCTGCGGCGATAAGACTCGGACAGATCGCACAGAAAGCGGTAGTCCGTAAGGGAGAAATTACCCTTAAGCTTGGCCCCTTAAAAGGCTGGAATACGTATCGTGTGGCTCCTAGTCTGGCGAATAAGTCCTTCCGTCAGCACTGGAACACACTAGCGCGTGAGCTGGAGCAGGAACGCAAGGTCATGCATCCGGACATTCTCAGCCGAATGGAGACGATCTTGGCGGATAGAAGAAAAGGAGGGATGCAGCATGAGTGAACAGCGTAATCCTTCTATGCAAGCAAAAGCGGAGCATGAAGCATGGCTTCATCAAATGCATGCAGAATCCCGCGTCAAGCAGGCACGCTTTATGGAAGGCATTGCGGCGCGGCTCAAGCGTCCGCGACAGACAGAGCCACCGAAGCAGCCGTTTCGCGGCGCACCTGCGTTTTGGCACAAATTCGAATGGAATGCGGAGCAGCGCATCGAGGAGTTCACCGCTAACTTTACAAGTGTTGGCGGACATGTGGTGCGTCTGCCAGATCTGAAGGAGGCGGTAGACTGGATCGCGCACAAGGCGCACGAGCTGGGAGCAGCCTATATCGTCCGGCAGAATGAGCCGGACCTGGATGCGCTCCAGTTGGAAGCAGCGCTACCGGAAGTCCGGCTGTCGGTGTGGAACACCGATCCAGCCGAAGACTGGAAGGCACGCGCCGCGGAGGCCGATATCGGCATCGTCATGGCTGATGAGGCCGCTGCCTACACCGGCTCGGTAGCAGTGCTATCCTCGCCGGAGAAGGGGCGCTCGGTCAGTCTGCTGCCGACCGTGCTGATCATTCTCCTGCCCATGGAGCGTCTGCGAACACGACTGGGCGAGATTTTAAGCCGCTTTGACGAAGCAGGGCGCGAGCAATTGCCCGCAGGCATTCACTTTATTACTGGACCGAGCCGCTCGTCGGATATCGAAAATGATTTGACGATCGGCGTACACGGACCGGGTATCGTTTATACGTTGTTGATTGGTTAGCGTTACACCGTCTAACGAGCATGGTAGAGTGGAAAACGGGTTTCGAAATCCGTTTGTCTACGATTGCTCCGAACCGAAATGCGGCCATTGTGCAGTTCGGTAATGCTTTTGGTAATGGCAAGACCCAGTCCGGTACCTCCGGTTTCCTTGGAACGTGATTTGTCCACTCTGTAAAACCGTTCAAATAGATGTGGGACATCTTCCGATGGAATCGGGGTACCGTAGTTGGTGCAGATCACTATCGCTTCATCGCCTTCACGTCCTATGGTGATATCAAGACGCTTGCCATCCTTTCCGTATCGAATTGCATTGGAAAATAAATTTTCATACAGGCGTACCAGCTCGTCCGTGTCGGCCAAAATCCGAACAGGCTCAACGATTCGAACACGATAAGACATGTCCGCCTGTTCCAGTGAGGGTACAAATTCCTCAGCAAGCTGAGTGAGCAATTTGCCGAGGTCTACAGGCTCCAGCTCCAGTGGCAGGCTGCCACCGCTCACACGCGTGTATTCAAACAACTCGTCGATCAGCTTTTTAAGCGTCAGCGATTTTTCATAAGCAATGTTCACATAGTAGCGTAGCTCAATTTCATCCCGGTAACGGTCGGTTTCAATATACTCCAAAAAGCCAATTACAGATGTTAGCGGGGTGCGAAGGTCGTGGGATACGCCAGTGATCAGGTCGTTTTTTGCTTTGGCGGAAGCCCGTTCTTCTTCTAGTGAGAGACGGAGCTTGTCTGCCATGGTATTCATATTTTTCGCCAAGATTGCCAGTTCATCCGCTGAAGATACCGGAATCGAATAGGATAAATTTCCGTCCGCGAACTTCTGCATCCCTGTCGTAATCTCGCGTAGATAGCCAATTGTATTTTTTGTAAAAAGGAAAAAGAAATAAATATATAAAGGCAGCCCGCCTATCAGCATGATCAGTGAGGAACCAATATGATTTACGGTCCAGCGGATCAGCCGGGTGCCAAAAAATGAACGGGAGGGATTCAGCCATAATAGCAAAGACGCTCCATAATAAAACGCCATTAAAATCAGTCCAGTTAAAGTGAAGGCGGCAAGGCTAAGGGCTGCCAGCTTCCATCCCAGCGTATCGTATCGTTTTGCCTTCAAGACGCAAGTCCTCCATTAATCGAATTTTTCCATTTTATAGCCGATGCCCCACACTGTTTTCAGGTATTTGGGCTTTCTCGGATCAGTCTCAATTTTCTCTCGAATTTTACGCACATGAACCATTAGCGTGTTGTTGGACTCCAGATATTGCTCCTTCCAGACCTTCTCATAAATCTGCTCCATGCTCAGCACTTGACCCCGGTGTCGAGCCAAAAGCTCAACAATGGCGAATTCACGCGGAGTCAGCTTAACGGAATGTCCAGCGAGAGTGATCTCATGCGTAACAGTGTTAATGGAGAGTTCATCCAGTACCATTTCATGCTCCAATACAGGAGTGGCATGGGTATACTTCCGTACTCTACGTAGCTGGGATTTGATGCGTGCCACGAGCTCCAGCGGGCTGAATGGCTTGGTGACATAATCATCGGCCCCCACGCTAAGCCCTGTAATTTTGTCCATATCTTGTCCCTTCGCAGACAACATAATGATCGGAAAATGCTCGGTTTCCCTGATTTTCATGCAGGCTTCAATCCCATCCATGTTGGGCATCATCACATCCAGCACCATCACATCTATCTGTTCCCGATTAACCTGCTCCAGCGCTTCCAGTCCGTCTCGTGCCATGAGCAATCGGTATCCTTCATTCTCTAAATAAATTTGCATGAGCTTAATAATTTCAGGTTCATCGTCTACTAACAAAATGGTTCCGTTATGCAGGTTATGCATGGTTGTGCACCCTTTCTGTTCTTTCCAGCAGTATACAATATGGGCGTATTATATACCTTTTTGGCAGTGGAGGCTATGGACACTCATCTCAGGTCGTTTGTTGGGATCATCAGCTTTTGAATAGTAGCGTTTCGGGCGAAGATATACGCTCTTCTCGCTGGGATTTCCTTTTTCCTATGCCCGGTAGCTGACCAAACAAAATCCAAGCACATGGCAGGAAGCGGGCGATGACCGACACGACAAGCCAAGAGCAAAGAAGCGCACACAAAAAACCTCCAGCGTACCACACATGAATAAGCTGCGGTGAGCCAATGTGTGGTGAAAACTGCCGATACAAGAGCAGAAAAAATGGATGTATCAGATATACACCAAAGGACAGTGTGCCTAAGCGCTCCAGCTTACGAATGACAAAGGAATGTTGTCTTATATATATTAGAAAGGAAATCTGTAGTAATACCAGTGTACTAGACAGGCTATACATATTATATATAAGTTCAAAAACTAGCGAATTGTACGAGATTCCGTACAATCTATTTTCGTACCACATATAGACATGAATGGTGGCTGAAACCAGCCATAAAGCCCAAATTGCGATCCATGTCAGCACGCCGGTAAAGTTTCGTTCCCCCTTACGCATCAGAAACCACGTTCGAAGCTGGGGATAGTAGTAACCGAGGGCTGCTCCCAGCATGTAGCAGGCCACATAGGACAACGCCCAGCTGCCTTTATTTTGAACCTGAAAGAGAAATTTATTGCTAATTATAAATGACCACTGTACCAGTAGCCCAATGACAATAGACCATCGCGGAAATTGCCGATAACGCTGTAACAGCCACAGTATGCATGGAAATGCAAGATAAAATTGCATCATGATAAAAATATAGTATAAATGGGTGTACGCTTTGCCTGTGACCAGCTTCAGTGCAAAGCTTTCCGCTAGTGTAGTTATACTCCATGGTTCGGTACTGCCAGCCATAAGAGACAGGATGAAATAAAATAGAGAAAACATGACATATGGTAAGAGGATGTACAGCAATCTCTGCTTATAAAAGCGTCTCAAGAGCTGTCTTCCCAGCGGACGATCCTTATAGTTGTAGAACAGCACCATACTGCTGAGCGCGATAAATACAGGGGTACCGTACTTCATCAACACATTGAGCGCATTATATACAACATAAAGGCTGGAATGTGTAAGTTGGACCGTTGCATAAGAAGTGGCATGTACCATTAAGACGGCTAAAATTGCCATGGCTCTGACCAACTGTAATTCAGGAATTTTTTCTTTGGTCGTAGGCTTCATAAGCTTCATTTCCTTTCAGTAGTGAACTGTATCTTGTTGAACTCTTTTTATTAAAAGATAAAATTCTTAACAACCTGAAAGGGAGCGGCTTAAGAATCGCTTATGAACTTCTTAACTTTTGTTAAGAATTAAGAAAAAGAACTTCCATAGGCTCAAAAAGAGCAGCATGGAAGTTCTTTTTAATACTCATGTTCGTTATTTGCAACGTTTCATAGGTGCGCGTCTGATTTGTCCACGAATGGCACCGTTCGGATGACGGATCGTGTGGACATTGACATAGGCGTTGCCCTCTCTAATTTGGCATACCAAATCATTAATGGTTCTGCCTCTGAGCGGACCAGTAAGATCAATTGCACGCAGCACGCCGGTAACGACGCCTCTTCTTACGGTAATCCCAAACTTCGAAGGGCCAAACAGTGTAGCAACAACAGGGCCGTTTTCACCTCTTCGTCCCAGATGAATGTGCGCTTCAGTTACTCGTGAAATATTGCGGACCGTCAGTTCAAAGCTTAATTGCTGGCTCGCTGGACGGTAACGAAATTCCGCAGTTCCTGTCGCATTCGTTCTGACAGGAGGCACCTCATTAGCCCCCCTCAACGTGGCTCTAAACTTATTAGACATTACGTCCCTCCTTTCCCATTGTTGGTTTAGTGTATTCACAGAACCAGCGAAAGGGCTGTACATTCGCCTATTCATCAGAAGTTGTGTGTTTTACAAGTTATTCAGTCCAAGCACAAAACGAATTTTTTCATAGACTATGAGTATCTGATAGAGAGAGGAGGAGAAACTATGGGAACATTTATTGATGGAAGAACATCCCAAAATGCTTCGACAGCCAACTCTATTGCCATCCCGATCACTCTTATAAATACGCCTCAATTGTTTGGGCAGATCGGATTAAACACACAGGGAGCTACAGGTACACCACGGGTTCTGCTTAAAGGAACTATATCTCTCCAAATTCCACTTGCTTTAGTAGGGATTACAATTACTATTGTGAGAGGTACGCAGATAACAGACCCTGTTGTTTATTCGGCTACGTCAACTTTTAATTTGAGTTTATTAGCTCCACAGGTTATTGCGTTCTCAGCAGATGATTTTAACCCACCGATTACGCCACAATTGGTGTATACAGCCTTTGTATCTGCTAACTTACTGGGTACAATACGAGTAGGTCCAGAGAGCTTCGACGGAATTTTGGTTTCGGATTAATGTGGTAATCTTTAAATAATGAATTATGATTCATAAAGCTTCGCAGTTGAGTCTGCGAAGCTTTTTTATATACAGGCATATAATATACGGGATCATACTCATTATGCAGGCTGACAAGTATAAGTTCAGCTTAACAAATAAGCTACTTTTCAATTGCATAAGAATGACATAGGTACAACCCTGCAACCATGGGTAGAATTTTATGTATACGCTTACAAAAAAATATTCTTTGCTTCGTGCAATTAAAAATCTGGAGGAGGAATGAAGAATGAAGTGGAAAAAAGGATTGGCTGGTATGCTTTTAGCAGCTTTTTTATGTGGTGCGCCAGGATTAGGTATAGCTACTTCGGCACATGCATCCACCGGCGAGTACAAGTTTGATTTTGGCGGAGGGACAGTCGAAACGGGTTATACCGGAGTGAGCGCTTCGTTGTCTTATGACTCAGCACGTGGCTATGGCTTTCGTACCCCTGAGAATATGCGCAATGTCAGTGCATCGGGGACTGGAGTGGCAAGTGATGCGGTACAATTCCTGGCTACAGGTACGAAAAGCGAGAATACTTTTGACGTCGATCTTCCTCCAGGTTTGTATGAGGTGTCGGTTACTTTAGGAAATACTTCTCGTTCAAGTGTTGCGGCCGAAGGGGTGTACCAGGTCATAAATATGACGGGGAACGGGGCCAAGGATCGTTTTCAAATTCCAGTGACAGACGGACAATTAAATCTGCTAGTTACTGAAGGCAAAGAGGGCGCAGTCTTCACACTCAGTGCACTGGAAATCAGGCAATTGTCTAGCAATCCAGTTACGAATCGCACGATTTATGTCGGCGGGGATTCTACGGTATGTAACTATTATCCGCTAGATAGCAGTGTGCAGGCAGGATGGGGTCAACTGCTGCCAGATTTTGTGAACACGAATACTTTTCAAATTCGCAATATGGCGTCAGGGGGCCAGATTGCTAGAGGCTTCCATCACGATGGTCAGTTAGAGGCGATCGTTCAATATATCAAGCCAGGGGATTATTTTATTCTCCAATTAGGCATTAATGACACCAATCCAAAGCATAACGAAAGCGAAGCGGAGTTTAAGGATTGGATGCGGGATATGATTCGGCAGGTGAAGGCTAAGGGGGCGACGGTAATTCTGTCAACACCGCAAGGCCGAGCCACGGACTTTAATGCTAACAATGTACACAATGCAGAAAACAGATGGTATAGAAGCGCTATTTTGGCGCTGGCTCAAGAGGAACAAACGCCTTTAGTCGATCTGAATGTTCTTAGTTCAGCTTATTTCACCTCTATTGGCAAAGAAGCTACGCTGGCTTTGTATATGAACGGTGATACACTACATCCCAACTTTGCAGGTGCAAGGGAACTGGCGCGATTAGTAGCACAGGATTTAAAAAGACAGGGTCTGAGTGGATTCTAAATTTCAAGATAGGTTTCCCCTGTTTCTTACATCTGTAGGAGCAGGGGTTTTTGGCCGCTGTTCAGGGTGCTATAATAATAGAAAAAGCAATAGTAACGCGGAGGAATTAGAACATGCAGCCTTTCACTGCCCGAGTGCTTCAAATTATATTGCTGATCCCTGAGGGAAAAGTAATGACTTACGGTCAAATTGCGGCAGAGGCCGGAAGCCCAAGAGGTGCTAGACAGGTGGTGCGAATTTTGCATACACTGAGCCAAAAGCATCGACTGCCATGGCATAGAGTAGTCAACCGCTTGGGAGAGATTGCTTTGCAGGAGGATGAGTCCGCATCCCTGCAGCGCCTGTACTTGGAAGAGGAAGGCATACAGTTTAATGCAAACGGACGTATCCCGCTGGATCAATATCTTTATCATCCGCAGACGGAGACGGGAGAATAGGCGAGGAACGAGCAAAGGTGGCATTGATTTTGAGATGCAATACACTAGTCTGAATCCTCGCCAAAAAGAGACGAGACAAATCAAAACTATGATTTGTCTCGTCTCTTTTTAATCTGGCGTATCATGTTGGTTAATGAAGGATGCTTCATATATAGCACTAGATTTCCCAGTAAGCTTATCCGATCAGATGCTGCTGGTCCCGCTGGGCAAGGTGAAAAGAAATACTATTCATCAGCGGTATATCGTTATTTTTTCGGGCTTCCCGAATGAGTTGTTTCTTTTTTTGTTCTGATTCGCGTAGAAAGCGAGTCATCCACAAATCAGACGGTTCGTTAGTAGTTGTCATGCGAGATTCTTTTATCATCTATTAACCCTCCTAGTGAGCGGCTGTTATTCTTTCTCTAGTATATGTTCCAAACCTTAATAGATGCTGTTGGTTTCCTTAAAATTAGCTGAAATTTAGGTAAAGTTCAGGTAAAAATAGATTAAATCTATGTCTGGTGGGATGTAAAGTAGTTTACAACAAGTAATCTGGCAGTAAAGGTTACAAAAATGTATTGTTTTGACACCTTGTACCAACATAAACCTGAAAGTACAATTAGAATGCGAAGAATTCGTGGAAATTTATGTCGAAAAGAATGGAAAAGATTCGAAAGATGCACCGAAAGGGGAGAAATTCATTTATGAAGCAAAAAGCGGCTGCCGTGCTGCTTGTATTGTCCTTTTCAACAGGCTTGGTCACCACTGCACAGGCTGACAGTTCATCAGGAAGCATCACAGCAAATGTGTCAGTTAATTCGTCTGCTGCGTCTACGTCGAAGACATCATCTGTAACAGGACAGGCTCTACCTCCATTAACGCTCAAGCAGGCAGTGGAATGGGCACAGACGAACAGCTACAATACGCGTACCGCTGAGCGGGATGTAGAGCGGCGCAGACTGGAACTGAAAAATGCAGAAAAGGAGCTAGGCAATTCACCTATCGATTATATAGACGATGAGTATGTTGATAATGAAACATACTGGAGGAATTACAGTTCCTCGACGCTATCTTATCTAGCCAGCAAAAAGCAGGCCCAATACGCCAAAGACCAGATTTATTTTAACGTAATGAAAAGCTACCAAAGTGTGCTTGTAGCAGAGAATCAGGTGAAAAATGATCTGGAGGCGCTTGAAATCGCCCAAGCGGAGGAAAAGATTGCACTTGCCAAATTTGCGCGCGGCAAGCTGTCTGAATATGCAAAAAACGAGAGTACACAGGCTAGGGTTCAGGCGGAGCAAACGGTCGAGCAGGGGAAAATTGCGTTGCAAAAATCCAGGGATGCACTGAACTTCCTCATGGGACAGCCTAACGGAACAGCCTATGAAATGGTGGATCGACCCGTGTACAAGGAACCGAAGAAGCTGGATATCGAATTACATATACAACAGCTGACAGACATGAATCCGAATTTATGGAAGCTGGAGGATAGTATCAAAACTTCGGAGCTCAATGTAAGATATTTTGATTTTAACAACGGCGCTGGTGCTTACGATCTAGCTAAAATGGATGTCGATACAGCTAAAGAGGAGCTCGCCAAAGGTCAAAAAGATTTTGCCGAATCACTCCGCAATTTGTATGCCACGGTTAAGGAAAACCAAAAGAAATACGTACAACTGGAAGAAAGCTTGCGTACGGCAAAAGAGGCCTTGGAGTTATCACGCAAAAAGTGGGCCAGAGGTCTAATTATCGAGATGGAATTGAAAAATAACCAGTTAAAAGTGAACCAGATTGAACGGCAAATGGAAGAGCTGACGATCGAGTTGGATCAAAATGAGTATACCTTGAACAAGCCATGGAGCACATAGGGAGGAAAAGGCGTTGGCAGAAACGGTTTTAAATGATGCTTTAATCAAGCTACGGAGAAAACGGAGAAAAAAATGGATCTGGACTGCGATTGTTTTACTGGTTGTAGTCGGAGGCGGAGCGGCAGTATATCTGAAGATGCCCAAAGAGCAGGCAGCACCTATAGTTCAGGACGAGACGTTTAAAGTAGAGCGCGGCGATGTGAGCGAGAAGCTGGACACGTCAGGGACCGTGCAAGCGTCCAAGGAAGTGAAGCTGAACTTCACAAGTGCTGGCGATAACAAGCTGGCTGCGGTGAACGTGAAAGCTGGGGACAAGGTCAAAAAAGGGCAAGTGCTGGCGCTTTTGGACAGTTCAGAAATTAAAATGCAAATTCAAAGCGCGTCTGATTCTTTGGAGATATCCAAAGCCAAGTTGGCTGAATTGGAGAAGGGTCCGAAGGCGGAGGACATTGAAATTCAGAAAACAAATGTACTTCGGGCCAAAATGGCTGTCGATACAGCGCAAGAATCATTTGAGCTGGAAGAAGCCGAAAGTCAGAAGAAAGCTTCCCAAAAGCAGTTGGAGCAAGCACGGAAGGCATATGAAGACCAAAAGTTTTTACATGATGCCGGGGCGGTATCCAACAGTGAATTGGAGCAGGCAGAGCAAGCATTGGATAAAGCACAAACGGACTATGATAATCTAGATTTACAGTTCCGCAAAACCATGGCGCAAAAACGTCGTACCATTTCAGAGGCTGAAATCGGCTATCGTGCTGCATTGGCTGAGCTTCGCAAGACTCAGGTTCCAGCTGATGCATCGAGTATTCAGTCCTCACGGATAGAGGTGCGAAGACTTGCGACTGAGCTGGAGCAGAAAAAAAATGAACTGAACAAGCTTCAGGTCACGGCACCGTGGGACGGAGTGATCCTGAAGGTAAACGGAGACGTGGGAACCAGTCCGACAGCTCCATTTATTACCATGAATAACTCGGATTCCAACGATCTTAAGGTAGTTGTGAAGGTAAGTCAGAATGACATTGTCAAGGTAAAAAAGGGGCTTTCGGCTGTGTTGTCGACCAATGCATATCCGGGTGAATCGTTTCCAGGTAAGGTGCAATTCGTCTCACCGGAAGCCTCTACGGATGAAGGGATGACGACGTATTTGATGGAGATGTCTGTACATGACCCGAAAGGTAAGCTTAAAACAGGCATGATTATGAATGTGGCCGTTATTTTGGGAGTACACAAAAATGTACTGTTCGTGCCTGCGACTGCCCTGAGATCCGAAGGAGGCCAGGATGGCGTGTATGTTTCCGCTAATAACGCCGCAAATCCGGGGGCACGCACATTCAAGCCTGTAGAACTCGGATTTTACACGCCTGACCGAGTAGAGCTTAAGTCCGGTGTTAAGGAGGGAGACACGATTATTGTGCCTGCCCCTGAGCCTCCACCAGATCCTTCCGCGATGGGCGGCATGCAGGGAGGCTTTTAAACGGGCATGAGATATGTTATTCAGATAGAGGGTTTGAAAAAAGTGTACCATGTCGGAGATCAAGAAATTCATGCTCTGCGTGAGGTTCAACTTGATATTGCTGACGGTGATTTTGTTGCGATTATGGGACCGTCTGGATCAGGAAAGTCCACGATGATGAATGTTATCGGCTGTCTGGATTTACCTACGTCAGGACAATTTTATTTGGATGGATATTCGATCTTAGATGCCCGCGAGGATGAACTGGCTATTATACGTAATCAGAAAATCGGATTTGTATTTCAAAAATTCCATTTGCTCCCGCGGTCAACGGCTCTGGAGAATGTGGAACTGCCTATGATCTATGCGGGGGTTTCTGCCAAGGAGCGTCGTTTGCGAGCCATGGATGCCCTCACTAGCGTAGGTCTAGGCGACCGGATGAACAACAGGCCAAACGAATTGTCAGGTGGTCAGCAGCAACGGGTATCCATTGCACGGGCACTTGTGAACAATCCGGTTATTCTCTTGGCGGATGAACCGACAGGAGCTTTGGACTCCAAAACAAGTGTGGAAATTATGGGGATTTTTCAGCGACTGAATGATCAGGGGAAAACGGTTGTACTGGTTACTCATGATCAGGAGGTTGCGGAATACGCCAAGCGTCTGATTCATTTTCGAGATGGGCGGATTGAAAAAGATCAGCCTGTTGAGGAACGAAGAATGGCGGCAGAGGAAGTGAAGGCATGAAATTTCAGGAAATTATTCGTGTATCGCTCAATAGCTTGCGAACCAATATGCTGCGATCCTTGCTGACCATGGTGGGCATTATTATCGGAGTGGCCGCTGTGATTGCGATTGTAGCCATCGGTAAAGGATCAACCGCTACAATTACATCGCAGATCAATAGTATGGGAAATAATTTGCTAATGATCTATCCATATGCTCCATATGACGGGTCCAGCTCTATGTCGTTCAATCAGACGAAAGGAATATCTCTGGAAGATATCGACGCGCTAGAGCAGCAAAAAGCAGTCGCAGAGGTAGCACCAAGTGCGATGACCAGTGCAGATATTACGTGGAGCCGCAATAAGGTCAGCGGGCAAATTGAGGGAACTTCGCTGGCATTTGTTCATGTGAGAAAGCTGTCGCTAGCTCAGGGCAGGTCGTTTACTCACTATGAAGTGGATAAACGGATGAATGTGGCTGTGCTGGGAAGTGATGCGGCTCGTAATATTTTTGGTCCGGATGCCTCCAGGGCAGTCGGTGAGACCATCATGATCAAGCAGCTGCCTTTTAAGGTGGTTGGTGTGCTGACCAATTCTAATTCCAATATGAGTAACAGCGGACAGCAGGTATATGTACCGATTACAACAGGAATGGAACGGCTGGGCAATATGAGCATTCAGCAGGTGAACGCCTCTGCAACAACGGAGGACAAAATTGATCAGGCAAGTGCTGAAATCCGGCAGGTGCTGCGTGCCAGACATGAGCTAAAGCCATCAGAGGGCGATGATTTTCAAATCATGACCCAGACGGAAATCTTAAAAACAGTGTCCGGGGTTGACCGGGTTATGAATATGCTGCTGATCGGTGTAGCTGCAATTGCGCTCGGCGTTGGCGGTGTCGGCATTATGAATATTATGCTGGTGTCCGTCACGGAGCGTACGAGGGAGATCGGGATTCGCAAAGCGATTGGTGCACAGCGCAGTGATATTATGCTGCAGTTTGTGGCTGAGGCTGTTTTTCTCAGTCTAATGGGTGGGCTGGTCGGCGTAATGGTGGGTCTTGGGGGTGCAAAGCTGCTCGAGAAATTCGTCCAAATGCCGATTGTGTATTCGATAGAGCCAGTGCTGTACTCTTTTCTATGCTGCATGGGAGTCGGAGTGCTGTTCGGAGTATATCCGGCGCGCAAGGCCTCGAAGCTGCGTCCGATTGATGCTTTAAGATACGAATAGGAAGGCGGGTGCTTTGCCTTACTCGAAAGAGGAGGGATAAAGCACCCGTTTTTTGTATGGAATAAGTGTTTTAAATGATAAAAAAACTTGAATAACCACTTTAATTTTATATATGTGATGTTTTATATGCTTTTACAGGTTGATTTATTGTTATATATGACGTATTATATTCAGTATTAGATCGCAAGCAAAAAAAGGAGGGGCGTTCATCATCGACCTTACGGCAAGACAAGTAGAAATTTTAAACATTGTTCAAAAGCATGCCCCGATTACGGGTGACCAGATCGCGGAAATGCTTAATCTCAGTAAGGCAACCATTCGGACCGACCTATCTAAATTGGGCATTCTGAATTACATAGATGCTAAGCCCAAGGTCGGTTATTTTGTTGGAAAGCGGGGCACGCCGAACCGTGAGGAAAAATTCCGACTTTTGCAAATGAAGGTCGGCGATCTTCATGGGATTCCAGTCATCGTACGTGAAACGACCACAATTCAGGAAGCTGTCGTAGCTCTCTTTTTGGAAAATGTGAGCAATTTGATCGTCACCGATGAAGACGGAGATTTGGCAGGGGTGGCTTCCCGCAAGGATTTGCTCAAGGTCACGTTGGGCAATCCCAATGCAGCGACTATTCCGGTCAGTCTTGTGATGACCCGACAGGCGAATGTGGTCACTGTTTCCCCAGAGGATACCGTACTAGAGGCAGCACGCAAAATTATTGCCCGTCAAATCGACAGCTTGCCTGTCGTCGTCCCTTCGGATTCTGACAAACCAGGAGAGCACTGGAAAGTCGTGGGACGTATTACAAAAACAAATATTATTAAAATGTTGCTCGATATGGTAGCAGAGGATTAATGGGAGGAATCGAATGGTTCAGGCGAGCAGTCATTTTATAGCGATCTGTTCAGACTCGATTGGCGAGACGGCAGAAGCTGTCGTACAGGCGACCATGCGCCAATTTGAGTTACCAGACACAGAGATCAAAAGATTTATGAACGTGAGGGATGAAGACGAGCTGAGTCGGGTAATGGAGGAAGTTGCCGAGCGTAAAGGCTTTGTAGCTTATACGCTGGTACAGCCGGAATTGAGAGAGGCGATGAAAGAAGAGGCTGTTCGGCTGAATGTGCGGGCTGTCGATATTATGGGACCGATGATGCAGGCGTTTGCCGATACGTTTCATAACGATCCCAAAGAGAAGCCAGGTCTACTGCACCGACTGGACGACAACTATTTTCGGCGTGTAGAGGCACTGGATTTTGCAGTTCAATACGATGATGGCAAAGATGTGAGCGCTATTCTCAAAGCAGATATAGTATTGCTTGGAGTGTCTCGTATTTCCAAAACTCCTTTATCCATGTTTCTCGCACATAAAGGTTATAAAACAGTCAACATTCCGGTTGTACCGGAGCTTACACCGCCTGTTCAGTTGAAGGATGTTCAGCATGGCCGAGTATTCGGATTGACGATCCAGCCGGAGCTGCTGTTGAAAATACGCAGTGAACGATTAAAGGTTATGGGGCTTCCTAATAATGTGCAATATGCCACAGCGACAAGGGTGGAAGAGGAAATCGCGTATGCGCAGTCTTTGTTTAAAGAGCTGAATTGTCCGGTCATTGATGTTACAGATAAAGCCATTGAAGAGACAGCAGGCTTGATTATCAGAATGTTATAGAAGCGAAACAACTTAGAAGCAGCGCTTATAAAGAAAATATAATTACGGGATACAGGAGTGTAAATATAAAAGGCAGCAAAGCTGCTCTAAAGATAAGGATCGGCCGTAGGTTATAGGAGATTATATAAAGATATAAATAAAATGGCAGCAAAGCTGCCCTGAAAATATTTATTTGCCTGTAGGTAATATCATTTTTAGGAGAGGTGGAGGGATAGGTATGGAGAGTCAAATGGCATTGGAATTCGTTCGGGTAACAGAGGCAGCGGCACTGCAATCGGCACAATGGACAGGGCGTGGAGATAAGAATAGCGCGGACGAGGCGGCAACAGTAGCCATTCGTACTCATTTTAATGCGGTATCCATGGACGGCACGGTCGTGATTGGCGAAGGCGAAATGGATGAGGCTCCCATGCTGTATATCGGGGAGAGAGTAGGCAATCGAAGAGGGCCAGCTATGGACATTGCTGTTGATCCTCTTGAAGGGACGGAAACGGTGGCGAACGGTTTGAATAACGCACTGTCGGTTATTGCTGCTGCACCTCGTGGTAGTCTACTACACGCTCCGGATATGTACATGCAAAAATTAGCTGTTGGTCCGGCATTGGCTGGAAAGCTGTCACTAGAGGACTCGATCCCGACTACATTGTCAAAAGCAGCGCGCATACTGGGGAAATCCTTATCCGATCTTACGGTGTCGATTCTGGATCGTACACGGCATGCGGGGATTATCCAGCTTCTGCGGGAAAGCGGCGTTCGGATCAAGCTGCTTGGTCATGGTGATGTGATGGGGGCAATTGAAACCTGCCTGGATAGCGGTGTAGATTTGCATATTGGCTCTGGAGGCGCTCCTGAGGGTGTATTGGCCGCGGCCGCGCTGAAATGCATGGGTGGAGAAATACAGGGCCGCCTGCTGCCTCATGGAGAAGAAGAGATTGCACGTTGCAAACGCATGGGTATTACTGATCCAGGGGCGTTGCTGTCGATGGAGGACATGGTCGGACGCCAAGGTGTGATGTTTGTCGCTACAGGCGTGACGCCTGGTGAGTGGTTGCAGGGGGTTCGTTCTCTGCCTGGTCACAGAGCTGAAACCCATTCAGTTGTAATGCATTCAGATACAAAAACGATTCGTTTCGTGCGAAGTATTCATCATACTGCTGATTCTTCCGGTACGCTCGCGGCAGCGGCATCCTCTTGAAATTTGAAGTCAAGACTTCCCTCACTGGTGAATTCAATCATAATAAACTTATACAACAGCAAGTCTCTGACTAAAGGGAGACTTGCTGTTTGCTGTTACTATTTTTGGGGAATGAAAGAGTAAAAGCAAGGATATAAATTTCTAAAAAACAGGCACTTTTGAAGTAAAATTGAAACGTTTCTATTAGGGCTTTAAAGAAAAAAACATAGCTTTGGAAGTGAAAAAATCAATTCGAACAAATTTTTCTAGACGAAGAGTCAAAAAAATTATGCATAATATAGTTCTTTAGGCCTACTTAAAAACTTGGTTTCTTAAAAATTTAAAGAGTTATTAATTTTGGTTTGTGTGTGCTTGTTTTAAATTAGTTCCAATATATAGGAGGTTGAAAGCGGGTGCAGAAAAAGGCGGAATTTGTCGGATGATATCAGGTTGAATTTGTTACATTTATGTTAATGGCATGTAAAGATAAAATTGTTATAAGATAAGGGGTTTGGGCGTAAATGTAAATCATAATGATTTTAGTTTTACAATGTTCGTGAAAATGTGAAATTATGTTTTAGGCTAGATTTACAGATCATGATAGACAGATAATGAGCGAAAAAGGTCAAATTGTTGTTTTTGTAGTTTGGAAACAAATGGCATAATATGGATTTTGGTTTATTTTTATGAAGTCTAGTAATTTAGACCTTTTGTCCCATGTCAAGCCGTTTTAAAGTTTGTATATTTAAAAAAGCTAGAAAGTGTTGGAAGAAAAAAAGATATATAAGGATTTAATGTAAAATTATGACTGTATAGAGGGTGGAGGAATTCATATGACGACTCGATCACAATCTTGGTTCGCTAAAACAGAGGTCCAACCGGCTGCGAAGCTCCAACTATTCTGCTTCCCATACGCCGGTGGTGGTGCTTACATATTTAACTCTTGGAAGTCCAGACTCGCGCCTGATATTACTGTGTTGCCAGTACAACTCCCAGGACGTGAGAGCCGCTCCATTGAAGCTCCAATGGAAACCCTTCAAGACATCGTTCAATCGTTGGTTCCCGCTATGGCTCCATACATACATAAGCCATTTGCCTTTTTTGGGCACAGTATGGGGGCACTGATCGCATTTGAAACAGCGCGGCAGTTGTACAGCAAAACTGGAAAACTACCTTTACATATCATCGTATCTGGTAAATCCGCCCCTCATCTTCCATACTCCAAGAAACGGCTCCATGATTTAGCAGACGATTCTTTCACCGAAGAGCTTCGTTTGATGCAGGGTACCCCCGAAGAGGTGCTGCAAAATGCAGAATTGATGCAAATTATTATGCCTCGTCTGCGTGCAGATTTTAAGGTATGTGAAACTTATGTTTATCAGCCGGGAGATCCACTGGCATGCCCGATGACAGTTTTAGGGGGAACGAGGGATTTTGAGGTTAGCACAGATTCACTTCGTGCCTGGCAGCAGCATACGATGTCACCTATGGATGTCCGGATGTTCGAAGGTAATCACTTTTTCATCCATGAACAAGAGCAAGAGGTTATGAGCGCAGTCGAGGACATTCTCTCCGTATCCTCGCCGATGGCCCACGCTGCGGCAGCTCATACAACTTACAACACAAACACTCCACAACCACGATTCAGGCAGAGTTAAATGTCCCACACATCACGATACACTTCGTTATCACCATCTCAGCAATAACCGATAAAACCACCCACCATGATGCATTTTCCAGCGTAGATTAAAATCCAATTTTTCTGTACAGGCCCTCATCATTTCAGACACAGAGTTTACTTCAATGACGTCCATCGCCAATCTAAAAAGTTCGCACTGCTAAAGTGTGGCAATGAAAAAGAGGGATGCCTTTGTTTCGATCAAATTCTGCTTTTCGGAGACTCACACGTTATATAAAGCCTTATAATCTTTGGGTTTTTATAGCCGTGATTTCCTCTTTGTGTTTGGCAGCTATTGACATTATTTTGGGTAAGGCCATAGAGCAAATGGCACAGGGAACATTCTCCTCCACCCAGAACATGATCTATCTAGTTGTTGGTATGACGGTAATTGGAATGCCTTGTAAGTTTGTAATGAGGTACGCTTCGGCACGTTTTAGTGTCAGTGCTCTGCGCGACTTGAGAGGCGATCTCGTACATAAGTTTTATGATTTACCTGTTTCCAGCGTGGAGAGCAAGTTCACCGGAGATTTGGTATCCCGTCTAACAAACAATACGGCGCTGTTGCAGAACTTTTTTATCCAACAGTTTGCTAATCTGTTTTATTTGCCACTTGTGTTTACGGCATCCTTAACGTTGCTTTTACTGACAAGCTGGAAACTGGTTTTGGCAAGTCTTGCGCTTATGCCTGTAGGAATGATCATAACCGCACTGATGAGCAAACCAATCGAGAAATACTCCAAGGAGCTTCAGGAGAAAATTGCTCATTTGAACGCGGTGGGACAGGATGCGATCGGAGGAATTCCTATCGTCAAGGCATTTAATATGCAGGCTGTGCTGTTGAAGAAGTATATGGTAATTACGGAGGAGGTCATCAAGCGCGGATTGCGGCTAGAAAAACGCTATGCGTTCATAACTCCAGTAGGTGTGATGATGCTGGCAACACCGATTATTTTGGTCATTGTGTACGGTGGATATTTGATTCAACAAGGTGAGTTGAATGCTGGTGGCATTGTCCTTTTTTTATATCTGATTTCGTTCATATTGCAGCCTGTTGCCATGCTGCCGACGATCATTTCGCAAATGAAGGAAGCGGGGGGAGCAGCGAAGCATTTGTTTGAGGTGCTGGATTGGCCGGATGAGCGGCAAGACGGGAAAATCACTTCAATAAGCCAAGATCTCGAGGAAGACGATGCAGAAAGCAAGGACGACATTGCTGTAGTCAGCTTTGAGCATTTGACCTTTGGCTACAACGAAGGGAACACGGTGCTGAAGGATATTAGCTTCCAGGTAGGACAAGGAGAAACGGTAGCGATTGTTGGGGCCAGTGGTGGCGGTAAAAGCACAATCTTCAAGCTGCTTTGCGGATTTAATGAACCTGGAGAGCATGCCGGAACCGTTCAATTGTTGGGTAAGAATTTGACAGATTGGAACCTAACAAGCCTGCGTAGCCTTATTTCGATGGTATCTCAGGAACCGTCGCTTTTTCCGGCCACCATTGCAGAAAATATCGGATATGGACGTCTGGAGGCGACCCGGAAAGAAATTGTCGAGGCGGCGAAAGCGGCACATGCGCATGACTTTATTGTTCAGCTACCCGAGGGCTATGAAACTCTGTTGAGCGAACGGGGAGGCGGATTGTCTGGAGGACAAAAGCAGCGTATTTCTATAGCAAGAGCATTGCTGAAAAATGCTCCGCTGCTTCTACTGGACGAGCCGACTTCAGCACTCGATAGCCAGTCGGAGGCTCAGGTACAGATTGCAATGAATGCAGCAATGCAAAACCGGACGGTACTGGTCATAGCTCATCGACTGTCAACTGTACGCCAGGCGAACCGCATTATCGTACTTGATCAGGGGAGCATTGTGGAATCGGGTACACATGAGGAATTACTAGACCGTGATGGTGTGTACCGAAAGCTGTATTTGCAAAATTTTGAAGGACAGCAAACGGAGGAAAACGGGTATTCACTGCCTGAGGAAAGGAGTGAGCGTCGTGACCTTCAAGCAGGGGTTTTATGAATTTAAGCAATTGATGTCCCTGATGAAGCCGCATCGAAAATGGTATTTTACTGGGTTGGTTGGCAATAGTCTAACCAATGCCAGCATCACAATTTTGCTTTCTTTTGTGGTGCATTATTTGCTGAATTTTGCGGTTAATGGCGATGTACAGGAGCTGTACCGAGCGGTCTATTTGGTCAGCGGCACATTTTTGGCGCTAAGTCTCATTTCCCCCGTGTGCAGCTATATGTATAAACGATGTGTCAAGCTCGCAATTGCCGATGTACGAATGAAACTATTCGGCCATGTTGTCAAGCTATCGTATGAAAAAGCCGAAAAACACCATTCGGGTAATCTGGTATCCCGCATGACTAACGATGTCCAAACGCTGGAGCAGGCCTACACTGTTCATATTCGCTCAATTATACTGGAAACTTCGCTTTTCTTAGGCTCTTTGGTCATTTTGATGGTGCTGGATTGGCGATTTGGGGTTATGGCGGTTTTACTTGGTTTGGCTTCAGCTTGGGTAAATGCTTATTTCGCGAAGAGAATGCGACAGACGAGTGAAGAATTACAGGGACGGATGAGCAGGTTCACGGAACGATTGAGTGATTTGCTTTCCGGTTTACAGGCGGTGAAGTTGTTTGGGTTAAGGACAAAAGTGGGTGGACTTTGCAACGATGCAAGCGAGGACATAAATCGCATCAGTATCCGACAGGGACGTCATATGGGACTGCAGGATATGTGTAATTTTGTTATTGAATTTATTACGCTGGGCGGTGTGCTTGTTGCTGGATTGATCTTGGTTTCGCAGAAGCAAATGGAGCTCGGAGTTTTGGGACAGATTGTGCAGCTGCAAACGGGTATTTCAACGGTATTTTTGGAGCTGGGGGCAGCTGTATCCCTGTTACAAAACTCTTTGGCAGGCTTGGCGCGTATTCGCGAAATCTTGAATGAGTCGAAGGAAGAGGAACAATTTCCCGCGGTGAAACAGAAGGGATCAGTAACCGGGCTTATCGATCCGGAGGTGTCAGCTTCATCAGCCCGTGAACCTCAGGAATCCTATAACGGTGTCGAGACTGTGGATTCAGACCTCTCTATTGAACAGACTGCGGCTGCGCTGGAGCTGCACAATATCACCTTTGGCTATCAGCCAGACCGTCCAACGCTGCGAAGATTGAACTTGGTCGTGCCAGAAGGGCAAGTAACCGCGATTGTCGGTCCGAGTGGTGGTGGGAAAAGCACCGTGATGAAGTTGTTGCTGGGATTTTACCCACCGGATGAAGGTGTGCTGCGGGTTCGCGGCCGCTTGGCAGAAGAATTTCGGTTGAATGAGGTTAGGGATTTAATAGCCTATGTACCACAGGAGGCTACACTGTTCCACGGTACAGTAGCAGACAATATCCGCTTCGGCTCACCGGATGCCACGGATGAGGAAGTAGAGGTTGCGGCCAAAACAGCCTATGCCAGCGGCTTCATAGCTGAGCTTCCGGAGGGTTATGACACGATTGTCGGTGAACGCGGAGCCAATTTGTCCGGGGGTCAAAGACAGCGAATCGCGATTGCCCGTGCTCTGCTCAAAAATGCGCCGATTTTGCTGCTGGATGAAGCCACCTCGGCCCTGGATGCAGAGTCTGAATATGAAGTTCAGCAGGGCTTAGATGAGCTGATGAAGGATCGTACGACATTAGTTATTGCCCATCGATTGTCTACGATTAAGAGGGCGGATACGATCTGTGTCCTTGCCGATGGCGAGCTCAAAGAACAGGGAACTCATGACCAACTCCTTGCTGAGGCTGGTCATTATGCGGAGCTGTATGAGCTTCAGTTTCGAAAGCATCCTGAGGAACAAACTGCATAAATATGCGAATTTTCTTTTTACCAAATATTATTTTGCGAGGAGAGAGATGGATGACACAGCAAGATGTTCAATTGTTTTCCTTAAGCCAGCCACAGCAACGTATTTGGTATACGGAGCTTTTGTATCCTCATCGGAACACTTCAACCATTATCGGTACTGTAAAAATCAGAGGAACTGTTCGTATAGATGCATTGCAGCAAGCAATGAACCGAGTGATTGCCCAAAACGATTCTTTCCGTATCAAAATCACTGCCCAGGATGGAATCCCATATCAATATGTAGAGCCGTTTATAGCGGAAAATATTGAAACGCTTCAAGTAACCCTGGAAGAAGCGAATGAATGGTTAAAGAGCCATAATCCACAACCGTTCTCATTGTTGGATTCGCAGCTGTACCGATTTGTTATTTTACAGCTAGGGGTAGAAGAAACCTGGTTCAATTTTAAAATGCATCATATTATTTCGGACGGCGTGTCCATGAATCAGGCCATTAATAAAATCACTGGACATTATATGGATATTGTGCATGGTACAGGTCAGGATGCACCGACTAAAGGCAATTCTTATCTAGAGTTTATTCAGGTAGAGCAAAGATATGAGCAATCTGATCGCTATCAAAAGGACAAGACGTATTGGACGGAAAAGTTTGCTGATTTGCCAGAGACGACAGGCTTAAAATCATATAACCCGCTGACACTGAGCACAGCTGCACGCCGGGAGAGTTTTATACTGAAGCATGAATTGTATCGTGGTGTTACGGCTTTTTGCGAGGAACATAAAATTAGTATTTTCACGTTCTTTCTGGCGGCTCTGTATATTTATTTGCATAAAGTGACGGGTGAGCAGGACTTAACCGTAGGGACTCTCTATGCCAACCGTACGTCTAAGAAAGAAAAGGATACCATCGGCATGTTCGTCAGCACCGTGGCTACGCGTCTGTTGGTCGAACCGGAATCCGAACTGCTGGCCTTCTTGCAGGGTGTAGGGAAGGAGCAGGCGTCCATTTTGCGGCATCAGCGTTACCCGTACAACAAAATTATTCAAGATTTACGCGAACAGCAAAGCAGTCTGGACATCCAGCGTCTATTTGGAGCATCTATTCAGTACCGTACCTTGAGCTTCTCCCGTTTTGATGAGGCGATTCAGCAGGTGGATAACGATTTCTGCGGAGATACAGTGAATGACTTCGATATTCACATGGTAGAAATGCTGGATGACGATAGACTCGTATTATACCTGGATTATCGTACCGAGCTGTTTAGTGAGCAGGAAATTGCTCGAATTATTCGACAATTTTTGAGTGTGGCGGAGCATATGGTACAGGGCCCACACAAGCGGATAGAGGAATTGTCGCTGATCAGTGAGGAAGAACGTACGGAAATCGTCGACGTATTCAATGCTACAGCAGTGGAATATCCACACGAAGCAGGCATTCATGAGCTGTTTGAGGAACAGGCGGCACGTATACCGAATCAGACAGCAGTTGTGTCTAGCAACGCCCATTTAACTTATGGCGAATTGAATGTAACGGCCAATCGACTGGCTCACACGCTGCGCGAGTACGGCGTTACCGCTGAGCGAACTGTAGGTATCGTTGCTGAGCGTTCCGCAGATATGATCGTTGGAATGCTGGCGATTCTCAAAGCGGGCGGCGCGTATGTGCCGATTGACCCGGATTATCCGGCAGAACGTGTGCGCTACCTGTTGGAAGATTCGGGAGCGGAGTTACTGCTGGTGCAGCATGCGGAACAGCAACCGGAGGATTACACCGGAATCGTGCTGGATCTGAGCGATGCCGCTGTGTACGGGACAGAGAAAAACCAAGGCTTAAATAACATACATGGGGAACAAAACGAAGCTAGTTATGAAGATTTTACCCATTATTCAAATCTGAAAAATGACATTTTAAAGGAATCTTCTTCGTCTGTCGTAGAGAGTACTGCTGGTGCACATCCATTTGGTAATCGACTTGCCTATCTTATGTACACTTCGGGTACGACCGGACAGCCTAAAGGAGTTATGGTAGAGCATCGCAATGTCGTGCGCTTGGTGAAAAATACAAATTATGCGCAATTGGGTGCTGACACGCGCATTTTGCAGACTGGCGCCGTTGTCTTTGACGCGTCTACCTTCGAAATTTGGGGTGCGCTGCTGAATGGAGGACAGCTTGTACTGGTAAGCCAGGATGTTATTTTGGACGCTCCGAAGCTCAAGGAAGCTGTCCGCAGCCATGGTATTACAACAATGTGGCTGACTGCGCCGCTCTTTAACCAGCTATCCCAGCAGGATCTGGAATTGTTCGAGGGAGTACAAGAACTGTTGGTCGGCGGTGATGTGTTATCCGTACCGCACATTAACCGGGTGCTGGAGGCTCATCCGTCCCTACGGATTATCAACGGCTATGGCCCGACGGAAAATACAACTTTTTCTACAACTTATGCGATTGCTAGTGTGCAATCAGAAGCGGTGCCGATCGGGCGTCCGATTCACAACTCCACAGCGTATGTCGTAGACCGTTCCATGCAGCTTCAGCCTGTGGGGGCATGGGGTGAGCTGATCGTCGGCGGCGACGGGGTGGCACGTGGCTACCGGAATCGTCCTGATTTAACGGCTGAAAAGTTTATAGACTGTCCGTTCCGCAGCGGTGAGCGCTGCTACCGTACAGGCGATTTGGTTCGCTGGAATGAGGACGGGACGCTGGAATACAAAGGACGGATCGACGCACAGGTGAAAATCCGTGGCTACCGGATTGAGCTGGGCGAGGTGGAATCACAGCTGTTGAAGCTGGAGACGGTGCAAGAAGCCGTCGTCATTGCACGTGAGGATGAGCAAGGACAAAAGCAGCTTTGCGCATATGTGGTCACCCTTGCGGATATTACAGCAAGTGAGCTGCGAAGCGCTCTGAGCCAGGAATTGCCGGGTTACATGGTGCCGTCGTATTTTGTGCAGTTGGAGCAATTGCCGTTGACACCCAATGGCAAAGTGGATCGGCGGGCGTTGCCGCAGCCGGAGGGAAGCGTGGATTCCGGTGAGGATTATGTAGCAGCCCGTAATGAGGTAGAGCGGACGCTGGTATCGGTATGGCAATCTGTATTGGGTATCGAACAGATTGGTGTACTGGATAACTTCTTCCATTTGGGCGGCGACTCGATTAAGGCCATCCAGGTGTCTTCGAGATTGCTGCAAAATGGTTACAAGCTGGAAATCAGGGAGCTGTTCCAGTATCCAACGATTGCTGAGTTGAATGGACGGGTGCGGCGGGTGACGCGCGTTTCCGATCAAGGAGAAGTCAAAGGGAACGTGGCATTGACACCGATTCAGCACTGGTTTATTGAACAGCAGCCTTCAAAGCCTGAGCACTACAACCAGGCACTGATGTTGCACCGTGAGGATCGTTTGGACGAAAAGGCACTTCATCAAACATTGCAACGGATTGTCGAGCATCATGATGCTTTGCGTATCGTATTCCGCCAGAATGCAGACGGTGGTTATGAAGCATGGAACCGTGGCGTGCAAGAAGGAGAGTTGTATAGCCTTGAAGTGGTGGATTTTACACAGGAGTCTGACTTTACTCATTTGCTGGAGAACAAAGCTAGCGAAATTCAAAGTAGCATTCGTCTAGATGAAGGCCCATTGGTGAAGCTGGGTCTGTTCCGTTGCACTGATGGAGACCATTTGTTGGTGGCGCTCCACCATTTGGTGGTCGACGGCGTGTCTTGGCGTATTTTGCTGGAGGATTTGGCATCCGGCTATGAGCAGGCTTTACGGGGCGAGTCTGTCCGCTTGCCGAATAAAACGGATTCCTTCCGTCTGTGGGCGAACCGGCTGTCAGCTTATGCGAACAGCACTGCGTTGGAGAAGGAACGGGCGTATTGGGAGCAGGTGGAGCGAGCTGGTGCTGCACAAGAGGCATTGCCTAAGGATTACACTCGTAAGTCTCAGGCCAAACCACAGCTTCGCGATGATCGGACCCTGACCGTAGCGTGGACGGTCGAAGAAACGGAACAATTCCTGAAACAAGCCCATCGGGCCTACAATACAGAAGCAAACGACCTGCTGCTCACCGCTCTGGGCACGGCCGTTCAGGAGTGGGCAGGCATTAATCAGGTGCTTGTCAATCTGGAGGGTCACGGACGGGAAGCCATTTTGCCGGATATGGATATTACGCGCACGATCGGTTGGTTTACCTGCCAATTCCCGGTGGTCCTGGATATGGGCGAGGACCGGAATGTGGGACAGCGTGTCAAGAACGTCAAGGAAGGGCTACGCCGTCTGCCGCATAAAGGGATTGGATACGGGATTTTGAGATATCTTGCTGACAGGGCAGAAGAAGCCACTTTTGTGGTCGAGCCGGAAATCAGCTTTAACTATCTCGGCCAATTCGATCAGGATTTGAAGCAGAATGCATTCCGTATGTCTCCTTATTCCGTCGGAGCTTCCATGAGTGACACGTTGACCAAGCGGTACGCTCTGGATATCAACGGCATGATCACGGACGGTGCCCTGCAACTGACGATCAGCTACAGCAACAAAATGTTTATGAAAAAATCAATTAAAAAGCTGGCGGATTTGCTGCAGGAGAGCTTGCGTGAGGTGTTGGCTCACTGTGTGGCCAAAGAGCTGCCGGAGCTGACCCCAAGCGACTTGTCCTTCCAAGGACTGACGGCCGGAGAGCTGGATCATATTGTAGAGCAGACGGCTGCTGTCGGGGAACTGGAAAACATTTATTCGTTAACGCCGATGCAAAAAGGCATCCTGTTCCACGGCTTCATGGAGCCGCAATCCGGGGCGTACTTTGAGCAGGCGACATTTGATCTGCAAGGCCGCTTTCAAGTAGAGGCTTTTGCAGAGAGCCTCAATCAGTTGGTGGAGCGCCATCAAATTTTCAGAACGAATTTTTATAGCGGCTGGAATGAACAGCCTTTACAGGTAGTGTACCGCCATAAAGCGGCTGGATTCCGTTTTGAGGATATACGTCCAATGGGACAAGAAGAGCAGGCCGCATACATTGCTGATTTTGCTGAGCGCGATAAAGCCGAAGGCTTTCATTTCAGTTCAGGTGAGCTGATGCGGGTGTCTATTTTACGCACAGGTGAGGAGTCATACCGTTTTGTATGGAGCTTCCATCATATTTTGATGGACGGCTGGTGCTTGTTCCTGGTTGTTGGGGAAGCATTTCATACGTACTTTGCCATCCTCGAAGACCGCAAGCCGGAGCTTGTCCCAGTAACGCCATACAGCGAATATATTGAATGGCTGGATCGGCAGGACAACGCGGAGGCAGAACGGTTCTGGCGTGATT
The DNA here is from genome assembly GCF_056099025.1 of Paenibacillus sp. TSM33. Taxonomy (NCBI): domain Bacteria; kingdom Bacillati; phylum Bacillota; class Bacilli; order Caryophanales; family Paenibacillaceae; genus Paenibacillus; species Paenibacillus sp. TSM33. The sequence goes on from NZ_JBLZXB010000012.1 coordinate 65,245, forward strand.
ATTTTGCGGGCTTTGAGCAGCAGACCGTATTGCCGCAGGTCCAACAGCTGGACGGTCACGCTAAAGCATATGAAGCGGACAAGCTTTCATTTACACTGGGCCGTGAAGTGACGGAGCGGATGAACAAGCTGGTTAAGCAAAAGCAAGTGACGGTCAACACCCTCCTGCAAGCAGCGTGGGGCGTTGTGCTGCAGCGGTATAACAACAGCCGGGATGTGGTATTTGGCAGTGTCGTATCCGGCAGATCAGCGGATATTCCGGGCATCGACAAAATGATTGGGTTGTTCATTAATACGGTTCCTGTACGAGTTCATAGTGAGAAAGAGATGACGTTTGCTGGGCTGATGAAGCAGCTCCAGGAACAGGCACTGGCTTCCCGTGCCTATGAAACCTATCCGTTGTATGACATTCAGGCCCTGACCGAGCAGAAGCAGGACCTGGTGAACCATATTATCGTGTTTGAAAACTACCCCGTGGAACAGCGCATGGAGCAGATGGGTAGTCGCGGGACGAATGGCTTTACGATTACCAATGCTTCCATGTCAGAGCAAACAAACTATGATTTCAACATTACGGTGGTGCCAGGCGATGAAATCCATGTCCATTTGGAGTACAACGCGCGAGTGTTGGAACGCACAGCTGTAGAGCAAATCCGTGAGCATTTGCTGCATATGATTGAAGAAGCGATTCACAGACCAGATGCGCTGGTTGATGAGCTTGAATTGGTGACTGTTGCGGAAAAAACGAAAATTATTGATGGTTTTGGTTCCGTGGGCGTAGCAGCATGGACTGATAGTGCGAAGGAAGCAGCAACGCTGTTCCACGCCTATGTGGAAGAGCAAGCACAGCTTGTGCCGGATCATGTGGCAGTGATATACGAGGAGCGGCAGCTGACGTACCGCGAGCTGAACGAGCGTGGAAACCAAATGGCGCGTAGATTGCGGAATGAGGGCATTGGACGCGAGTCGATTGTCGGTATTTTAAGCGAGCGCTCGGTGGACATGCTGGTCGGCGTATTGGCGGTGTGGAAAGCCGGAGGTGCATATGTACCACTGGATGCGGATTATCCGTCCGAACGTATTCGGTTCATGCTGGAGGACAGCGGGGCGACAGTGCTGCTGACGCAAATCGGCTTGCAAGAGCGTGCACAGGGTTGGCTGGAGGAAAGCCGACAGGTCTTGGCTGGAGGGCAGACTGAGGGCGAACTGGAAACAGCGGCTGGCGCTGAGACGATGGAAAGAAATCGCCTGAATGATGGCATAAGCTTGAAATCAGATTCGAAGTCTGACATCAAAGTAGCATCCGAACCGGTAACAGGGCTGCGTTTGCATACTGTATTGGCGCTAGACGATGAATCGCTGTACACCGGGGATGTCACGGATGTTGAACCGATCAATGAACCGCAGGATCTGGCGTATGTAATCTACACGTCCGGTACAACCGGACGGCCGAAGGGCGTCATGATCGAGCATCGCAGCTTGGTGAATACAGCTGCGGCGTATCGCCGGGATTACCGTCTGAACCAGTTCCCGGTACGGTTGCTGCAACTGGCCAGCTTCTCCTTCGACGTGTTCGTCGGGGATATTGCACGGGCGCTTTATAATGGTGGAACAATGGTCATCTGCCCGAAAGACGACCGGATTGATCCAAGCCGTCTGTACGGATGGATTCGCGATTATCAAATTACCGTGTTCGAATCCACACCAGCCTTGATCGTACCGTTTATGCAGCATGTGCATGAACACGGACTGGACATGAGCAGTCTGGAGCTGCTGATCACCAGCTCAGATAGCTGTAGCGTGACGGACTACCGAGTGCTGCAAGAACGGTTTGGCGCAGACATCCGCATCATCAACAGCTACGGCGTCACGGAAGCGGCGATTGACTCCAGCTTCTACGACGAAGAGCTGTCGAAGCTGCCAAGCAGCGGGAATGTGCCGATTGGTCAGGCATGGCTGAACGCACGCTTCTATATCGTGGACAGCCAGCTGAATCCAGTGCCGATCGGTGTACTGGGCGAGCTGTGCATCGGGGGGCTCGGGGTCGCACGGGGATACCTGAACCGTGCGGAACTAACGGCCGAGAAATTCGTAGCGAATCCATATGTACCGGGTGAACGACTGTATCGCACCGGCGATTTGGCGCGGTGGATGCCGGACGGCAATGTAGACTTTATCGGCCGGATGGACTACCAGGTCAAAATCCGGGGCTACCGGATCGAGCTGGGCGAGATTGAAACCGCGATCCAGCGGATACCGGGTGTGCGTCAAGCCGTAGTCATCGACCGGACGGACGAGCGTGGGCACAAGTATTTGTGCGGATACCTCACGGGAGAAACCGAGCTGCGGATCGAGGAAGTAGAGGCCGCACTGGAAGCAGGACTCCCAGCGCACATGGTGCCTGCACGCCTGATGCGACTGGAGGCCATCCCGCTGACCAGCAATGGCAAAATCGACCGGAAGGCCTTGCCAGAACCAGAAGGCAGTATCCATACCGAAGCAGCCTATGTGGCACCGCGAACTACGGTAGAACAGGTATTAGCTGCGGTATGGGCCGGAGTGCTGGGTGTCGAAACCGTAGGCACGGAGGATAACTTCTTTGAGCTGGGCGGCGATTCGATCAAGGCCTTACAAGTATCGTCCCGCTTGCTGCAAGCAGGGTATCGATTGAACATGAAGGATCTCTTCAGCTATCCGACGGTAGCGGCACTCAGTCCGTTGCTTCTTACAGATGGCAAGTTGGCCAGTCAGGAAGAGGTCGTAGGCCAGGTGGAACTGACACCTATTCAGCGCTGGTTCTTCGAGCAGCAGCCGGCTGATCTGCACCACAGCAACCAAGCGATGATGCTGTACCGAGCTGGGCGCTTTGATGTTGACGCGCTACGCCGTACGATGGACCGTATGGTCCAGCATCATGACGCACTGCGCACGGTATTCCGTGAGACGGAGCAGGGTTATGTTGCTTGGAACCGCAGCGTAGAGGAAGGCGAGCTATACACGCTGGATGTTGTAGATTTTGGCGGAGTCGAAGACGAATCCACCGCTGTTGAAGCTAAGGCGAGTGAAATTCAAGCCAGTATTCATTTGAGCAAGGGTCCGCTGGTGAAGCTCGGTCTGTTCCAGTGCGCGGAGGGCGACCATTTATTAATCGTCATTCACCATTTGGTTGTGGACGGTGTATCCTGGCGTATTTTGCTGGAGGATTTGGCATCCGGTTATGAGCAGGCTGTTGCAGGTCAAACCGGCACAGCTATTCGGCTGCCGCATAAAACAGATTCGTTCCAGGTATGGGCCAAACAACTGTCAGCCTATGCCAACAGTATGACGATGGAGCAAGAGCTGGCTTACTGGCAGCATATCGAACAAGCAGAAGCAAGCCTCGCGAAGCCTTTGCCGAAGGATTTTGCAAATGACAATGCACGGCTGGGAGACAGTGAGGTGGTCACGGTCCGCTGGACGAAGCAGGAAACCGAGCAGCTGCTTAAACAAGCTCATCGCGCGTACAACACGGAAATGAATGACCTGTTGCTAGCCGCACTCGGAAAAGCCGTCTATGACTGGTCTGGTTCCGAACGGGTGCTGGTCAATCTGGAGGGTCATGGACGGGAAGCCATTGTACCGGATGTGGATATTACGCGCACGGTCGGCTGGTTTACGAGCCAGTTCCCGGTTGTACTGGATGGAAGTCTGGGACAAGGGGGACATACCGCTGGCCTGATCAAGCGGACCAAGGAAGGGCTGCGTCATATTCCGCAAAAAGGCATCGGCTATGGTATTTTACGCTACCTGTCGGATCTAAATGCGCTGGAGAAAGCAGGCGTGCAGTTAGAGACTCAGCCTGAGATCAGTTTTAACTATTTGGGCCAATTCGATCAGGATTATAAAGGCAACGATCTACAGCCTTCATCCTATTCCATTGGTGTGCCTGTTAGCACGAACGCGGCTATGGATTTTACGCTGGATATCAACGGATTAATCGAAGATGGCGAGTTGGTGTTCACGATTCGCTACGGTACAACGCAGTTCCGTCATGAAACGATTGCACGGCTGGGAGAACTGCTGGCATCCGGCTTGCGTGAAGTCATTCATCATTGTGTCACCCAAGAGAGAACCGTGCTGACCCCAAGTGATGTCCTGTTAAAACAGGTAACGCTAGACGAACTGGAGCAATTGGTGGAAGATACGCGAGATCTGGGCGAGCTGGAAAATGTATATGCTTTGACACCGATGCAAAAGGGGATGCTCTTTTTCAGCCTGATGGATGAGAATTCGGCGGCTTATTTTGAGCAGGCATCCTTTGAGTTGAATGGACGCTTCGATGTGGTTACTTTCGGTAAGAGCTTGGATCTGCTCGTACAGCGTCATGAGGCATTGCGGACGAACGTTATCAACACCTGGAAGGATGAGCCTGTGCAGGTCGTTTTCCGCCATCGCAGCGGAGAGTTGTACTATGAAGACCTGC
>NZ_JBLZXB010000013.1:0-152804 GCF_056099025.1 Paenibacillus sp. TSM33
ATGAACGGGCGAATTCATTGGCACGCATCCTTCAAGCGCAGGGAGTAGGGCCTGACAAACTGGTCGGTCTGATGGTGCAGCGCTCCGTGGAAATGATCGTAGGTCTGCTGGCCGTGCTAAAAGCAGGTGGTGCTTATGTGCCGATTGATCCCGAATTTCCGTCCTCACGTATTCAATACATGCTGGAAGACAGCGAGGCCGCAGTGCTTCTGACCCGTCGTGATTTGGCAGAAGAACACCAATGCCATGCCAATGCCATATTTCTTGAGGATGCAGCATTGTATCAGGGAGAGAACGGCAACCTGGAGGCGATTACCCGCCCAGAGCATTTGGCTTACGTTATCTATACCTCTGGTTCGACGGGTAATCCGAAAGGAGTTATGCTCCAGCATCGCTCGGTCCTCAACTTTATTACAGGGATGCGCAAAGTCATTGACTTTGAAACGAGCCAAACGATGTTGTCACTCACGACCATTTCATTCGATATTTTCGTCTTAGAAACGATCTTGCCCCTGTTGGGCGGAATGACGGTGGTGCTTGGCGATAGCCAGCATCAGGTGAATCCTCAGGCGCTGGGTGAATTGATTGCTCATCATCATATTGAAATGCTGCAAATGACACCATCCCGTTTGCAAATGCTGCTGGGTCATGAAGCAGGCTCCCGCGCGCTGCAAGACGTGAAGGCCATTATGGTCGGGGGTGAAGCCCTTCCGTCCAGGCTGCTTGCAGCACTGCAAGAAATAAACGGTCCCCGGATTTATAACATGTACGGACCCACAGAAACGACGGTGTGGTCGACCGTACAGGAACTGACCCATGCTCAGCATATTAACATTGGACGTCCCATTGCGAATACGCAAATATATATCCTGAATGCGAATGGGGAATTACAGCCAGTCGGTGTACCGGGTGAGTTATGTATTGCCGGGGAAGGATTGGCCCGCGGGTACTGGAAACGTGAAGAACTGACGGCAGAGAAATTTGTAAATAATCCGTTTGCTGCTGACAAGGCAGGCCATGAGCGGATGTATCGTACAGGCGATTTGGCGAGATGGATGCCAGACGGCAACATTGAATATTTGGGCCGGATGGACCATCAGGTGAAAATCCGGGGCTACCGGATCGAACTGGGCGAGATCGAATCGCAGCTGCTACAGGTGGAGTCCGTACAAGAAGCAGTCATCATGGCTCGTACGGACGAAACGGGTCAAACACTGTTAGTAGCGTATTACGTCGCAAGTCAAGAGCTTGGAGCTAGTGAGCTGAGACAGAAGCTGGGACAAAAGCTGCCAAGCTATATGGTGCCGTCGTATTTCATCTGGTTGGAGCAGATGCCGCTGACACCGAACGGTAAAATTGACCGCAAGTCTCTGCCAGCACCAGAAGGCAGTCTGCACAGCGGTGCAGATTATGCAGCGCCACGTACGGTAGCAGAACGAGCACTCGTAGCGATCTGGCAGTCCGTCCTGGGCGTGCCAACTGTCGGGATTTTGGACCATTTCTTTGACCTGGGCGGCGATTCGATCAAGGCGATTCAAATCGTATCGCGTGCGTTCCAGGCAGGCTACAAGCTGGACATGAAAGATTTGTTCCGTTATCCAACCGTCGCAACACTGGCACCGCATATGCACGAGGTAAGTCGTAGGGTAGATCAGGGAGAAGTGAGCGGGGAAACAACTTTGTCTCCGATCCAGCATGGGTTCTTTGCCCAGAAGCAAGTAGACGTACATCACTTTAATCAGGCGGTGATGCTGCACCGGGAGCAGGGTTTTGATGAGTCCGCTCTGCATCAGGCACTTGACAAACTCACAGCGCACCATGATGCACTGCGGATGGTGTTCAGCAAGACCGAGCAAGGCTATGAAGCCTGGAACCGCGGAATACAGGAAGGCGAGCTGTATCACCTGGATGTGGTGGACTTTAGCGATTTGACAGATAAAGCCACGCTCAGCGCAGCCATGGAGGCGAAAGCCAGTGAAATTCAAAAGAGTATCCAGCTGCATGAAGGGCCGTTGTTGAAGGCTGGCTTGTTCCACTGTGCAGATGGGGATCATTTGCTCATAGCAATCCACCATTTGGTGGTGGACGGGGGATCATGGCGCATTTTGTTTGAGGATTTGGCTGTAGCCTATGAACAGGCGATCCGTAAAGAGGCACTCCAATTACCGGACAAAACGGAATCATTCCGTTCCTGGTCACAAAAACTTTCCGTCTATGCGAATAGCGCAGCCATGGACAGCGAATACGCCTACTGGGAGCAATGGAACGCAGCTGCTTTGGCTGACCAGGTACGTTTGCCTGAGGATCAAGCGCAGACCGAACCGTTTACCTGGGCTGACACGGACACCGTGGTCTTCCAGCTTACGGAAGAAGAGACATCAAAACTATTGAAGCAAGCACACCGCGCGTACAACACGGAAGTGAACGATCTGCTGCTGACTGCACTAGGCATGACGCTATACACGTGGACGGGGCATGAACGCAGTCTGATTCATTTAGAGGGACACGGACGGGACAACATTTTGCCGGATACCGACATTTCTCGTACGGTAGGCTGGTTTACGAGTCCATATCCGGTGTGGCTGGACATCGGCCGTGGTCACGCTTTGTCGGAACGCATCAAACAGGTCAAAGAGAGCCTGCGTCATATTCCGAATAAGGGAATGGGCTACGGAATCTGGAGATATTGGAGTGAATCCGGTCAAGCCATTAGTCAGCAAGCAGATGTACTGAATCTTGGTCAGCATCAAGCTTTTGCCGAGCCGCAAGTGAGCTTTAACTATCTCGGACAGTTGGATCAAGACTTGCCAAACAGCGATATCCGCATGTCTCCTTATTCGATGGGATCGGTCGTGAGTGGCCGGACGAAGTTGAAATATGCGCTCGATGTGAGTGGAATCGTCACCAACGACATCTTGGAACTCGACATTCGGTATAACGGCAAAGCCTTCCGTAAGGATACGGTCCAAATGTTAGCCAACCTGTTGAAAACCAATCTGCTTGAAGTGATCGAGCATTGTGTTACACGGGAGCAGGCCGAATTGACTCCAAGTGATGTACTGTTTAAAGGTCTGACCCTGGAGCAATTCGATACGATTAAGGAGCAGACAAAGGCGATTGGGGAATTGGAAAATGTGTACCCATTGACCCCCATGCAAAAGGGAATGCTGTTCCATAGTTTGATGAATGCAGAAACCGGCGTGTATTTTGAGCAGGCAACCTTTGATCTTGAGGGCCACTTTACGCCATCTATATTCGAGGAAAGCTTAAAGCTGCTGGTTAGCCGGCATGCGATATTGCGGACGAATTTCTACAGCGGCTGGCATGGACAACCCTTGCAAATTGTCTACCGTCAAAAAAATCCGAGCTTCCGTTATGAGGATGTCAGAGGGCGTGAACAGGCTGTAGCTGAATTTGTGTCTCAGGACAAAGCCAGAGGCTTTGATTTAGGCAAGGATGCACTCATGCGCGTAGCTGTTTTCCGCACGGGTGATCGCTCATACCGTTTTGTATGGAGCTTCCATCATATCGTAATGGACGGCTGGTGCCTGTCCCTGATGACAGACGAAGTGTTTGGTGCATATTTTGCCTTGATGGAGAACAAGCAGCCAGAGCTCGCACCTGTCAAGCCGTATAGTGACTATATCGAATGGTTGGAACATCAAGATGCACAGGAAGCAACCCGTTATTGGAGTGACTATTTGGCAGGTTTTGAACAGCAAACCTTGTTGCCTGGTGAGAATACGCAAGTTTCTGTAACAGAACGGGATGACGACACAAACAGAAGCGGTCAAAGTTCAAATTCCGGCTATGTTTTAGAAAAGTTGCCATTTATGCTAGGTAAAGAGCGGAGTGCCGCATTAAACCAAATGGCCAAGCAACAACATGTCACGATTAACACATTGCTGCAAAGCGTTTGGGGCGTTATTTTACAGAAATATAATAATCATCAGGATGTCGTGTTTGGTAGTGTGGTATCGGGTCGTCCGGCAGAAATTCCAGGTGTGGAGAGCATGATCGGTTTGTTTATCAACACGATTCCGATACGCATATGCAGTGCACCGGATGCTACATTTGCTGACATATTGCAGCGTACGCAGGAACAGGCGCTGGCTTCCAGTGTCTATGACACGTTCCCGCTCTACGACATTCAGGCACGGACTGAACAAAAACAAGACCTGATCAATCACATCATGGTCTTTGAAAACTATCCCATCGGGCAGCAGATGAAGCAGATGGGCGGTTCCGGCGAAGCAGATGCACATACAGGCTTCTCTATTGCTCATGTGGAACTTACAGAGCAAACCAACTACGATTTTAACCTGATTGTCGTGCCTGATGAGGATATCTCTATCCTACTTGAGTACAATGCACTGGTGTATAACCGGTCTGCAATGGAGCGTATCTATGGTCATATCGACCACGTCATCGGACAAATCGTGGATAACCCGGATATCCGTGTGAATGAGCTGGCATTGGTGACAGCGGAAGAGCAGGCACAGATCGTTCAGGTGTGGGGCGATACGGCGGCAGCCTATCCGCAGGATCAAACGCTAAGCAGTCTGTTTGAGCAGCAGGCCGCGAATACGCCGGAGCAAGTGGCGGTGTTGTGCGGAGCAGAGTCGCTGACCTACCGTGAGCTAAACGAGCGAGCTAACCGTTTGGCCCGGACGTTGCGTGCGGAAGGGGTTAAACCAGATCAGCCTGTGGGCATTCTGGTCCACCGTTCACTGGACATGATCGTGGGCATCTATGCGATCCTCAAGGCCGGCGGAGCTTATGTACCGATCGATCCGGAATATCCGGCTGAGCGCATCCGCTTTATGCTGGAGGACTCGGGCGCGAAGCTGGTGCTGACGCAAGCGCATCTGGCGGAGCAAGCCTCGCTGAGTTTTGACGGCCGTGTGCTGGTGCTGGATCGTCAGGAGCAGGATGGCAAGAATATTTATCACGAAGATGGATCAAATTTGGAGCCCCTGGCCGGGCCGCACCATGTCGCGTACGTCATCTACACCTCCGGTTCGACCGGAAAACCGAAGGGCGTAATGGTGGAGCATCATTCCGTGCTGAACCGGATTTTGTGGATGCATGATCAGTACGGCTTGAGTGCAGAAGATACCATTTTGCAAAAGACCGCCTTCACCTTCGACGTGTCGGTGTGGGAACTGTTCTGGTGGTCGATGGTCGGCTCGAAGGTAAGCCTGTTGTCGGTCGGCGGGGAAAAGAACCCGGAAGACATCGTGGACACGATTGCCCGCGATGGCGTGACTACGATGCACTTTGTACCCGCCATGCTGCATGCATTCCTGGAGTATGTGGAGCAGCAGCCACGGGAAGTGATGCAAGCGAAGCTGGGCACGCTGCGTCATGTCTTTGCTAGTGGTGAAGCGTTGCCGCCACAGCATGTGACCCGATTCCAGCGGCTCGTGTCGAGCCTGGCCGGAGCGAAGCTGGTCAACCTGTATGGACCGACCGAAGCGACGGTGGACGTGTCGTACTTCGATTGCGAGCCGGATGAGGAATATGCGGTGATCCCGATCGGCAAACCGATTCAAAACATTCGTCTGTACATCGTGAAGGAAGGCACGGAGCAATTGCAGCCGATTGGGGTTGCAGGGGAACTGTGCATTGGCGGTGTAGGTGTAGCCCGAGGCTACCTGAACCGTCCGGAGCTGACGGCCGAGAAATTCGTAGCTGATCCGTTTGCCGGCGGGGAAGCCGGATACGAACGGATGTACCGCACCGGCGATTTGGCAAGATGGATGCCGGACGGGAACATTGAATATCTGGGCCGGATTGATCATCAGGTGAAAATCCGGGGGTACCGGATTGAGCTGGGCGAGGTCGAAACGCAGCTGCTGCAAGTGGAGTCGGTACGAGAAGCGGTCGTCATGGCTCGTGCAGACGAAACGGGCCAAAAACAAATGGTCGCCTACTATGTCGCGGGACAAGAAATCCGTGCCAGCGAGCTAAGAAGTGAGCTGGGCCGGGAGCTGCCAAGCTACATGGTGCCGTCCTACTTTTTACAGCTGGAGCAGATGCCGCTGAGTCCCAACGGCAAAATCGACCGCAAAGCCTTGCCGGTACCGGAAGGCAACCTGCAAACTGGAGCCGATTATGCCGAGCCGCGTACGGCGCAAGAACGCGCTCTTGTAGCAGTCTGGCAGTCGGTACTGGGACTACAGACGGTCGGTATTTTGGACAATTTCTTTGATCTGGGCGGCGATTCTATCAAAGCTATCCAAATCGCATCCCGTACGTTCCAGGCCGGCTATAAGCTGGACATGAAGGATTTGTTCCAATATCCGACGGTGGAAGCCCTGGCACCGCATATGCACGAGGTCCGCCGTTTGGCAGACCAAGAAGAAGTGAGCGGGGAAACGGCGCTGCTTCCGATCCAGCATTGGTTCTTTGCGCAGGAGCGCGAGCGTCCGCAGCACTTTAATCAGGCGGTCATGCTTTATCGCACGGAGGGCTTTGAGGAGACTGCGATTCGTCAAGTGATGGATTACCTTGTGAAGCACCATGATGCGCTACGTACGGTTTTCCGTCCAGATGCCTCGGGTTATGCGGCTTGGACACGCGGTGTGGATGAAGGCGCGTTGTATACGCTGGAAACGGTGGATTACCGTGAACGGTCCGCTTATGCGGAAGCGCTGGAAGCGAAGGCAACGGAAATCCAAAGCAGCATGGACCTGTCCGCAGGACCGTTGGTGAAGCTGGGATGGTTCCGTACCACTGAGGGCGACCATCTGCTAATCGCCATTCACCATTTGGTGGTGGACGGGGTGTCGTGGCGGATTCTGTTTGAAGATTTCTCGACAGGCTATGAGCAGGCGAGTAAGGGTGAGTCTGTACAATTGCCCTATAAAACAGATTCCTTCCAAACGTGGGCACGGGAGCTATCTTCTTACGCCAACCGTCCAGAGGCGGCATCGGATGCGTCATATTGGAAGCAGGTAGAGCAGGCCAAAGCTGCGATTGCTCCGCTGCCTAAGGATTTTGCCTATGAAGGCTCCTTAAACGCAGACAGCGAAGTGCTGACCGTAGAGTGGACCGAGGCTGAAACCGAGCAGCTGTTAAAGCAGGCTCATCGCGCCTACAACACCGAGGTCAATGATTTGCTGCTGACCGCGCTGGGACTGGCCGTGCATAACTGGACAGGTGCAGGACAGGTGCTGGTCAATCTGGAGGGCCATGGCCGGGAAGCGATCCTGCCAGAGGTGGATATTACACGTACCGTAGGCTGGTTTACGAGCTTGTATCCGGTGGTGCTGGAGACCGGCAAGGAAATGACCCTGGCTCAGCGGATTAAAGAAACAAAGGAAGGCCTGCGCCGGATTCCGCATAAAGGGCTGACCTACGGTACCTGGCGTTACCTATCTCCTGCGTTCGGATCAGGTGAAGGCCGTGCGATCGCAGCCGAACCGGAAATTAGCTTTAACTATTTGGGGCAGGTCGATCAGGATTTGCAAAACAGTGGAATCACGTTGTCCTCCTACAGCGCAGGGGAGACGGAGGATGCCTATTCCCGCTTGCCGTACACGCTGGATCTGAACGCGATGATCTCGGAAGGCACGCTGCGCTTGACGATCGCATACAGCCGTAAGCAGTATCGTAAAGAAACGCTGGAGCGTGTGGCCAGCCTGCTGCAATCCGCCTTGCAAGAGGTGATTGCGCATTGCGCTGCTCAGGAGCAGCCGGAACTGACGCCAAGTGATGTGTCCTTCAAAGGTTTGACGACTGGAGAACTGGAACAGATTGCGAAACAGGCGGCACGTATCGGTGAGCTGGAAAATGTATATGCACTGGCCCCGATGCAAAAGGGCATGCTCTTTTACAATCTGATGGATTCGCAATCGGGAGCTTATTTTGAACAGGCCTCCTTTGATCTGCGAGGACATTTTAATATCGCTGCGTTTGCGGCCAGTTTGGATGTCTTGGTGCAGCGGCATACGGTACTGCGCACGAACTTCTACAGCGGCTGGAAGGATGAACCGCTTCAGGTCGTGTACCGGAATAAGCGCAGCGAACTGTATGTTGAAGACCTGCGGGACATGGAGGACGAACAGCAAAACGAGTACATGCTCGAATTTACGCGTAAAGACAAGCAAAGAGGCTTTGATCTGGCAAAAGACGCCTTGATGCGTGTCGCTGTGTTGCGCACAGGTGAGGAATCGTACCGTTTTGTATGGAGCTTCCATCATATCGTGATGGACGGCTGGTGCTTGTCGCTAGTGACAAACGAAGTGTTTGCAAGTTATTTTGCGATTCTGGCTCATAAACAACCGGAACTGGCCCCTGTCACGCCGTACAGTCAATACATCGAATGGCTGGAACAGCAGGATCGTCAGGCTGCATCCGGTTACTGGAGCAAGGTGCTGGAAGGATATGAGGAGCAGTCTCGTTTGCCACAGGCAAAAATCCAGGGCAAAACGGGGTATCAGGCGGAACGCCTGGATTTTGATTTGGGCGCGGAGCTAACCGCTGGTATTCAGCGCATAGCCAAGCGTTATCAGGTCACCATCAATACGTTGATGCAGACCGTTTGGGGCCTTTTGCTGCAAAAATATAATGGCACCGATGATGTCGTGTTTGGCAGCGTAGTATCTGGACGTCCGGCAGACATTCCGAATGTGGAGCATATCATTGGTCTGTTTATCAATACGATTCCGGTGCGTGTCCGTAGTCAAGTGGACAGTCTATTCTCTGACGTGATGAAGCACATCCAGGAGCAATCGATCGATTCCCATGTGTATGATACGTATCCGCTATATGAAATTCAGGGGCTGTCGGAGCTTAAGCAGGATTTGATTAATCATATTCTTATTTTTGAGAACTATCCGGTCGAGGAGCAAATCGAGCAATTAGGTAGCGGTGAGGAGGCCAGCTTCACCATCACAGGAGCCGAGTCTGTCGAGCAGACCAACTATGAATTTAACGTGGTGGTGCTGCCAGGGAACACCATTCACATGAGCTTTGGCTATAATGCCCTCGCCTTTGAACGGGAAAGCGTAGAGCAAATTCGAGGTCATCTGGTGCAGTTGCTGGAGCAAGTGATAGCGAATCCAGACATTCGTGTACATGAACTGGATATGATAACTGAGCAGGAGCGCAAGCAAATCGTTGAGGTCTGGGGCAATACAGCGGTAGCCTATGCAAGCGAGCAAACGATTCACGGCTTGTTCGAGGCGCAAACCGCGCAGACACCGGAACAGCCAGCGTTATACTTCGAAGGAGAGCAGCTGACTTATCGTGAGCTGAATGAACGTGCCAATCAATTGGCTCGTACTTTGCGCAGTCAAGGCGTGACGAAAGATCGTTTGGTGGGTCTGATGACTGAGCGCTCGGTGGACATGATCGTGGGCATCTTCGGGATTTTGAAGGCTGGGGGCGCCTATGTTCCTATCGATGCAGCCTACCCGGAAGAGCGTATCCGCTACATGCTGGACGACTCGGGAGCGAAGCTGCTGTTGACACAAAGCCATCTGGTAGACAAAGTCGCGTTTGACGGCCACATGCTGGTGCTAGATGGGGAGCAAACGTTGTACCACGAGGATGGTTCCAATCTGGAGCTGGGGTCCGGCCCGAACGATTTGGCGTATGTGATTTATACGTCAGGGACGACGGGGCAGCCAAAGGGCGTCATGCTGGAGCACCATGGGCTGTGCAATCTGAAAACGTATTTTGATCAGACGCTTCGAATTCGTACGTCGGATCATGCGCTACTGTTCGCCAGCTATTCGTTTGATGCAGCTTGCTGGGAAATCTTTCAAGCTTTGTTCTGCGGCGCCACGTTATATGTGCCAACGACAGAGACGATTTTGAACTACGAGCGGTTTGAGCAATATATGGCGAATCATCGGATTACGGTGGCCGCTTTGCCGCCGACCTATGCGGTGTATCTAGAGCCGGAGCGGATGCCAAATCTGCGTATTTTGTTCACTGCGGGTTCAGCCTCTTCCACCGAACTGATATACAAATGGAAGGATCAGGTGGCGTACTACAACGGCTACGGTCCAACCGAAAACTCGGTGGCGACGTCCATCTGGCCAGTATCCGAGGATGAAAGGGCAGGCCAACTCATTTCCATTGGACGCCCTGTGCCGAATCATCGCGTATACATGGTGGATGTACACGGGCATTTGGCTCCGGTCGGCGTAGCGGGTGAGCTGTGCGTGTCTGGTCCAGGTCTGGCGCGTGGTTATCTGGATCGTCCAGAGCTGACGGCAGAGAAATTTGTAGCGAACCCGTTTGCGGCTGGTGAAACAGGCTATGAACGAATGTACCGTACAGGGGACTTGGCGAGATGGATGCCGGACGGCAACATTGAATATTTGGGCCGCATCGACCATCAAGTAAAAATCCGGGGCTACCGGATCGAGCTGGGCGAAGTCGAGGCACAAATATTGAAAGTGGAAGACGTGCAAGAGGTTATCGTCCTGGCCCAAGCGGACGAGCAAGGGCAAAACCAACTGGTGACGTACTATGTCGCTGAAAGAGAAGTAAGCGCAGGTGAGCTGCGCAGCTTGCTGGGTGAGGAGCTGCCCAACTATATGGTACCTTCGTACTTCATCCAGCTGGAGCAGATGCCGCTGACACCGAACGGCAAAATCGATCGCAAGGCCCTGCCAGCACCGGAGGGTAGCCTGCAAAGCGGAGCGGATTATGTAGAGCCGCGCACAGCGCTGGAGCAGACGTTGGTTTCGATTTGGCAGTCTGTATTAGGAGCGAAGAGCGTCGGGATTTTGGATAATTTCTTTGATCTGGGCGGCGATTCGATCAAAGCAATCCAGGTATCCTCCCGCTTGCTGCAAGCGGGCTACAAGCTGGAGATGAAGGATTTGTTCCAATATCCGTCCATTTCGCTGCTGAGCGGTCATGTACACAAAGTTAGCCGTACAGCCGATCAGCGCGTGGTTTCGGGCAGTGTTAAACTGACTCCGATTCAGCAATGGTTCTTTGGATTATCATCAGCAGAGCCGCATTATTTCAACCAATCGGTGATGCTGTATCGAGCAGAAGGCTTTGATCTAGACGCATTGCATCACACGGTGACCAAGCTGACGGAGCATCATGATGCGCTGCGTATGGTCTTCCGTCAGACCGAACAGGGCTATGAAGCGTGGAATCGCGGTGTGAACGAAGGTCAGCTGTACAGTCTGGACGTTGTGGATTTGACAGGCGTCGAAGATACGGCAGATGTGGCGGTGGCGATGGAAACAAAAGCCAATGCCATCCAAAGCTCCATTCGTCTGGACGAAGGACCGCTGGTGAAGCTGGGACTTTTCCGCTGCATAGATGGAGATCATCTCTTGATTGCCATTCACCATTTGGTTGTAGACGGCATTTCGTGGCGGATTGTGTTTGAGGATTTTGCCTCGGGTTATGAGCAGGCCATTCGGGGAGAAGCGATTCGCTTGCCATATAAAACGGATTCGTTCTCCACTTGGGCAGAACGTTTGTCTCAATATGCCAATAGTCCGGCCATCGATAATGAACGCGAATACTGGCAGCGTCTTGCCCAAGTGGAAGTCGGATCGCTACCTAAGGATCAAGAAAGAGCGGCAGGACAGCATTTTGTGGTCAGAGACAGTGAGACGGTAACCGTGGCGTGGAGCGAACAGGACACCCGGCTGCTGCTGCAGGAATCACATCGTGCATACCACACCGAGGTCAATGATCTGCTGTTAACTGCACTCGGTACCGCATTGTACAACTGGAGCGGGCAGAAGCGTGTGCTGGTCAATCTGGAGGGCCATGGCCGGGAAGCCATTGTTCCCGATATCGACATCACACGTACCGTGGGCTGGTTTACGAGTCAGTATCCAGTACTGCTGGATGTCGATGGAAAGGCAGAAGTAGGGCAGCGCATCAAGCGGGTCAAAGAGGACCTGCGTCATGTGCCGCATAAGGGCATTGGCTACGGTATGTTGAAGTATATGTCCTCGGATGATGCCGATCTTTCCTGGAGCCTGCAGCCTGAGATCAGCTTTAACTATTTGGGACAATTTGATCAGGACTTGGAACATGGGGAGATCACGTTGTCTTCACATTCAGGTGGAGAGCCGTTGAGTGACCGCACCGTACTGGAGCAGCCGCTGAATGTGAACGGTATGATTACAGCAGGCGTGCTGACCTTGGAAATTCGCTATGACAGCCAAGTATATCATCAGCAAAATGTAGAAAATTTTGCACAGTTGCTACGGGAAAGCTTGCAGGAAGTAATCAAGCATTGTGCCTCCCAAGAGCGGAGTGAGCTAACCCCAAGCGATGTCTTGTTCAAGGGCTTGACACTGGAGCAGTTGGAGCAATTAACGGAGCAAACAGCTGCTGTGGGCGAACTGGAAAATGTGTATGCTCTCTCTCCCATGCAGAAGGGGATGCTGTTCCATAGCTTAATGGAGCCGGACTCAGGCGCATACTTCCAGCAAGCGTCATTTGATCAAAAAGGTAGCTTTGATGTTGCTATTTTCCGTAAGAGTCTGGATCTGCTGACACAGCGTCATGAAGCGCTGCGGACGAATTTCCATCAATTTGAGACAGGACACGGTCCGGAGCCATTGCAAATCGTGTTC
Organism: Paenibacillus sp. TSM33; assembly: GCF_056099025.1. Lineage (NCBI taxonomy): Bacteria > Bacillati > Bacillota > Bacilli > Caryophanales > Paenibacillaceae > Paenibacillus > Paenibacillus sp. TSM33. Next base: position 12,579 of record NZ_JBLZXB010000013.1, read on the forward strand.
CGTCATAAAAATAGCGATCTTTCCTTCGAGGATATACGCAACATGCCGAAAGCGGAGCAACAGGCATATATCCAGACGTTTAAGCAGGAGGACCAAGCGAGAGGTTTTAATCTCGGTACGGATGCACTGATGCGCGTACAGGTATTGCAGACCGATGAAGAAGCGTATCACTTGGTATGGAGCTTCCATCACATTATCATGGACGGCTGGTGCTTATCGCTCGTTACGGGTGAGGTGTTTGGTACGTACTTTGCACTACTGGAGCAGAAACAGCCGGAGCTTGCTCCGATCACACCGTATGGCCACTATATCGAATGGCTAGAGCGTCAGGATGAACGGGCGGCAAAAGAGTATTGGAGCAGCTATTTAGCTGGCTTGGAACAGCAGACGTTGCTGCCTGGATCGGATACTGCAACGAAAGACCACGTGGTAGACCGCAGGGAGCATACGGTATCCAAGGCAGCAAGCGACGAATATGTTTCTGAAAAAATAACGGTAGAGCTGGATCCAACGTGGAGCCAGGCCATGTACCGGATTGCGAAGCAGCAGCAAGTCACGATCAATACGCTGATGCAGAGCGTGTGGGGCCTTATTTTGCAGCAATATAACAACAACGAGGATGTTGTATTTGGTAGTGTCGTATCTGGACGTCCGACGGATATTCCGGGTGTAGAGCATATGATCGGCCTGTTCATTAATACCATCCCAGTGCGGATTCAAAGTGAGCGAAATGCCACGTTTGTGGACATCATGCGCAAAACGCAGGAGCAAGCGCTGGCTTCAGGCGTCTATGACAGCTTCCCGCTGTATGAAATCCAGGCGCTGACCGAACAGAAGCAAAATCTGATTAACCACATTATGGTATTTGAGAACTATCCGGTCGAGGAGCAAGTTGAGCAGCTGGGTGAAGTTCGTCCGTCTGCATTTGACATTACGAATGTAGAGGTTGTCGAGCAAACGAACTATGATCTGGACTTGATTGTGATGCCAGATGAAATCTTCCGTATCATGTTCAGATACAACGCGAATGTGTACGATCGGTCTACGATCGAGCGGATGCAGGGACATGTACTGCATGTGATCGAGCAAATTATTGACAATCCGCATATCCGCGTGAATGAGCTGGAACTAGTGACAGCAGAAGAGCAAGCGCAAATCGTACAGGTATGGGGAGATACGGCAGCAGCCTATCCGCAGGATCAAACGCTAAGCAGTCTGTTCGAGCAGCAGGCCGCGAACACGCCGGAGCAAGTGGCGGTACTGTGTGGTAAAGAGTCGCTGACCTACCGTGAGCTGAACGAGCGAGCCAACCGTCTCGCCCGCACCTTGCGTACGGAAGGAGTAGAACCGGATCAGCCTGTGGGCATTCTGGTCCACCGTTCACTGGACATGATCGTGGGCATCTATGCGATCCTCAAGGCCGGCGGAGCCTATGTACCGATCGATCCGGAATATCCGGCTGACCGTATCCGCTTTATGCTGGAGGACTCGGGCGCGAAGCTGGTGCTGACACAATCGCATCTGGCGGAGCAAGCCTCGCTGAGTTTCGATTGCCAGGTGCTGGTGCTGGATCGTCAGGAGCAGGATGGCAAGGACATCTACCACGAAGATGGCTCGAATCTGGAGCCACTGGCCAGACCGCACCATGTCGCTTATGTCATCTATACCTCCGGTTCGACCGGAAAACCGAAGGGCGTCATGGTAGAGCACCATTCCGTGCTGAACCGGATTTTATGGATGCATGATCGCTACGGCTTGAGTGCAGAAGATACGATCCTGCAAAAGACCGCCTTCACCTTCGACGTGTCGGTATGGGAGCTGTTCTGGTGGTCGATGGTCGGCTCGAAGGTAAGCCTGCTGCCAGTTGGCGGGGAAAAGAACCCGGAAGACATCGTCGACACGATTGCCCGCGATGGCGTGAGTACGATGCACTTCGTACCCGCCATGCTGCATGCGTTCCTGGAGTATGTGGAGCAGCAGCCACGAGATGTGATGCAAGCGAAGCTGGGCACGTTGCGCCATGTCTTTGCCAGTGGTGAAGCGTTGCCGCCACAGCATGTGGCCCGGTTCCAGCGGCTCGTGTCGAGCTTGGCCGGAGCGAAGCTGATCAATCTGTACGGACCGACCGAAGCGACGGTGGACGTATCGTATTTCGATTGCGAGCCGTCAGAGGAATATGCGGTGATCCCGATCGGGAAACCGATTCAGAACATTCGTCTGTACATCGTCAAGGAAGGCACGGAGCAATTGCAGCCGATTGGGGTGGCAGGGGAACTGTGCATCGGTGGTGTCGGCGTAGCCCGAGGCTATCTGAACCGTCCAGAACTGACGGCCGAGAAATTCGTAGTCGATCCGTTTTCGGGTGGTGAACCAGGATACGAACGGATGTATCACACCGGTGACTTGGCGAGATGGATGCCAGACGGCAACATTGAGTACTTAGGCCGAATCGACCATCAGGTGAAAATTCGGGGGTACCGGATTGAGCTGGGCGAGGTCGAAACGCAACTGCTCCAAGTGGAATCGGTACGAGAAGCGGTGGTCATGGCTCGTGCGGATGAAATGGGCCAAAAACAAATGGTCGCCTACTATGTCGCCGGGCAAGAAATCCGTGCCAGCGAGCTGAGAAGTGAACTGGGCCGAGAGCTACCAAGCTACATGGTGCCGTCGTACTTTGTACAGCTGGAGCAAATGCCACTGAGTCCCAATGGCAAAATCGACCGCAAAGCACTTCCGGCACCGGAAGGCAGCCTGCAAAGCGGAGCCGATTATATCCCGCCGCGGACATGGGTAGAAGCGAAGCTGGCGCAAATTTGGCAGGATGTGCTAGGCCTGGCGCAGGTCGGCGTGAAGGAAAACTTCTTTGAGATTGGCGGACATTCGTTGCGGGCGACGACACTGGCCTCGAAGATTCACCAAGAGCTGAACAAGCCACTTCCACTGCGCAGCATTTTTGAAGCACCAACCATTGAACAACTGGCAGCTGTGCTGGAAAGTATGGATCAGGTGGCGTATGCGTCCATTCCGGTAACGGAAGAGCGTAGTTTCTATCCTCTGTCCTCGGCGCAAAAACGACTGTATGTGCTGCATCAGTTCGACCCGAATGATGTGAACTACAACATGCCGTCGGTACTGCAAGTGAGTGGTCCGCTGGACGTGAAGCGAGTAGAGGACGTGTTCTGTCAACTGATTGCCCGCCATGCGACCTTGCGTACCCGCTTTGAGCTAATCGACAGCGAGCCGATGCAATGGATTGAGGACGCTGTGCCGTTCGAGGTGGAATATACGAAGATACAGGCAGCGGGTGCGACTGTGGACACAGATCAGGACACAACTACAGATACGTACACAAGAGTCAACATAGAAGCACAAGAGCTGGTGCGGCGCTTTGTCCGTCCGTTTGATCTCAAAGCTGCACCGCTGCTGCGGGTAGGCTTGGTGGATCTGGGCGTTCAAGGAGCGAAGCAGGAATCCCAGCATTTGCTCATGCTCGATATGCACCATATCGTCTCGGATGGGGTTTCCATGGAGGTCCTGACCGATGAGTTTGTCCGTTTGTATGGCGGTGAAGAGCTAGCGCCATTGCGGATTCAGTACAAAGATTATGCCGTATGGCAGCAAAGCGAGGCCCAGCAGGAATGGATGCAGCGTCAGGAAGCCTATTGGCTTGACACTTTCCAAGGTGAACTACCTGTACTGGATCTGTCTACTGACTTTGTCCGCCCAGCGGTGCAGAGTACGGCAGGGGATACGATCGAATTTGTGCTGGAGTGTGAGGTTAGTGAACGTCTGAAAGAACTAGCGGCGCAAACCGGCGCTACCCTGTATATGGTGTTGCTGGCAGCGTACACTACGCTCCTACACAAATACACAGGCCAAGAGGACATCGTCGTTGGCACGCCGATTGCCGGACGACCGCATGCGGAGTTCAGTAATCTGGTGGGTGTGTTCATTAACACGCTGGCGATGCGCAATCATCCGTCCAGCGGCAAGTCGTTCCTGGATTATCTGCAGGAGGTCAAAGAGCATGCGCTCCGTGCGTATGAGCATCAGGACTATCCGTTTGAAGAACTGGTTGAAAAACTGAATGTAACGCGGGATACGAGCCGGAATGCGCTGTTTGACACGATGTTTGAGCTAAAAACATGGGAGCCGCGGGAGTTCGAGCTGGAAGGTCTGACCTTGAGCTCCTATCCACTGGACAATCATACGGCCAAGTTTGATCTGAGCTTGGAGGCCATAGAGCAGCCCGAAGGCATTCTGTGCCGTCTGGAATACAGCACGGCGCTGTATAAACCGGAGACCATGACGCGATTGGCACAGCATTTTGCGGAAATCGTTCGAGCTATTGCCTATCATCCACAGCAGCCACTGGCAGTTTTGAATATGGTAACCGCCGAGGAAAAGGAGCAACTCATCTACGGTTTTGGAGAAGTAGGTGTATCGGATGTTGCTGCGGTTGAAGCAGGAGCCCTGTTCCATACCTATGTGGAAGAACAAGCCCAGTTTGTGCCGGATCACGTGGCGGTGGTGTACGAGGAGCAACAGCTGACGTACCGCAAACTGAACGAGTGTGCGAACCAATTGGCGCGTAAATTGCGAAAGGAAGGCATTGGACGCGAATCGATTGTCGGCATTTTGAGTGAACGCTCGGTAGACATGCTGGTCGGCGTATTGGCGGTGTGGAAAGCCGGAGGCGCCTATGTGCCGCTGGATGCAGACTATCCGTCCGAGCGCATTCGTTTCATGCTGGAGGACAGTGGTGCGACGGTACTGTTAACTCAGACGGGATTGCAGGAGCGCGCACAGGCATGGCTCGAAGAAAGCCGACAGGCCTTGGCCGGAAGGCAGACTGAGAGTGAGCTAGAAACAGCGGCTGGTGCTGAAACGATGGAAAGAGATAGCCTCAATGAAGGTTTGAGCTTGAAATCAGATTCGGTGTCTGACCGCGAAGCAGTATCTGAATCGGCAACAAAGCTGCGTCTACGTACTGTATTAATGCTGGACGATGAGTCACTGTACACCGGAGATGCCACAGATATCGAGCCGATCAATGAACCGCACGATCTGGCGTATGTGATCTACACGTCTGGGACAACCGGGCGTCCAAAAGGTGTCATGATCGAGCATCGCAGCTTGGTGAATACGGCTGCAGCGTATCGCCGAGATTACCGCCTGAACCAGTTCCCGGTACGACTGCTGCAATTGGCCAGCTTTTCCTTCGACGTGTTCGTCGGCGATATTGCGCGGACGCTTTATAATGGTGGGACAATGGTCATTTGTCCGAAAGACGACCGGATTGATTTCAGCCGTCTGCACGGATGGATTCGTGATTATCAAATTACGGTGTTCGAATCGACACCGGCCCTGATCGTACCGTTTATGCAGCATGTGCATGAACGAGGACTGGACATGAGCAGTCTGGAACTACTGATCACGAGCTCGGATAGCTGCAGCGTGACGGACTACCGGGTGCTGCAAGCACGGTTTGGTGCAGATATTCGCATCATTAATAGTTATGGCGTCACGGAAGCGGCGATTGACTCCAGCTTCTATGACGAAGAGTTGTCGAAGCTGCCAAGCAGCGGTAATGTGCCCATTGGGCAGGCGTGGCTGAACGCACGCTTCTACATCGTAGACAGCCAGCTGAATCCGGTGCCGATTGGTGTACTGGGCGAGCTATGCATTGGCGGAGCCGGGGTCGCACGGGGGTACCTGAACCGTGTGGACCTGACGGATGAGAAATTCGTGGCGAACCCGTACGTACCGGGTGAACGACTGTATCGCACCGGCGATTTGGCGCGGTGGATGCCAGACGGCCATGTAGACTTTATCGGCCGGATGGATGATCAGGTCAAAATCCGAGGCTTCCGGATTGAACTCGGCGAGGTGGAAGCGCAGTTGCTGACCGTGGATGGTATTGAGAAAGCCATCGTCACCGCCTGGGAAAATGAAGACGGAGACAAGGATCTGTGTGCGTATGTTGTAGCCTCGGAGGCACTAAATTTGCCAGAGCTACGCAGCACACTGCAGCCCAAACTGCCGGGCTATATGATCCCGACGTATGTCGTACAGCTGGATCAATTCCCGCTGACACCCAACGGAAAAATTGATCGCAAAGCGTTGCCAGCGCCAGAAACACGTCTCGAAGGGGGCACGGAGTACGTGGCGCCGCGCACACCGCTGGAAGAGCAGCTGGTCCGTATTTGGCAAAGCGTTTTAAATCATCGCCAAATAGGCATCCAGGATAACTTCTTTGAAGTGGGAGGACATTCGCTGCGCGCTACCACCCTGATGGCGAAAATTCATCAGGAGCTGAATCACAAGCTGGCCTTGCGAGATATTTTCCAATATCCGACGATTGAGCAATTGGTACAGGTGATGGATGAAGACCAGACCCAGCAAACGTATGTATCCATCCCTGTGGCAGAGGAGCACGAATATTATCCTGTTTCCTCGGCGCAAAAGCGGATGTACGTTCTGAGTCACCTGGAAGGGGGAGAGGTTAGCTACAACATGCCAGGAGCGTTGATTATCGAAGGCTCCTTGGATAAAAAACGACTGGAACAAGCCTTCCGTCAGCTGATTGAACGTCATGAAGCCCTGCGAACCCGATTCGAGATGGTGGATGGCGAGGTGATTCAGCGGATTGAATCCAGCGCACCATTCAGCGTGGAGCATGTACAAGCAAGCGAAGAGGAGACAACGCAGTACGCACAGGACTTTGTACGTGCATTTGATCTCGCACAAGCCCCATTGTTGCGGGTTCAGTTGATCGAAAACGGACCGGGGCGTCACGTTATGCTCTATGACATGCATCATATTATTTCGGATGGCGTGACGGAGGGCATTATCGTGCAGGAGTTTTCTCAATTGTATGAAGGCAAGGAGCTGTCGCCACTTCGGATTCAGTACAAGGACTATGCGGTTTGGCAGCATGCAGATATGCAAAGTGAACGTCTGCGTGCGCAAGAAAGCTACTGGCTGAACACCATGTCTGGTGAGATTCCGGCGCTGGATATGCCAACGGATTTTACAAGACCTGCTGTACAGCGTCTGGAAGGAACACGATTTGAGTTTGCGATCTGTATGGAGGACAGCGAACAGTTGAAACAGCTGGCCGCGCAAACTGGCTCCACCTTGTACATGGTGCTGCTTGCAGCATATAGCACGCTTTTGCATAAATACACGGGTCAAGAGGACATCATTGTCGGCACGCCAATTGCCGGACGACCACAAGCGGAGCTGGGGAACCTGGTAGGTGTATTCCTCAACACGCTGGCGATCCGCAATTATCCGTCTGGCGACAAAACGTTCCTGGACTATCTGCAAGAGGTCAAAGAGCATGCGCTCCGTGCGTATGAGCATCAGGAATATCCGTTTGAAGAGCTGGTTGAAAAGCTTAATTTAACACGGGATACGAGCCGGAATGCGCTGTTTGACACCATGTTTGAGTTGAAAACATTTGAGCAGCAGGAGTTCGAACTAGAAGGTCTGACCTTCAAGCCGTATCCGATGGATAATCCTACGTCCAAATTCGATCTGACCTTGGATGCCGTAGAGCAGCCCGAAGGCATTCTGTGCAGTTTGGAATACAGCACGGCGCTGTACAAGCCGGATACGATCACGCGCTTGGCGCAGCATTTTACCGAACTTGTACGTGCCATTACACTGCATCCGCAGCAGCCGCTGGCCGCTTTGGATATGGTGACTGTCGAGGAAAAAGTACAAATCCTCTACGGTTTTGGAGATGTAGGCGTATCGGATGTTGCTACTGTTGAAGACAGAGCATTGTTCCATACCTATGTGGAAGAACAAGCACAGCTTGTGCCAGATCACGTGGCGGTAGTGTACGAGGAGCGGCAGCTTACGTACTGCAAACTGAACGAACGTGCGAACCAATTGGCGCGTAGATTGCGAAAGGTAGGTATTGGACGCGAATCCATTGTCGGTATTTTAAGCGAGCGCTCGGTGGACATGCTGGTCGGCGTATTGGCGGTATGGAAAGCAGGAGGTGCCTATGTACCGCTGGATGCGGATTATCCGTCCGAACGGATTCGTTTCATGCTGGAGGACAGCGGTGCAACGGTACTGCTGACTCAAACCGGCTTACAAGAGCGAGCACAAGCATGGCTCGAAGAAAGCCAATGGGCTATGGGCGAAGGAAAGAGCGAGGGTGTGCTGGAGACGGCGGCTAGCGCTGAAACGATGGAAAGAGACCGCCTGAGTGAAGGCTTAGGCTTGAAATCAGATTCGAAGTCTGACAGCGAAGCAGCATCCGAACCAGCAACAGGGCTGCGTCTGCACACCGTACTGGCATTGGACGATGAGTCGCTGTATAGCGGGGATGCCACGGATGTTGAACCGATCAACGAGCCGCAGGATCTGGCGTATGTGATCTACACGTCCGGGACAACCGGACGTCCGAAGGGCGTCATGATCGAGCATCGCAGCTTGGTCAATACGGCTGCGGCCTATCGCCGGGATTACCGTCTGAACCAGTTCCCAGTACGACTGCTGCAACTGGCCAGCTTCTCCTTCGACGTGTTCGTCGGCGATATTGCGCGGACGCTTTATAACGGGGGCACGATGGTCATCTGTCCGAAAGACGACCGGATTGATCCAAGCCGTCTGTACGGCTGGATTCGCGATTACCAGATTACCGTGTTCGAATCGACGCCGGCTCTGATCGTACCGTTTATGCAGCATGTATACGAACACGGACTGGACATGAGCAGTCTGGAACTGCTGATCACCAGCTCGGATAGCTGCAGCGTGACGGACTACCGAGTGCTGCAAGAACGGTTTGGTGCGGACATCCGCATTATTAACAGCTACGGCGTCACGGAAGCGGCGATTGACTCCAGCTTCTACGACGAAGAGCTGTCGAAGCTGCCAAGCAGCGGGAATGTGCCGATTGGTCAGGCGTGGCTGAACGCACGCTTCTACATCGTGGACAGCCAGCTGAATCCGGTACCGATCGGCGTACTGGGCGAGCTGTGCATCGGCGGTGCCGGGGTCGCACGGGGGTATCTGAACCGTGCAGACCTGACGGCCGAGAAATTCGTGGCGAACCCGTACGTACCGGGTGAACGTTTGTATCGCACCGGCGATTTGGCGCGGTGGATGCCGGACGGCAATGTAGACTTTATCGGCCGGATGGACTACCAAGTCAAAATTCGCGGCTACCGGATCGAGCTGGGCGAGATTGAAACCGCGATTCAGCGGATACCGGGTGTGCGTCAAGCGGTAGTCATCGACCGGACGGATGAGCGAGGACACAAGTATTTGTGCGGATACATCACGGGAGAACCCGAGCTACGGATCGAGGAAGTACAGGCCGCACTGGAAGCCGGACTGCCAGCGCACATGGTGCCTGCACGGCTGATGCGTCTGGAGACGATCCCGCTGACCAGTAACGGCAAAATTGACCGCAAGGCCTTGCCAGAACCAGAAGGCAGTATCCATACCGGAGCAGCCTATGTGGCCCCGCGTACGAAGGTGGAGCAAGTACTGGCTGCGGTATGGGCCGGAGTACTGGGCGTGGAAGCCGTAGGCACGCAGGATAACTTCTTTGAGCTGGGCGGGGATTCGATCAAAGCGCTGCAAGTATCGTCCCGATTGCTACAAGCAGGTTATCGACTGGATATGAAAGACCTGTTCAGTCATCCAACGGTGTCTGCATTGGCGCTGAAAGTCCAATCGGTTACCCGATTGGCGGATCAGAGCGAAGTGATGGGCGCGGTGAAACTGACACCTGTTCAACATTGGTTCTTTGAGCAGAACCTGACGGATGCTCATCATCATAACCAGTCCATTATGCTGTATAGCCAGGACGGTTTTGATGAAGTGGCACTGCGTACAGCGATGGACCACATCGTCAGCCATCACGATGCGCTGCGGATCGTTTTCCGTCCTACGGAGCACGGATATGAGGCCTGGAACCGCGCCATTGGCGAGGGTGAGCTGTATACGCTGGAACACATAGACTTCAGCCATGAGACGGAAGGGTCTGCGGCGATTGAGGCCAAAGCGAACGAAATTCAGGCGGGCATCCATTTAAGCGAAGGACCCCTGGTGAAGCTGGGGCTATTCCATTGCTCCGATGGAGATCATTTATTGATGGCTATTCATCACTTAGTAGTGGACACCGTTTCTTGGCGCATTTTGTTTGAGGATCTTACGACAGCCTATGAGCAAGCCTTGAACGGACAACCGACTCGTCTTCCGTACAAAACGGATTCGTTCCGCACCTGGGCTGATGAACAGTCTCACTATGCGAATGGTCCAGAAATGGCAGCAGAGCTCGCCTTCTGGCAAGAAGTGGAACAGGGAACGTATGAGCCGCTTCCAAAAGACGAATTACCTGTTCATTCCTTGAATAAAGACAGCGAGATCATGACGGTCACGTGGACGGCTCAGGAAACGGAGCAGTTGTTAAAACAGGCGCATCGTGCCTACAACACGGATATGAATGATTTGCTGCTAACCGCACTGGGCCTAGCCATTCATCGCTGGGCGGGTATTGAACGCGTGCTCGTCAACCTGGAAGGCCATGGACGGGAATCCATTTTGCCAGAGCTGGATATTACGCGCACGGTGGGCTGGTTTACGACCCAATTCCCGGTTGTGCTGGATATGAGCGCAGGGCAAGATCTTTCACAGCGCATCAAACAGGTGAAAGAAGGGCTACGCCGGATTCCGCAAAAGGGTATTGGTTACGGGATGCTGAGATACCTGTCTGCAGCATGTGAGCAAGAGCGTTTTGTAACTGAACCTGAAATCAGCTTTAACTATTTGGGACAATTTGACCAGGATATGCAAAATCCATCCATTGGCGTGTCTCCTTACGCTAGCGGTACCGAGCTGAGCCCACATGCAGCCCGAACGCATACGCTGGATCTGAACGGACTGATTTCGGAAGGTCAATTACAATTGACGATCAGCTACAGCCATCAGGAATATCGCAGTGAAACGATGGAGCAGTTAGCTGAAGCACTCAGAACCAGCCTGCAGGACATCATCGCGCATTGCGCGGGTCGCCAACAGCAGGAGCTAACGCCAAGCGATGTGATGCTTAAACATGTAACCCTGGCCGAGCTGGATCAGTTAGTAGAGCGGACTCGTGACATGGGGGAACTGGAAAATGTATATGCCTTGACACCGATGCAAAAAGGCATGTTGTTCCATAGCCTGATGGATGCAGCGTCAGGGGCTTATTTTGAACAGACGACCTTTGATCTACACGGACGCTTCCAAGAGGATATTTTCCAAGATAGCTTGAATCATTTGGCACAGCGGCATGAGATCTTTAGAGCTAATTTCATTAGCGGCTGGCAGGATGAGCCCGTGCAGGTGATATTCCGGCGCAAGGATGTTGGTTTCAGATATGAAGATTTGCGTCATTTGGGTGACCAGGAGCGTGACGCGTATGTGCAGGAATTTATTCGCCAGGACAAGGCAGCCGGATTCGATTTGTCCCGGGATGCGTTGATGCGCGTGGCCATTTTACGGACCAGTGACGAGGATTATTATTTTGTGTGGAGCTCTCATCACATCCTAATGGACGGCTGGTGTGTGGCGCTGGCAACAGATGAGGTGTTTGAGGCTTATTTTGCAGCCGTAGAGCATAGAGAACCAAAGCTCGCCCCGGTGACTCCATACAGTCAGTATATTGAGTGGCTTGAAGCCCAGGATGTAGAAGCAGCAGCCTCATACTGGAAAGATTATTTGCTGGGCTATGATCAACAAACGTCGATTCCAACCAGAAAAGTCGGCACGAAAGCGGACGGTGCACAATTTGAGCATGTGTTGTGCGATCTAGGTAAGGATTTGACAGGGCGCATGGAAATGGTAGCCAAGCAGTACCACGTGACCCCGAATACATTACTGCAAACAGCCTGGGGCTTACTGCTTCAAAAGTACAACGGTAGTGATGATGCCGTCTTTGGCGGTGTCGTGTCGGGTCGTCCAGCTGATATTCCGGGGATCGAAAATATGGTGGGCTTGTTCATTAACACCATTCCAATCCGTATCCGCAGCCAGGCTGAGGACACCTTTGCCGACCTGATCAGAGTGAATCAGCAGCAGGCGCTGACTTCTCAAGATTACGAAACGTATCCGCTGTATGAAATTCAAGCCTTGACCGAGCAAAAGCAAGAGCTGATCAACCACATTATCGTGTTTGAAAACTATCCGGTGGAGGAGCAGGTCGAGCAGCTTGGCGAAGGTGCAGCGTCGGATTTTGTAATCAGCAATGCAGGCATGATTGAACAAACGAACTATGATTTCAATCTGGTCGTCATGCCGCAGGAAGCGATGAAAATCCGATTCGAATATAATACAAAAATATTTGATCGGGAAGCCGTGGAACGGACTCAGGGCCATTTAATACAGCTACTGGAACAAGTGGTAGCGAATCCGGCCATTCGGGTGCAAGAGCTGGATGTGTTAAGCGAGCAGGAACGCGAGCAAATTCTCAGCGTATGGGGAGATACAGCCGCCGAGTATCCAAGCGAGCAAACGATCCATGGCTTGTTCGAAGCACAAGCAGTGCACACACCGGAACAGCCAGCGTTATACTTCGAAGGAGAGCAGCTGACTTATCGCGAACTGAATGAACGTGCGAATCGTCTGGCTCGTACCTTGCGCAGTCAAGGTGTGACGAAAGATCGTTTGGTAGGTCTGATGACCGAACGCTCGATAGACATGATCGTGGGTATCTTCGGGATTTTGAAAGCCGGAGGAGCATATGTACCTATCGATCCAACCTATCCGGAAGAGCGTATCCGCTATATGCTGGATGACTCGGGAGCGAAGCTGTTGTTAACTCAAGGTCATCTGGTGGACAAAGTAGCTTTCGACGGTCACGTGCTGGTGCTGAATGGGACACAGAATGTGTATCACGAGGATGGTTCCAATCTGGAGTCGTTGTCCGGTCCGAACGATCTGGCGTATGTGATCTATACATCGGGGACAACGGGGCAGCCGAAGGGCGTTATGCTGGAGCATCACGGGCTATGCAATCTGAAAACGTATTTTGATCAGGAATTCGAGATCAGTACCTCAGATCATATGTTGCTGTTCGCCAGCTACTCGTTTGATGCGGCTTGCTGGGAAATCTTCCAAGCTCTATTCTGCGGAGCCACGTTGTACGTGCCAACGTCAGAGACGATTTTGGACTACGAACGGTTTGAACAATATATGGCGGATCACCACATCACGGTGGCAGCTTTGCCGCCTACCTATGCGGTGTATCTGGAGCCGCAGCGGATGCCAAATCTGCGTATTCTGGTCACTGCGGGTTCAGCCGCTTCAACAGAGCTGGTATACAAGTGGAAGGATCAGGTGGCGTACTACAATGGCTATGGTCCAACCGAAAACTCGGTAGCGACATCCATCTGGCCGGTATCCAAGGATGAGAGAGCAGGACAGCTGATTTCCATTGGACGTCCTGTGCCGAATCATCGGGTATACATGGTAGATGTACACGGGCATTTGGCCCCCATAGGCGTAGCGGGTGAGCTGTGCGTGTCTGGTCCGGGTCTGGCACGTGGTTACCTGGATCGTCCAGAGCTGACGGCGGAGAAATTTGTACCGAATCCGTTTGCGGCTGGCGAAGCCGGATATGAGCGGATGTACCGCACAGGCGACTTGGCAAGATGGATGCCGGACGGAAACACCGAATACTTGGGCCGGATTGACCATCAAGTAAAGATCCGGGGTTACCGGATTGAGCTGGGCGAAGTCGAGGCACAAATATTGAAAGTGGAGGACGTACAAGAGGTCATCGTCCTGGCCCAAGCGGACGAGCAGGGACAAAATCAACTGGTGGCGTACTATGTCACTGAAAGAGACGTAAGCGCTGGTGAACTGCGCAGTTTACTGGGTGAGGAGCTGCCAAACTACATGGTGCCTTCTTTCTTGGTACAGTTGGAGCAAATGCCGCTGACACCGAACGGTAAAATCGACCGCAAGGCCCTGCCAGCACCAGAAGGCAGCCTGCAAACCGGAGCCGACTATGTCGCACCGCGAACGTGGGTGGAAGTGAAACTGGCGCAAATTTGGCAGGATGTACTAGGCCTCACTCAGGTCGGTGTGAAGGAAAACTTCTTCGAGATTGGCGGACACTCGCTGCGGGCGACCACACTGGCCTCGAAGATTCACAAGGAACTGAACAAGCCGCTTCCCCTGCGCAGTATTTTTGAAGCACCAACGATTGAGCATCTGGCAGTCGTACTGGAACAGCTGGAACAGGTGACGTATGCATCCATTCCAGTAACGGAAGAGCGCAGCTTCTATCCCTTGTCCTCGGCGCAAAAACGACTGTATGTGCTGCATCAGTTCGACCCGAATGATGTGAACTACAACATGCCATCGGTGCTGCAAGTGAGCGGTCCGCTGGACGTGAAGCGAGTGGAACATGTATTCCGTCAACTGATCGTCCGTCATGAGTCCTTACGTACCCACTTTGAGTTGGTGGACAGCGAGCCAATGCAGTCTATTGAGGACACCGTGCCGTTCGAGGTGGAATTTACGAAGGTACAAGCTGAGGGTGCGACTACGGACACAGACATGAGGGTCAACAAGGAAGTACAAGAACTGGTAAGCTGCTTTGTCCGTCCGTTTGATCTCAAAGCTGCACCGCTGCTGCGGGTAGGCTTGGTAGATCTAGGCGTATCAGGAGCAGGGCAGGAACCGCAGCATGTACTCATGCTCGACATGCACCACATCGTTTCCGATGGCGTGTCGATGGGCGTACTGACGAATGAATTTGTCCGCCTGTACGACGGTGGAGAGCTGCCGCCACTGCGGATACAGTACAAGGATTATGCCGTATGGCAGCAAAGCGAAGCCCATCAGGAATGGATGCAGCGTCAGGAAGCGTACTGGCTGAACACCTTCCGAGGGGAACTGCCTGTGCTGGATTTACCGACAGACTTTGCCCGTCCGTCGATACGAAGTACGGCAGGCGATACCGTGGTGTTTGGGCTGGAACGCGAAGTGAGCGAACGCCTGAAGGAACTGGCGGCGCACACAGGCTCTACCCTGTATATGGTGCTGCTGGCGGCGTACACCGCACTCTTGCACCAATACAGCGGCCAAGAGGACATTGTCGTCGGCACGCCGATTGCCGGACGACCGCATGCCGATTTGGAGCCGATCCTCGGCATGTTCGTCGGTACGCTGGCATTGCGAAACTATCCGACAGCGGAACATACCTTCCGCAGCTACGTGGAAGAAGTGAAGGTTCAGGCCCTGCAAGCCTACGAACATCAGGACTATCCATTTGAGGAATTGGTGGAAAAGCTGAATGTGAAGCGGGATATGAGTCGCCATCCGCTGTTCGATACGATGTTTACCCTGCAAACTACCGAGGAAGGTGAACTGCAACTGGCAGACCTGAGCTTCCGTCCATATGGCTTGGAGCAAACACCAGCGAAGTTTGACTTGACGCTGGAAGCCAGAGAGGAAGAGATAGGCATCCAGTTTGGATTGCAGTATGCAACCGCGTTGTATCAACGGGAAACCGTTGAACGGATGACACGTCACTTTATTCGCTTGGCCGAAGCCGTAGCGGCGAACCCGGATGCGAAGCTGGGTGAGCTGGCACTGATTACGGCGGAAGAAACCGAACAGATTCTGAAGGTGTTCAATGATCCGAACGCGCACAGCGTGCGTAGAACACTCCAAGGTCTGTCGCTCAGCGAGCGTTTTGAAGAGCAAGCGAAAGACAGTCCTGAGCGGATAGCCGTTGTGTCTGGCGATATAGCGCTAACCTACGCTGAGCTGAATGAGCAGGCGAACCGATTAGCTCGTGTGCTACGGGCAGAAGGAGTTGAAGCAGATCAACCGGTAGGCGTACTGCTGGAACGTTCTGCCGATATGCTGGTGAGCATTCTGGGGGTACTGAAGGCTGGAGGCGCGTATGTGCCAATGGATACGATGTATCCGCAGGAGCGCATTGACTACATGCTTCAAGACAGTGGGGCAAAGGTCGTGATCACAAGCAGAGCTGCCAACCTGTCACTCCAACTGCCATCGACAGTACAAACTATCGTTCTTGACGAGGAGGGCGTACAGGCTCAACTAGAAGCACAGGATGCGAGCAACCTGACCCCTGTCGCCGACCTGCACAACCTGGCTTATATGATTTATACGTCAGGTACAACCGGTCAGCCGAAAGGAGTCATGATCGAGCAGGGCAGTGTCAGCAATCTGGTAGATGCTTTATATGAACGAGTATACAGCCGGTATGCTCAGCCGCTTCACATCGCATGGCTGTCGGCCTTTGTATTTGACGCGTCGGTGAAACAAATCTTTGCCAGCTTGCTGTTAGGCCACACTTTGCATGTGGTATCCCGTGACGTCAGCCTGAGCGGGGAGCATTTGATCGCCTATTACCGCACGCACCGGATTGATCTGTCGGACGGCACACCAGCGCATCTGCATATTTTGAACGAAAGCGTCAGCGTGACCGAAGCACCGGATGTGAAGCATTACCTGATCGGGGGCGAAGCATTATCGGTGCAGCTGGTACAGGGGTTCCTACACAAATGGGCCGGGTATCGTCCGGTGATTACGAACGTGTATGGTCCGACCGAAGCCACGGTAGATGCGACTGCTTATACGATTGAAGATGTAGAGTCGCTGAATGTACTGCTGGAAAAAGGGGAGCACACAGTATCCATCGGAACGCCGATAGCCAACCAGGCTGTGTACATCTTGAACACTCGACAACAGCTGGTACCGATGGGGATCGCGGGTGAACTCTATATCGGAGGGGCAGGTATCGCACGAGGATACCTCAACCTGCCGGAACTGACGGCTGAGAAGTTTGTCCCGAATCCGTTCGCTGATGCGGCGGCCACCGAAGTGGACAGCACTCACGCAAACCGGATGTACCGAACGGGCGACCTAGCACGATGGCTGCCGGACGGCAGTATCGAGTATTTGGGCCGGATCGACCATCAAGTCAAAATCCGCGGCTACCGGATCGAGCTGGGCGAGGTGGAAGCACAGCTGCTGACCGTGGACGGTATCCAAAAAGCCGTGGTCACGGCATGGGAAAACGAGGACGGACACAAGGATCTGTGTGCCTATATCGTAGCTACAGGGTCGCTGAGCCTACCGGAACTGCGGAATGCGCTGCAGCCGAAGCTACCGGATTACATGATCCCGACGTATGTCGTACAACTGGATCGTTTCCCACTGACGCCAAACGGGAAAATCGACCGGAAGGCGTTGCCAGCACCGGAAGCACGCCTCGAAGGAGGTCTGGAGTATGTTGCGCCGCGGACGCCGCTGGAGGCCAAGCTAGCCCAAATCTGGCAGGATGTCCTGAAACTGTCCAGCGTCGGCGTCACCGACTCATTCTTCGATGTGGGAGGACACTCCCTGCGGGCCACGACGCTGGTGGCCAAAATCCATCAGGAACTGGACAGCCGAATGACACTGCGTGAGGTGTTCCAGCACTTTACGATTGAGCAGCAAGCTCAGCTCATCGCAACGCACGGTACAGACACCTATACGATGATCCCTGCAGCCGCGAAACAGTCTTATTATCCGGTCTCCTCGGCTCAAAAACGACTGTACATTTTGAGTCATCTGGAAGGTGGAGATGTCAGCTACAATATGCCGGGTGTATTAGTAGTGGAGGGGCCGCTTCAGGCAGACCGACTGGAGGAGGCGTTCCGTCAGCTAGTGGCCCGCCATGAAACGCTGCGGACTTCCTTTGAAATGGTGGACGGCGAGGTCGTGCAGCGGATTTACGATCAAGTTGAATTTGCGGTAGAGCGCCTGCAGGCCCATGAGTCTGAAGCCGAAGCGTATAGCGAGTCCTTTGTACGCAGCTTCGATCTCCAGCAGGCACCGCTGCTGCGTGTCCGTCTCGTTCAAACCGGACCCGAGCGTCACCTCCTGATGTACGACATGCACCATATTATTTCAGACGGTGTATCGTCTAACAATATTGTGCAGGAGCTGGGACAACTGTACGAGGGACAGGCTCTAGAACCGTTGTCGATTCAGTACAAGGACTATGCGGTGTGGCAGCAGCAGGAAACGCAGCGGGAGTCCTACCAGCGCCGAGAACAGTTCTGGCTGGAGCATTTAGCCGGGGAATTGCCGGTCCTGGATCTGCCGATCGCTTATCCTAGACCTGCTGTTCGCAGCTTTGAGGGAGCCATGTATGAATTTACCGTGGATCCGAATGTATCTGGACAACTGCGCCGGATAGCGGCACAGACCGGAAGCACATTGTACATGGTGCTACTGAGTGCCTACACCGTCCTGTTGTCCAAATACAGCGGTCAGGATGATTTGATCATCGGTACGCCGGTCGCCGGCCGCTTGTTGCCTGAGCTGGAGCCACTGATCGGCATGTTCGTCAATACGCTAGCCATCCGGCATCAGCCGCAGGGCAACCAAACGTTCCACAACTACTTGCTGGAAGCCCGAGATCGTACGCTGCAAGCCTTCGAACATCAGGATTATCCGCTGGAGGAGTTGGTGGAAAAGCTGGATGTAGCGCGGGATGCAAGCCGTAATCCGTTGTTTGACACCATGTTTGTACTGCAAAATACGGAGTCACCGGAAGCGAAGCTTGAAACACTGTCCTTTAGTCCGTATGTCCAGGAACATCGTATTTCCAAATTCGATATGACCTTGTCCATGAGTGATGAAGACGGGCAGATCAAGGGTTCCTTTGAATATTGCACAAAGCTGTTTGGTGCAGACGCTATTGAACGTTTAACCGGAGATTTGATAGCGATCCTGTCCCAGGTTGGAGCTAATCCAGATTTGCTATTAAGCGATATTCAGGTGAACTCGAGCGAGCAGCCGGAAGGCTTCTCGCCAGATTCCATCGACTTTGTGTTCTAAATCAGTTTTCTAAAAAGAAATGATTTCACTTTGCATGCGCAGAGGGCGGCGGCTTGTCCGACTGCCCTTGCCTGCAAAGTATTATTTTTCCGACACATTGCTCAATTACGTAACAACGCACCATTCCAACAGGGGTACAGACCCCATGAAGCAGGAGGGATGTCATTGAAAGCCTTATTTGAGAAGGAAAAAAACTACTGGAGTCATAAGCTGGAATCTGAGGATCATATCACTTGCTTGCCATACACCAATCATGTGTCCAAGGATACAGCTGCAACGAGTTCTAATTTTCTTACGTACACGCTCACATTTCCATCTGAAATTTCCCAAAGAATATCATCTATAACAGGTGGAGCTCCATGGGCCGTGTTTATGGTTCTGCTGGCTGGAGTTGAGAGCTTATTGCATAAATACACAGGTGAGGAGCGTGTGCTGCTGGGCATTCCGGTAGCCAAGTCTGGCAACGGTACTACAAAGCCGATTAACCATCTGATTTTATTGAAAAACATGCTGGATTCCTCGACAACCTTCAAAATCTTGCTGTCTCAAATCAAGACCTCTGTCAGCGAAGCAATTGAACACCAAAATATTCCCTTTTGGAACTATACTGAGGGGCTTGAAATTCCACGTAACGAGAACGATAAGCCTCTTATTCACACTACGGCATCCCTGCAAAATATCCACACTTCTGATTTTCTGAATCATGTGCAATCTGAACTGGATTTTCAGTTTCAATGGGAAAATGCAGCGGTTTCCCTGAATGTGACATACAGTAGCGAACGTTATGACCAGATGACGATTGAACGCTTTGTTGAGCAACTAATACGGCTGTACACCGTTGTTTTGCATCAGCCTGAGCTGGAGATTTGCACAGCACAAGTGCTGTCAGAGCAAGAAGTGGAGCAACTGGTTCATACCTTTAACGATACAGTTGTGGATTATCCAAGTCATGCGTCCATTCATGAATTGTTCGAGATGCAGGCGAAGCAGGTACCACAGCAGGTGGCAGTAGTGTTCGGACAAGATAAACTGACCTATGAAGAATTAAATGAAAAGGCTAACCGACTGGCTCATTCTTTACGTAAGCAGGGAATTCGCACCGAGCAGACGGTCGGCATTGTTGCTGAACGCTCGATAGAGATGATCGTAGGTATGCTCGCGATTCTTAAAGCGGGCGGGGTGTATGTTCCGATTGACTCCGAATACCCGGACGAGCGCGTGCACTATTTGCTGGAGGATTCCGGTGCCGAAATACTACTTGTGCAGAAAATAGGTCATCGGCCCACTGATTTTAAGGGAATGGTGTTTGACCTGAGTGATGCCACAATTTATGGAATGGATGATGCTGATCGTTACAATCCAATTCTGCCGATTGATCGTGGGACAAAGACGGATACGAATATGGATATGGCTGATATGGCATACGTGGATTGCCTAGATCCGTTTTACCCTATTTCCGCCAGTTCCGAACTTGCTTCTACTTCAACCACACAACCAGAAACCATGCAAACAGAAGCTATGCAATCAGAACAAGCTAAACCAATACATCAGGTTTACGCAGCTGATCGTTTGGCTTACATTATGTACACTTCAGGTACAACAGGCCAGCCCAAAGGCGTTATGGTGGAGCATCGCAATGTCGTGCGTTTGGTGAAAAATACAAACTATGCACACTTGGATGCTGACACGCGCATTTTGCAGACCGGGTCTGTTGTCTTTGACGCGTCCACCTTCGAAATTTGGGGGGCGCTATTGAACGGTGGACAGCTGGTGCTGGTGAGCCAGGATGTCATTTTGGACGCACCCAAGCTTAAGGAAGCTGTCCGTAATCATGGCATTACCACGATGTGGCTGACCGCGCCGCTCTTTAATCAGCTTTCCCAGCAGGATTTGGAACTGTTCGAGGGAATACGGGAGTTGTTGGTCGGTGGCGATGTGCTATCTGTGCCGCATATTAACCGGGTACTGAAGGCTCATCCGAACCTGCGGATCATTAACGGCTATGGTCCCACAGAAAATACGACCTTTTCCACTACACATGCCATTACCGGCGTCCAATCAGAAGCCGTGTCCATTGGCAGCCCCATCCATAACTCAACGGCATATGTCGTGGACCGTTCGATGCAGCTTCAGCCGATTGGAGCGTGGGGAGAACTGCTCGTTGGCGGTGACGGGGTGGCTCGTGGATACTGCAACCGCCCGGACCTGACGAGCGAAAAGTTCATCGACAGTCCGTTTCGTAACGGTGAACGCTGCTATCGAACAGGGGATCTGGTGCGTTGGAATGCGGACGGGACGCTGGAATACAAAGGGCGGATCGACGCACAAGTGAAAATCCGGGGCTATCGGATTGAATTGGGCGAGGTGGAAGCGCAGCTGTTGAAGCTGGAGGCAGTCCGAGAAGCAGTTGTGATTGCACGGGAGGATGAGCAGGGGCAAAAGCAGCTCTGCGCTTATGTGGTAACCCAAGCGGATGCACAGTTAAGTGAGCTTCGCAGCGCTTTGAGCCGGGAACTACCGGGTTACATGGTGCCGTCGTATTTTGTGCAGCTGGAACAATTGCCCTTGACACCCAATGGCAAGGTGGATCGCCGAGCGTTGCCGCGACCGGAGGGAGGTATAAGCTCAGGGGCAGAATATGTACCTCCTCAAAATCAATTACAAGCACAACTGGTCAACATCTGGAATGATGTGCTGGAGCTTGAGCACATTGGCATTAAGGATAACTTTTTTGAAGCAGGGGGACATTCCCTGCGGGCGACGCATGTCATATCGCTCATCCATAAGCAATTGCATAAAAATGTGCAGCTAAAGGATCTATTCCAGCACCCAACCATCGAACAGCTTGCGCAGGTTATTGAAGCACTGGAGCAAACCACTTATGAATCCATCCCTGTTTCGGAGAATAAGCCATTTTATGCGGTATCTTCGGCCCAAAAACGGATGTATATTCTCAATCAGCTTGATGGTGCGGGAATTAGCTATAACATACCTGGCGCCCTGACACTGACCGGTTCACTTGATCATAAGGCACTGGATAATGCGTTCCGTCAGCTTATTGACCGCCATGAAACATTGCGCACGAGCTTTGAGACCATGAATGGTGAACCTGTCCAGCGAGTACATAACGAGGTTCCTTTTCGCGTGGAGTTGATTCATGCTTCCGGAGTTGACCAGAGGGAGACGGATGAGCTGGTGCGTAGCTTTGTCCAGCCGTTCGATCTTGCGCAGGCTCCGCTGTTCCGGGCTGGTCTGATTGAAATTGATCCAGAGCATCATATTTTGCTGCTAGATATGCATCACATCATTTCGGACGGCACCTCAATAAATGTAATGATTCAGGACTTCATTCGTTTGTATGCAGGGGATACGCTTACGTCGCTGCGTATTCAGTATAAGGATTACGCTGCTTGGCAGCGGGAACAGCAACAAAGTGAACGCTATGGGGCACAGGAAAACTACTGGCTCAATACCTTCGCAGGAGAGCTGCCTGTGCTGGATATTCCGACTGATTATCCACGTTCGGCGGTGAGAAGCTTTGAAGGGGATGTACTGGAATTTACACTCAATCAACGACAAAGCGAAGGATTAAAAAGCATTGCGGTACAGACGGAATCGACATTATATATGGTGCTGTTGGCTGCCTATACGACTTTACTTAGCCACTATAGCGGGCAGGAGGATATCATTGTCGGTTCGCCAATTGCGGGGCGGGCTCATGCTGATCTTGACAATCTGATCGGTATGTTCGTCAATACACTTGCTATCCGCAATTATCCAGAAGGCGGGAAAACATTCAGCGATTATGTGCTGGAGGTCAAGGATAACGCATTAAAGGCTTTTGAGCATCAGGATTATCCGTTTGAAGAGCTGGTAGAAAAGCTGGGAGTGGATCGAGATTTAAGCCGCAATCCGTTATTTGATACCATGTTTGCTCTACAAAACCTGGAACAAACAGAGCAGCAGCTGGCAGAGCTGCAATTAGCGCCCTATCCGAGTGAACAAACGACGGCCAAATTTGATCTAAGTCTGTTTGCGCAGGAGGATGGGGAACAAATTATCTGCGGTTTTCAATACGGAACCCGGCTGTACAAACGCGATACCATCGAACGACTGGCTGCGCATTTACAGCAGCTAATCAATGTGGTTATAGAACAGCCGGATACCGCTCTTGCGGCTATAGAAATGGTTTCGACCCAAGAAAAAGAGCAGCTGGTGAAGCAATTCAGCACTACAGCAGCAGACTCTCCGTATCCACGGGATCAATTAATGCATGTGCTGTTCGAGGAACAGGTTGCACAATCGCCAGATCGACTAGCGATCACCTTTGCGGACACACAGCTTACTTATCGCGAGCTGAATGAGCGTTCCGATCGTTTGGCAGGCATCCTTACTTCCCATGGGATACGGCACGGGTCCGGGACTCAGATACAGCGAGTAGGGATAGTGGCTGAGCGTTCCATTGAAATGGTCCTAGGCATGCTGGCTATTTTGAAGGCAGGGGGGGCTTACGTTCCTATTGATCCCGAGTATCCGGAAGAGCGCATCCGTTATTTACTGGAAGATTCCGGTGCCCAGCTCTTACTGTCACAGCGACGTGAGCAGGTTTCTTTTGAACCAGATATTCCAGTCATCGATTTGAGCGATGCGCAACTATGGAGCAGCGAATTTGAAGGATACACTCATACCCATGGATCAGATGCCATTTCAAATGGGCGATCTGCCTTAGATCTTTCGCATGTCATATACACCTCTGGTACGACAGGCAAGCCGAAAGGCGTTATGGTCAATCACCGTAATGTCGTACGATTGGTGAAGAGCACTAGCTACGCCACGCTTGACGAAAATACGCGTATGCTGCAAATGGGTGCAGTTGTATTCGATGCCTCCACGTTTGAAATCTGGGGAACGCTGCTGAACGGTGGCCAATTATATGTAGTAAATCATGACACTATTTTGGATGCTGCCAAGTTCAAACAGGTGATGAACAAGTACCATATTAACACCATGTTCATGACCACGGCTTTATTTAATCAGCATTCACAGCAAGACATTGAAGTATTTGCATCCCTGAAGGAATTGCTCGTGGGTGGTGATGTGATGTCCGTACCACACGCTAACCGCGTGCTGAAGGAGTACCCGCACCTTCGATTGAGTAATGTTTATGGGCCGACGGAGAACACAACCTTTTCCACCACCTATGAAATTATGGAACCGCAAACTCAAGGTGTTCCCATTGGGCGACCGATTGATCATTCCACCGTTTATGTGGTCAATCGCTCGTTAAAATTACAGCCTGTCGGGGCATGGGGCGAGCTCCTTCTCGGTGGCGATGGCGTGGCACTCGGGTATCTGAATCGGCCTGAGCTTACGGCAGAAAAGTTTATTGAAAGCCCATTCGAGTCTGGAGAATATTGCTATCGTACAGGGGACTTGGTGCGTTGGCGTGCTGATGGCGTGTTGGAGTACAAGGGAAGAATGGATGAGCAGGTCAAAATTCGCGGCTATCGCATCGAACTGGGTGAGGTTGAAACCCGTTTGTCCACGATTGCAGGTGTGAAGGAATCGGTTGTGATAGTGCGGCAGGATGATCACGGGCAAAAACAGCTGTGTGCCTATTTTGTAACAGACAGCGAACTAAGTGCTAGCGACTTACGTAACGCTCTATCACAGGATCTGCCGAGCTATATGGTGCCTTCTTACTTTGTACGGCTTTCCAGACTGCCTTTGACGCTAAATGGCAAAGTAGACCGCAGGGCACTACCTCTGCCTGAGCATAATCTCGATACAGGCATGGATTATGTGGCACCTGAAACGGATGTTCAACAAGCACTGGCTGCGGCTTGGGGAGCCATCCTAGGTATTCAGAAGGTTGGGATACAGGATAACTTTTTCCATTTGGGTGGCGACTCCATCAAGGCCATTCAAGTGTCGTCTCGCTTGTTTCAGGCTGGATACAAGCTGGAAATGAAAGACTTGTTTAAATACCCGACAATTGCAGATCTAAGTACTTATATTCAGCCAGTTAACCGAGTAGCCGAGCAGGGCGAGGTTACCGGAAATGTTGTGCTTACACCGATTCAGCGCTGGTTCTTTGAACAGCCAACGAGTGAACCACACTATTTCAACCAATCGGTCATGCTCTATCGACAGGAAGGCTATGACGAACAGGCACTTCTTCAGGCGCTCCATCAGATTACAACGCATCATGATGCATTGCGTATGATTTTTCGATCGTCGGAGAACGGATATACAGCATGGAACCGAGGTGTAGATGAAGGAGAACCGTACCATTTGGAGTGCTTTGACTATAGGAACAGTGATGCCATTGAAGGGAATTTGGCGAAGATAATTGAAGCCAAATGCAATGAAATTCAATCTGGTATTTCTCTAAGCGAAGGGCCGTTGATGAGGCTCGGCCTGTTCCGTTGCCCGGATGGGGATCATCTGCTGGTCGCGATTCATCATTTGGTGGTAGATGGAGTGTCCTGGCGCATCTTATTTGAGGATTTGGCGACAGCTTATGAGCAAGCCTCCAAGGGTGAACAGGTGATTAAGTTACCTCACAAGACGGATTCGTTCCAGACGTGGGCCGAAAAGCTGCACGCCTATGCCAACAGCCCAGCTATGGAAAGTGAACGGGTATATTGGGAGGAGCTTGCAAAAGTGGAACTGGCTCCTTTGCCGCAGGATTACGGACATAACGAGCACGATAAGCCATTGATTGGCGATAGTGAATCGGTTACTGCTTTATGGACAAATGCAGAGACAGAGCAACTGCTCAAGCAGGCCAATCGTGCCTACCGTACAGAAATTAATGACCTGTTGCTGACTGCGGTAGGAATGGCGTTACAGGCATGGAGCGGAAATGATCGTTTCCTGATTAATCTAGAGGGACATGGACGTGAACCCATTTTACCAGAGGTGGATATTACCCGGACGATAGGGTGGTTTACAAGCCAATATCCTGTTTTACTCGATATGCCAGAAGAAACTACTCTTTCACAGCGAATCAAACATGTGAAGGAAGGACTGCGCAGTATCCCGCAAAAAGGGATCGGCTACGGCGCACTGAGATATTTATTCGACCGTCAGACACAGGCATCGGAGGCATCTTCAGCCGTATTTACGACAGCTCCTGAAATCAGTTTTAACTATTTGGGACAGTTCGATCAGGATATGAAAGGAAACGACTTACAGTCATCCCCATATGAGGGGGGGATGCCACTTAGCCCGGCTATGGCTCGGACATATACACTGGATTTTGGCGGCATCATTTCGGGAGGTCAGCTGGGGCTGACAATTAGCTATAGCCGTACCAGCTACCGACCAGAGACGATCGAGCGATTGGCGAGATTACTGGAATCGAGCTTGCGTGAAATTTTGACACATTGCATCCATAAAGAACACCCAGAGCTGACCCCAAGTGATATTTCCTATAAAGGAATGAGTGTGGAGGGCTTGGACAGCCTGTTATCTGAAATGGGTGCTGCGGGTGAGATGGACAATGTATATGCGCTGACCCCGATGCAAAAAGGGATGCTGTTTCACAGCCAGCTCGATAGTCAAGCAGCCGCGAATGACGCGTATTTTGAGCAGGTTTCTTATGATATGCGGGGGCGGATGGACATCGGGAATTTTGCAGAAAGCCTGAATATGCTGGTTCGGCGACATGAGGCGCTGCGTACACATTTTTATTTTGGCCGGGATACGGAGCCGTTACAGGTGGTCTATCGAAATCGAGATTGCGGCTTCTATTACGAAGATTTAAGCGAGCTGGATAGCGATACAAAGGGCATTTGGCTGAAGAACTTCAAGTTGGAAGATAAAGCAAAGGGATTTGATCTGCGTCGGGATGTCCTGATGCGTATAGCTATTTTGCGCACCGGGGAAGACAGTTACCATGTTGTGTGGAGCTTCCATCATATCGTCATGGACGGCTGGTGCTTGTCTCTAATAAATAAAGAAGTGTTTGAAAGCTATGCAGCACTTCAGGAGGGCAGAGTACCAGAGCTGGCACCGGCAGTGCCGTACAGCCGCTTTATTGAATGGCTGGAAGCACAGGATCGCAAGGCGGCAACTGATTACTGGAGCAGCTATTTATCCGGGTATGAGCAGCAAACAGCACTACCAGCTGTAAAATCCGGCCGCAAGAGTGGAAGCTATGCGGCTAGTGATTGGGTGACGGTTTTGGAGCGTGAGCTTACCCTCCGGGTGGAGGAGACGGCTAAGCGATATCAGGTAACCATGAATACGTTATTACAAACCGTATGGGGAATTGTGCTACAAAAATATAACAATCACCATGATGTCGTATTTGGTAGTGTCGTCTCAGGCCGTCCATCCGATATTCTCGGAATCGAGGATATTATCGGCTTGTTCATTAATACCATTCCCGTTCGCATCCTTAGTGAGGCGGGGGAATCTTTTGCAGAAGTTATGAAGAAAACGCAGGAACAGGCGCTGGCTTCTCATGCGTATGATACGTATCCACTGTTTGAAATTCAGGCATTGACTGACCAGAAACAGGATTTGATTAACCATATTATGGTGTTTGAAAATTATCCGGTGGATGAGCAAGTCGAGGAGATGGAAATTGATGGGCAGGAACTTTCCCCGATTTCCAACGTGGTAGCTCTTGAGCAGACCAACTATGATCTGAGTGTAGTCGTAATGCCGGGAGAATGCGTGAAGATTCGTTTTATGTATAATGCGTTAAATTATGATCAAACAGACATTGAGCGTCTGCATGGACATTTTGTGAATCTGTTGGAGCAAACTTTGCTTAACCCAAATGTTCGCGTAGAAGAGCTGGAACTGGTTACAGCGGCGGAAAAACAGCAAATTACTAGAGAGTTTAATGACACTGCCTCTGCCTATCCAGACAATCAGACGATTCATAAACTGTTTGAGCAGCAGGCAGAGCGCACACCGGATCATATTGCCGTAGCTTTGGGTCATCAAACATTGACCTATCGGGAGCTTAATGAGACAGCCAATCGATTAGCGCGCACACTGCGGGATGCAGGGATTAAACCTGATGAACCTGTGGGCATTTTGACGGAGCGCTCTCTGGATATGATTACCGGAACCCTTGCTATTTTGAAGGCTGGAGGCGCGTATGTGCCGGTAGACCCTCAATATCCAGAGGATCGTATCCGTTATATGCTAGAGGACTCAGGAGCCAAGCTACTGCTGGCTCAGCAGGATTTACTGGATCGGTGCTATTTTGACGGACAGATTGTCAATCTGAATGATGATATGTCGTACAGTACAGATGCTTCCAATATGGGTATAGATGGAGCGAGTAATCATGCCGCTTATGTCATTTATACCTCAGGCTCAACAGGTAAGCCAAAGGGTGTCGTTGTGGAGCATCGAAGTGTTGTGCGTCTCGTCCGCAATACGGATTATGTCCCATTTGATGAATCGATCCGAATGCTGCAGACTTGCGCGTTTGTGTTTGATGTATCTACATTTGAAATTTGGGGCGCACTGCTGAACGGCGGTCAGCTTGTTCTCTTGCATAAAGATGATCTTTTGGACGCAGCCAAGATGAAAGAGACGATACAGGATCATCACGTCAACATGATGTGGCTGACCACACCGTTATTTAATCAGCTTTCGCAGCAGGATAGTAAACTTTTTGGTGATGTGAAGTATTTACTGGTTGGTGGTGATGTTTTGTCTGCACCCCATATTAACCGGGTCCTGCGCGATAATCCGCACCTGAACATCATTAATGGCTATGGACCAACGGAAAATACAACCTTTTCGACGACGTATCACATTACGGAAGAACAGCTGGATTCTGTGCCAATCGGACGTCCCATTTGCAATTCGACGGCGTATGTTGTGGACTCATCATTCCACTTGCAACCAGTCGGAGCCTGGGGTGAGCTGGTTGTTGGCGGAGACGGAGTTGCGCGTGGTTATTTGAACCGTCCTGAGCTGACGGCTGAGAGATTTCTTGCTAATCCATGGGTGGACGGAGATCGCCTGTACTGTACCGGAGACCTTGTTCGCTGGCGTGAAGACGGCATACTGGAATACGCTGGACGGATTGATCAACAGGTTAAAATTCGCGGTTACCGGATTGAGCTGGGCGAGGTGGAGGCGAGACTGGCAAGTGTACCTTCCGTGCGGGATAGCGTTGTTATCGCTTTGCGGGATGGAGCAGGTCAGCAGCAATTGTGTGCTTACTTCACTGCCGATGAACAGCTGACCATCCGTGAGATTCGAGCTGTGATGTCGGCCAGTCTGCCGAGCTATATGATTCCGTCCGCTTTTGTACAGCTGGATCGGTTTCCGCTGACGACTAACGGCAAAATCGACCGTAAAGCTTTACCTGTACCAGATAAAGCACTGCACACAGGTATAGAATATGTCGCGCCACGAACCGATGTGGAGCAGTTGCTGGCAGCCATTTGGCAGGAGGTGCTTGAAATCCCGCAAGTGGGTATCCACGATGACTTTTTCACGTTGGGTGGACATTCCTTGAAAGTACTGGAGCTTATTCGCAAAGTTCACCTTGCTACAAATATTGAGCTGCCCATCCGCAGTGTTCTAGAGTTCCCGACCATAGAAGAGCAGGCGTTCATATTATTGAAAGCCGATTTGGACTACAAGGCCGATAGTCCGATCATTCGGTTAAATGAACACGGTCCGGTTTCCATCTTCTGCTTTCCTCCTATGCTTGGATACGGGCTGTCGTTCGCAGAGCTTGCGAAACAACTGGATCAAGACGCAGTCGTGTATGGATTAGAGTTCGTAGATGATGTTGCGGATGAGGAGGCAATGTTGGCACGATATGTTGATTTAATCATCACCACACAGGCGCAAGGTCCGTATGTGCTGCTTGGCTATTCCATAGGTGGGAATCTGGCGCATAAGGTTGCCGACACACTGGAGCGCCAAGGTCATACTGTGTCCGATATTTTAATGCTTGATTCGGTCAAAAGGGCAGAAGCCCTGCCTTTCACAGACGAAGAAACAGAGCAGGAAATTCATGCCATGCTGGAACAGGTTCCCGAATCCTATCGTGAGCTGTTGAATGAAACATACCAGCGTAAAATGATCGCTTATGCGTTGTATGGCAACCAGCTTGTGAACACAGAAAGCGTTCAGGCGAATATTCATGGCTTTGTTGCCGCTGGATCGGAAACGGTGAAGGGTACAGGAGATAATAAACTTTTATGGAAATATGCTACACAAGGAAGCTATGAAGAGCATAGCTTGATTGGTAATCATTATGAGTTGCTGGAACCAGGATTTATTGAAGAAAATGTAAAAATTATCCGTGCCGCAATACACAAGATAACCCGGAACATGGGCAAAGACATGACACAAGGTTTGGCCCATCATAATTCTTGAAAACTTACGGTCGATGATTTAACTAACTGGAATTACTAATTTTTCTGTAATGCATGAATCCTGATCGAACAGGTAAGAAGCCTTCTGCTTACGCGATTCGATCAGGATTCGTTTTATCATGCGCACTCCCGCGAGGGAAGTGCGATGATTCCATAGCGCCATGCTGATGGCTCCCATACGGAGTGTAAATATCTGCTCCGCTATGCAATCACCGCACGGTTTAAATCATGAAATCAACTTCATAGGTAAGGAGGGTACTTCAATATGAAGAATAGAGGTATTGGCTACCTATCCGCATTCTTAACAACGTTGTTTCTTTGGAATCTGTTCATTAATTCGGCATGGGCAGCAGATAGTATAACACCTAATTCAGTGGAAAAAGCAGTGGACGATATCATGAGTACAGAATTGGAAAAATTGCATATTCCGGGAGCGACCGTCGTTGTGACCCAGGAAGACCAAATTCTTTTTAGTAAAGGGTATGGATATGCAGACCTGGAGCGGAAAATGGTATTCGACCCGGCAAAGACCATTGTTCGTGTTGGCTCGCTAACCAAATCATTTAGTGCAAGTGCCACAATGCAACTAGTTGAGCAAAACAAGCTTGATTTGAATGAAGACGTGAACAGCTATCTCCACAGCTATAAAGCTTCGCAATACCAAAATCTCCCTTTCAATCTGCATCAGCTTCTGACACATACTGCGGGATTAGATGAAGCGATATACGATATTAATAGCTCAACTCGCGCAGGCAATTTACCTACAGAGCAGTATCTCAGCACGTATTTCCAAAATCAGCCACCTATTCGCAAACCTGGAATTCAGTATGAATACAGTAATGTCGCCTTCGGTCTGATCGGTAATATCGTGGAGCAAGTAACCGGTCAGGGACTGAATGATTACTTTCGTACACATCTATTCCAGCCGATGAATATGCCCAGCGCGACACTGGAGTTGCCATTAAATCATCCAGAACTGGCGCAATCGTATCAGTGGAAGAATGGAGCTTATGTGAAACAACCCTTATCGTATATCAATCTGCCGGGAGCAGGAGCGTTGAACGTCACACCTAACGAATTTTCCCACTATCTGATCATTCATTTAAACCAAGGAGAGTATGAGGGCAAAGCGGTACTCCAACCACAAACGGTAAAAATGATGCATGCACAGCAATTTGCAGCGGATGCCCGTCTGGATGGCTTGGGATACGGATTTTTCCGTGGTCAACTGAAGACGGGAGTACCCATGTTGTGGGCTACTGGAGAAATTGATGATTTTATTTCCGAAATGGTACTGATTCCATCCCAAAAGATCGGTATTTTTATGACCGTCAATTCAGCTGACACGGATACCCTGCTTCATGGAAAAGTCATCGATGCGATAGCTCAAATGCTGCCTGCAAAGCCGCAGGCCACTTCTCAGTCACTGGCTCGTTCTGCCGCGCAAGTGAAGCTTTCGCCAGAGATCGAGGGCGTATATCAGGTGGATACTACTCCTGTTCATGGGTGGGGAAAATGGATTCGGATACTGGGAAGCATTAAATACACCGTTCATATTCAAGATGATCATACGCTAATTGTTAAAGGAAAATACCCGAATCAGAATGAAGCAACAGACAAAGTTTTTCAAGCAGCAGGTGATGGGCTGTTTGTGGAAAAGGGGGGCCAGCTTAAAATTTTGCTGTATCAGGAAAAAGGTACGTGGATGATGATTGCCCCGGATAGTAAGACCATGAAGCAGACGACACTTTGGCACCGTACCTGGACGCTACTCGTCAGCTATGCAGCCGCATCCTTATTTTTCATCACAACTCTACTGATATGGATCATAAGATATGTGATCAGAGCGATCCGCAAAACGAATAATCATATTTCGTCCAACCTTGCATACATCGCGTTACTAAACACGATTTTTCTCGGGGTGCAGGTCGTCTATGGTAACAATCAGATGGTGTATGGCTATTCCGCCTGGTATAGTTGGGGAATATGCACGCTACCGCTCATTTCAGCACTCATTGCCGTGTGGGTATTGATCGTGAATGGCGCCAAGCTGATTACAGGGGAAAAAAGAGCCCGGGCTGCCGGGAAAATTGTATTTGCGATACTCACTTTGCTGCATACAGCCTATCTTTTTTATTGGAATTTCCTTCCTTTTCATTATTCCTAAAGATTTACAAAACAACGCATGTCCGCACATAAATGATTGCTAACATTTATATTTAGTGCCCCTCTGAGAGGGGCCTTAAACCAATTAACAGGAGGAATAGAATGGGAATCTTTCGTCGTTTTGCATCCCGCAGCTTCAAATACGCAACAGCTATGGTTTTCACTTTATCGTTGTACGCCGGTGTTGTGGGCGGCATGCAACCGGCACGCGCAGAAGGTCCGGCAGACCCGGCCCCTTTCATTGCAGCCAAAGTGGTCAACGAAAACGCTGGTAAAAAAGTGTTGTTCGATAATACACATGGACAGACAGCCGGCGCAGCGGATTGGGTGATCGATGGTGGATTTTCAGATTTCGGCCAAGCCCTTGCAAACCATGGTTATGATGTACATGAGCTTCGCCAATCTACGCCTATTACTTACAATGATCTAAAGAATTACGATGTATTTGTGACAGCAGAGCCGAATATTCCTTTTAAACAAAGCGAACAGGCCGCAATGGAACAGTATGTTAAAGCAGGCAATAGCATTTTTTTCATTGGAGATCATTATAACGCCGACCGCAACAAGAATCGCTGGGACGGATCGGAAAGTATCAATGGGTACCGTCGTGGTGCATGGGAAGACCCTGCAAAGGGAATGAGTGAGGAAGAAAAAAGCTCGGCAGCGATGCAGGGCGTAGTTAGCTCAGATTGGCTGGGTAACCAGTTTGGTATACGCTTTCGCTACAATGCATTAGGCGATATCACGGCCAATCAGATTGTTGAGCCTGCGCAGGCGTTTGGTATTACAGCAGGAGTAAGTAATGTGGCCATGCACGCAGGATCAACTCTGGCGATTATTGACCCGACCAAAGCCAAAGGAATCGTATATCTGCCTAAAACCAATCAGGCTTGGGGGAATGCAGTAGACCAGGGCGTCTATAACGGGGGGGGCATACCGGAAGGACCTTATGCTGCTGTAGCAAAAGTAGGCCTAGGTAAAGCTGCTTTCATTGGAGATTCGTCTCCTGTTGAAGATGCAACGCCGAAATATCTGCGTGAAGAGACAGGGACCAAGAAGACAACGTATGACGGCTTTAAGGAGCAGGATGACGCTGTGTTACTGCTCAATATCGTAGACTGGTTGTCCAAGAAGGAGGAGTATACCAGTCTGTCGGATGTAAAAAACTTACAGCTTGATCAGCCGACGACATTGCTGTCTTTTGAAGATCCTCAGGCTTCCACGGAACCGCAAGCCGAGCCTTGGTCCGCTCCTGCAGCTGGCTATAAATGGTGGGATCAGCGAACGTTCAAGGCCGGCTCTTATGGCGGACCTACAGCCAGTGCGCAGCCTGTGTACAGCATCGTTCGGCAGGAGCAACTACCGAATGCACAGCCTTTTCAAATTCGCATAGTTGCCGACCAACTGGCTCCCCATAGTACGATTAACGGATTCAGCGTAGGTATTTATGTAGCGGGCGGCAATCAAGTAGCCCAGATTCAAAATCCGGATGGAAGCTGGCCGACTTCTTACGGTTATAGCGGAACATTTAGTCTGGAATCCGACAGCAAGGGGCATGCCTATAGGGACCTGACCGTGCGGATCAAGCCGGGTACCAGCGGTTCAGCTAATCTTAGGCTAAGACAAAATGGCAACAACCTGCTGACCCAATCGGTCGTGCTGGCAGATGTCCCAGCCCAGCCGTTGCCTGAGGAAGGCAATACAATTCCAGCTCGTATCAGTGTCGCAGAAGCACGGACTCTTTCGGCTGGCAAAGTTGTGACCTTGGAGGGTGTTGTGACGACAGAACCAGGGGCTTTTGGCGGTCAAGCCTTTTACATGCAGGATGAAAGTGGCGGCATTTATGTATATCAAAACCAAAGCGGATTTCACCCAGGTGATCGAGTAAAGATTACAGCGAGCTTGGCACTGTACAATAGTGAAGTGGAGTTGACCGATCCAGTGGCTATTGAAAAAACGGGAGAAGGACAACTTCCGCAAGCTGTGCAGGTCACCGAACTCAACGATGCAAACCAAGGACAGCTGGTTGAGCTTCCTACTGCCATTATTCGTAATGTGATAGATGCAACTCCTGTAGGTTCGTTTGAATTTGATGCAGTCGCGGGTGAGGTTAGCCATCATGTGCGAATTGATGCACGTACAGGCTTAACACGGACATCTTTTCCGTATCAAGAAGGACAGCAAGTGAAGCTGAAGGGAATTTCGGCGGTTTTTAAAGGGAATTATCAGTTAAAGCCGCGCGGGCTAGATGACTTTTCAGCTCAGACAGATGCAACTTTGCAGGAAGTAGAGCTTTCACTGGATCAAACAACATTTAACGTTGGGGATACAGCAGCCACACATCTCAAGGGTACGCTGACAGATGGCAGCCAAGCTGATTTAAGTAATGCCTCTGTTCAGTATAGCAGCAGTCATGAATCCGTTGCACTGGATACGTATGGAGAACTTCGGGCCCTAAAAGAGGGAGCGCCGAGATTACAGCCAGCGTCACCTTGGACGGTAAAACGGTCGTATCCAATCCTGTAACCGTTAGAGTCGAGAAAACCGCTGCAGGTGAGGTGCCGGGTAAAACGGTGCTGTCTCATGATAACGGTCAGGACACCGGGCTGAAGGATGGAGACTACAACATCACCATGAATCTGTGGTGGGGCACGAATGGTGATGAACTCAAGTTGTATGAAAATGACAAGCTAATTGCAACCCAATCGTTGCAAGCGGCTTCCCCTGGAGCACAGCATGCAGTCATTTCCGTTACAGGCAAGAGCAATGGAACCTACACGTATACTGCCGAGCTGATCAACGCTTCCGGTAAAACGGTCAGCGCCCCGTTAACTGTCGAAGTGTCCGATGCTTCTGCTGGCGTACCGGTGTTGTCTCATAACAATTGGGACGGTGACGGCAACTATACCCTGACAATGAACATGTGGTGGGGTACGAATGCAACCCAATACAACCTGTATGAAAATGGAGAGCTGGTCGACACGCAGGATCTGTCAAGCCAAAGTCCGCAGGCCCAAAGTGCTGTGACCAGCATCCAAAATCAAAAGCCGGGTACATATGAGTATCGGGCCGAGTTAGTCAATGCTGCAGGAGAGGTTTCCAGTCAAACCATAAGTGTAGAAGTGAAGGAACGTTAATTCTAAATAATGAGCCGTTAAAAAGGAAGAGCATCTATTGACCTCGAGAGAGTCTATAGATGCTTTTTTTGCGGGAATTAGCATTTTAGGATTGGGTTGGCGAAGCGGAAAGTCCCTCTATATCTGAGGAGCCATAGAAGATCATGGCAACTAGGATCACAATAATGATAACCTCTGCAAAAGATTCTCCATCAAACTCACTCACCACAACTATCTCCTTTCGCCACCTGTTAATTATTTATTTTCTGTGAAAAGGCTTGTATCACCTGATCCAACGTCATATTGCCGTTATCATTTAAAAATTTCACCATATTATCGACATTAGTAGGGGCAGATGCTAATGTTTTGTATTTCCCTGTGAGTCCTAAAAATAATGTTGCTTGTCTGTATAAAGTCACGGAATCGACGTTTAGTTTTCCTGTTAGTAGGAGGGCTGCGACTAGGACTTCTACATTTTTTCCTTGAAGTGCTGAAAAGATAGCCGAATTACTGTTTAATCCATTTTTCTTTTGACCATTAGGGGGGGATTTGGATTTGCGATTCCCGTTCCCATTGCCATTCTTTCCTAAGGAAGCCATTGAATCCTTCCTCCCGCCATACACTGCTCCTGCCTGATTTGCATAAAATTTGGGACAAGGGCAGTGGCACTGCACGTGCTCATTAAAATACGTTATGATCATACGATATGCGAACAAGAAAGCTTTGGTTACCATATGGACCATAGTGGTCGAAGGTAGCTGATTGCTAATTTCCTGAATTTCTTTTCGCATGTTGGTCCAATTTAGAGTAAACTACAATAAAGCAAGCTAAATGAGCATTTTGCATCAATTCCAGGAGCTTTATCTTATCCAATCAGCAATAGATGGACCTTAACGATTTAGCTCGTATATATTGTACCTTCGAGTATTGAACTTGAATTATGCAAAGTGCTGAAATAGGAGTTGAAATAAGACCATGTCGAATGAAGAAGTATTGTTAACTAAAGAGGGATTAGCCAAGCTGGAGGAAGAGCTCAAGGAACTGAAGACAGTAAAACGCAAGGAGCTCGCCGAACGCCTCAAGTTGGCCATCAGCTATGGAGATCTGAAGGAAAATAGTGAATATCACTCAGCCAAGGACGATCAGGCGTTTATGGAAACACGAATCATGGTCTTGGAAAAAATGTTGACCAAAGCTCGGATAGTCGATGAAAGTAATCTGGATCTTAAAACGGTCAGTATCGGATCTACTGTTATTCTGAATGACATCGAATTTTCGGAGAAGGTGGAATACAAAGTTGTAAGTCCTGCGGAGGCAGATGTTCTGGACAACAAAATTTCCTATGAGAGTCCTTTAGGTAAGGCACTCTTGGGGAAAGAAGTGGGCAGTATCATTCATGTCGATGCACCTATGGCTGTAATCAAATATGAGTTGCTAGAAATTAAGCTCACTTAGTCCATTCCCGATTCCCTTTATAAGGGGGCCGGGATTTTTCATTTCTCGCTATTTATATACCAACCCTGCGGAGTGCATTTGCACTCCACAAACTGGAAAGGATTTTCACTGTTTTGCTATCGTATTAAGATTAATCTGTCATCAGGAAGCCGGCTTGCTCCAATGCAGCACAGGCATCATTAATTTTATCTTCATCCGACGCATGCAAGGTATGCAGGTGGATGCCTCCGGTCAGCTGGGACAAATAAGTGGCTTGGGTGGAACTGATCTTACGTATAAAATCGTCCACTTCTTTGCGAGTTCCGACCCGTATTGGAGCAGTCAGATCTCCATATACTGGATGTTCAACTATAACATCCTGCACACTGACACCGTAGTCTACAATTAGCTTTAATTCTTCTTCTGTTTGTTCAGGTCGGTGATTACACACAATAATACGAGAGGCTAAGGGAGCGGCTTGAGCCGCAGGCTCCATATAAATGTATCCTTGACTCGTTGCAAGTATAGGCTCTTGGCTTGCTTTTAACAGGGAAATATCTTGTACAATTACTTGTCTGGAAACGGAGGACCTGCGTGCCAGCTCGCTCCCGGTCAGCGGTGATTCGCTTTTGAGCCACAATAGCAGCTGTTCGCGGCGATCCGTACCCGACCGTTTTAAAGATTCAGTCAACGGGATAAGCTCCTTTCTTGTCGATGCGTCAAGTCTGTCAAAATATCTACCAGTACATTCAATTCCTCGATGGTGGTTGTCCTGCCGAAAGAAATACGGATAAATTGTAAGGCTTCACGTTCAGATGCTCCAAGCGCCTGTAAGGCAGGCGAAGGATCGTGATGTCCGGCGGCACATGCGCTTCCGGTAGATATACAGACACCGCTGCGATTACATTCCAGCATAACATATTGTCCCTCGTAACCGTGAAAAAAACATCCTACAATATGATGAAGCACTGCTGTTTTTTCGCTTTCCTTTACGACCCAACGTAATGGAATGGATCTTTCCTGAATTTTCGTAATAAAGTATCTTCGCAGGGTAGCATAGCGCTCCTGATGCATCTCCATCTGTTCCGTCATCATTTCTGCCGCTGCGACAAAGGCTGCAATCCCAGGAACATTAACCGTACCGGGACGAAATCCGTTTTCATGCAGTGTATCAGGATACACCGGACGCCATGGGGTTCCGGGTCTGAGATATGCAGCACCGACACCTTTGGGGCCATATACTTTATGGCTTGATATAGAGAGTGCATCCACTCCCATAGCTTCTACATCTATGTGAACATTCCCAAATGTTTGTACCGCATCACTGTGCAACATAATACCACGTTCGTGGAGCAGGGGAGACAAGGCAGCAAGATCCTGAATCAGCCCTGTCTCCGAATTGGCGTGTTGTATCGATACAAGCCCGGTGTTGTCTCTAAGATGGGGTATAAGAACTTCACGGGTTATTCGTCCTTCCCGATCTGGTTGTACAATGGTTAGCTCATAGCCCTGATGTTCTAGCAAAGTAGCAAGATTGTACATCGAGTGATGTTCCAAAGCGCTCATAATCCAATGCTTTTTGTCTGGCGGCAACCCGTTCAGGATTGATTGCACGACCACCATATTGGATTCTGTGCCCCCTGATGTAAAATAGATGCCTTCCTTTTGCCCGCCAATCATTTTTGCCATTCGTTGCCTGCTGTAATCTAATGTGTAGGCTGCTTGACCGCCCGCATCATGGAGGCTGCTGGCATTTCCGAACATTTCCTTATTCATTACGCTATATATATGCAAAGCTTCGTCACACATGGGTGTGGAAGCGGCGTAGTCCAGGTAAATCACAGCAAATCCTCCCCACTTAAAAATAATTCCATTCCAAAAACTCTTGAGATTATTGTAGGCATGTGTAAATATAGGTGTCAAGACACATGTGAATATGTTTTGTACACATAGCGGTTATCTATTCGTGAGCGTGGAACAGTCAGCCGCAACGATATGGAGGGAATATAATGTCTATGCTAGACGTTTTACAAGGAAATCGTGGACTTATGCCAGAGCATTATAAAACACTGACGGTTGCTGACATGGAGCAACGCGTAGCCGAGCTGAAACAAAAATGGGGCTCAAAGCTGCTCATTCCCGGCCATCACTATCAGAAAGACGAGGTTATCCAATTTGCTGATATAACAGGAGATTCTCTACAGCTCGCTCAAATGGCGGCACAAAATCAGGAAGCGGAGTTTATTGTGTTTTGCGGGGTTCATTTTATGGCGGAGACAGCAGATATGCTGACTACCGACCGACAAACCGTTGTTCTACCGGATATGCGCGCAGGCTGCTCGATGGCTGATATGGCGAACATGGAGCAGACGGAACGAGCGTGGAAGCATTTGCAGGAGCTGGTTGGTGATACGATCATTCCGTTAACGTATGTAAATTCCACAGCAGAGATTAAAGCCTTTGTAGGACGGCATGGCGGGGCTACCGTGACTTCTTCGAATGCCAAGCAGGTGCTAGATTGGGCGCTGAAACAAAAGGAACGTATTTTATTTTTGCCGGATCAACATTTGGGACGCAATACAGCCCATGATCTTGGAATTCCACTGGCTGAAATGGCTGTATGGAATCCTATGACCGATCAGTTGGAGACTGAACGAAACCCGGCAACTGTGAAAATCATTTTATGGAAAGGGCACTGTTCAGTTCATGAAAAATTTACGGTAGATCATATTCGCAACGTCCGTGAACGCGATAAGAATATCCAGGTCATCGTTCACCCCGAATGCTCTTATGAGGTTGTACAACTCGCAGATTGTGCTGGCTCCACCAAATTCATCATCGATACGATCCGTGCGGCAGAGCCGGGAACCCGATGGGCCGTTGGCACAGAGATGAATCTCGTGCAACGAATTAGACAACAGCACCCTGAACAGCAGATTGAATCGCTCAATCCCGATATGTGTCCTTGTCTGACCATGAACCGGATTGATCTTCCGCATTTGCTGTGGGCAATGGAACAGATTGATCGGGGAGAGCCTGTAGGCGTAATTCGGGTGGATGCTCAGATCAGACAGGGCGCTGTACAGGCACTGAATCGTATGCTTGCTATACGTTAAGTTTTTAGCGTTACGTAGAGCATACTTTCTTTTGTAATCCGACCTCTATCTCTATTTAAAGATTAGTCGATTGTCCGGTTTCGTGCTATAATTGTAGCAACATACCGAAGGAGGTGAATCCCTTGTTTGAGCTTCAGGACCTACTCCCCTATTTGCTTACGATCGGCTTGCTGTGCACTGTGACTTATACGTATCTTGCTCATTTGCACGGCAGTGTAGCCGAATGCTGGGTCGAAGGCGGGCCCGTCCGCTCGCATGCTTCTCCGCTGATGCCGATGTCTGCCCGCGGACAGGACATGCCTGTCCGGCTAGCACGTCACATTCGGCGGAAGGAAGCGCCAGATGAAGATGCTTCCGATTGTTCCCCCTTGTTGAAAAATGGCACAGCCAATCAACGAGGAGGAACATATGAAACGATTCAAGGGATTCACTTTTTGGGGTAAACGAGAACGGATATTGGGTTTAATCGTAGCGTTGGCGGTGGTCATGCTAATATCTGGTTGTGGTGCGAATGCTGCGGAGATTAATGCACAGACGCCTGGTTTTTTTAATCATTACGTGGTATTCCCACTTTCTTGGCTCATTCAGCATTTGGCGGAATGGTTTGGCGGAAGCTTTGGGCTGGCGATCATGACTTTGACATTCATTGTTCGTCTGGCCTTATTGCCGCTAATGATGCGTCAAACGCGTGCCCAGCAGGGGATGAAGCGCAAAATGAGCGCTATGCAGCCCGACTTGGACCGAATTAAGAAGAAGTATGAGAATAAGAAAGATACCACCAGCCAGCAGAGTATGCAGCAGGAAATGATGGCGCTGTACAAAGAGCATCAATTCAATCCGCTCAATATCGGTTGTCTGCCTATTCTCATTCAGCTCCCGATTTTAAGCGGTATGTATACTGCCATCCGACTCACGCCGGAGTTGGCGTCACATTCCTTCTTATGGTTTCGGCTCGGACAGCCGGACTGGATTCTGGCAATTGTCGTTGCAGTTGTATATTTGGCACAGGCTAAGCTTTCTCAGCAACAGATGACGGCTGACCAGCGCAAGCAATTTGCTATCATGGGTTATCTTTCACCGATTATGATGGCAGTCTTTTCCTTCAATGCTCCTGCGGCCATGCCTTTATATTGGACCGTAAGCGGCACCTTTTTGCTGCTTCAATCGCTGTGGTTCCGCAAACGCTATCCAATCGAAGAACCAGAGAATAAGATTAAACTTGGTGAAGTCACGCCAACCTAATAAGAAGATGCTATTTGTTTCACATAGAATTGTGTTAGCAGTGTCTCACGCGTAATGACAGGATGCTATTCGAGCCTATAAAGCTTGAGTGGTGTCCTTTTTTTGCAGCTTTTTTACTATTATTTCGCTTGCGATTTTGTAATCATTGTGAAATCCTTATATCATAAATCTTCTTAATGTTGGGAGAGTCTATATGGAAAATTCAATACCTACCATTGATTGGTATGAAAATCAAATAAGGGAAGACGGATGTTTTTGCATGAGAAGCATGCAAAAAGCACTGGGTTATGTACATAAACTAAATTGGACAGAAAAAGAGTTTGCTCAAGGTTTGACTTACATACAATTGAGAAAAGACAATAAACCAGCAGGATTTATAGAGTATGCATCGGGTGAACAAGCTTGGAGAGCTGTTCATGCGGATGGATATCTAGTAATTCATTGTATCTGGATCGCTGTAACCGGTTTGGGATTAGGCTCACAGCTTATTCAACGCTGCATTCAAGATGCTATTACGTTGGGGAAGAAGGGAGTGGCAGTCGTTACAAATATAGATACCTCCTGGGCGCCAGGTCCCGAAATTTTTCTGAAAAACGGATTTCGGCATGTGGAGGATGCTCCATATTCTTTTCAGTTGTATGTTTATAAGTTTAATCAAGAGCATTCAGATCCTTATTTTCCTAATAATTGGGTTCAACGTCTGGATCGTTTTAGTGAAGGCTTAACCATTTTACGAACTCATCAATGCCCTTATCTGGAAATAGCCACGCACAATGTGATTGAAGCAGCTGAGACTGTGGGGATACAACCCGAGATTATGGTT
Source organism: Paenibacillus sp. TSM33 (assembly GCF_056099025.1). Taxonomy (NCBI): domain Bacteria; kingdom Bacillati; phylum Bacillota; class Bacilli; order Caryophanales; family Paenibacillaceae; genus Paenibacillus; species Paenibacillus sp. TSM33. Next base: position 54,730 of record NZ_JBLZXB010000013.1, read on the forward strand.
ATACGAGATCGTTCACAACTGATGGAACTGTCTCCAACACCGTATGGCGTATTTCACGTGATCTGTAATGGGGAATTGATTTCATATCACAGGATGACTCCTCGTTCTTTTGCCAAAAAGCTAAACATGCTTTATTCTAAAAGCTAACCTTTTTATGAAATGATACAAGAAAAGTGGGTAAAGTAAATACATGGACGATGTGAATGCTGCATTTTGTTTGATCACGGGATGAATTTCATGGAGGACCTCTAAAAAATGAAGCAAATATCTACAAAGCTACCGATTTCCGTGGCTCTACTTACATGTATAGTATGTGCCCTCGGTTTTGGCTTAATCGCACTATGGGTTAGCGACCAGCAAGTACGACATTTTGACCACAAGATCATTACAGCTATTGGACAGCTGGAGTCGCTTGTCATGACACGTCTTATGAAATGTTTCACCATAATTGGCAGCGGGATTCCAGTGGTGATCATTATTTTAATTGCTATGTTCGTGCTGTATAGCGTTTTGGGACACCGTCGAGAATTGCTTTTTTTAGCGGTTGCTGTGCTGGGATCAGTACTGTTGAATTCGGTACTAAAAATGCTATTTCGGCGTGCGAGACCTGAAATTAACCGTATTATCGAAGCGAATGGATATAGCTTTCCAAGTGGACATTCCATGACCGCTTTCAGTATGTATGCGGCGCTGACGTTTTTATTGTGGAAGCACGTTCCTTCCAGGATAGGTCGTATCCTTCTTGTTGTGCTCAGTAGCCTACTAATTGTAACGATCGGGACAAGCCGCATTTATTTGGGTGTTCATTATCCGAGTGACGTTGTGGGTGGCTATTTCATGAGTGGTTGCTGGATGGCGGCTTGCATTTGGTTCTACCAGCGGTATGAAGAACGAATGCTATCACTTCGTACCAAATCGACTGCATAAGGAGTGCATAGATCATGAGGCTAAAAAAGCAGACACATTAGCGTCTGCTTTTTATTTGCACAGAGGAACTGGATTTGGTCATCTTAGATCTCGGCAGTTCTACAGGCTTAATTCCTAGCTTCTGCTCCCATTTTTCATAAAAAATAATAGCTGCTTGGATGAAGATGCCTGGAAGCTTCCGACTGCGAATGAATTTGTGAACACCAACTGCGCAACCTGCCCCAATGAGCGCCCCTGCCAAAATATCTGAAGGATAATGCACTCCGGTCCATACGCGGGATATCGCAATAAGCACAGCCAAGACAATCCAGAGGACACGATATTTTTGATGATGAAGCCATAAAATTGCAGCCAGAGCAAAAGCTCCAAGTGCATGGTTACTCGGAAATGAAGCATTGGCATTATGATGAATCAGCTGAATGACAGAGTGGCCGACAAAAGGCCGATCTCTGTAAAACAAATGTCCAAGACACCAGCTAATTGTAAAACCGATACAAACCGTGATAACGGCTTCTAAAACCATCATCCGATGCGGCTTTTTAAAGGTGAACCAGTATATCAGTAAAGCCACTCCGAATAGATACGGCGCATATTGCGCCATGAAACGCATAGTCCCATTCAAAAAGGCAAGGTGATTAGCCAGTTCATTGATCCAGTGAAACAAAGCAAAGTCTACATTAATTAACATGAATAAATTACTCCTTAACCTCAAAAAATTGAATTACAAAATTATATTATAGAGCGACGAACCGGATAAAAGCTTAAAAACAAATAAAAAATGAATCGCATGTGCGTTGCTTATTAGTTTTTTCTATAGAAAATAGGTGGTTTTGTGATGAAAAAGTCGGTGCTAGTCATTGATGATGAAGAAAAGATATCCAGATTGCTTCAACTGGAGTTATCCCATGAAGGGTATACAGTTGAAATCGCACAGACGGGAAGCGAAGGATTGGATAAGGCAATATCCCATACATGGGATATTATCATTCTGGATGTGATGCTGCCCGAGATGAACGGAGTCGAGGTATTAAAGCAGATTCGAAAAGTGGACAATCATACCCCGGTAATTATGGTCACTGCACGTAACAAGACTCCTGACAAGGTTTCAGGTCTGGATGAAGGTGCCAACGATTACATTACAAAGCCCTTTGAAATTGAGGAGTTATTAGCGCGAATGCGAGCCAGTATGAGGCATCAATTGGAGCCGGCAGCTACCGCTTCACAAGAAGAGGATAAGCGACAGTCTAGACTTCAAGTCGATAGCTTGGTGTTGGAACGCAAGACGCGGTCTGTGGTGAGGGAAGGAAAACGTATCGAACTTACGCCCAAAGAATTTGATCTGCTTCTCTATCTGATGGAGCACAAAAATCAGGTATTGCACCGGGATCAAATGATTCAGGACGTATGGGGGTTTGATTTTGTCGGCGATACGAATGTAGTAGATGTCTATATCCGGTATGTTCGCAAAAAAATTGATTATGGATATAAAAAGAAACTGATTAAAACCGTGCGTGGCGTTGGGTACTGTATCCGGGAGGAAGACCATTGAAGCTGCGGACTAAAATTACCCTGCTTAGTTCTATTTTAGTGATGACGATCCTCCTGTTTGTGGATGTCACGGTTCATCTATTATTCGTTAAAATCGCTACTCGCAATGAAAGAGAAGTGCTGCAAAACAAGTGGACTGAAATTATTGCCGAAACAGGAGCCACGATGATTTTGAAAAATGCTTGGGGGCCTAAGCTGAAAGATGAACTTTCCGGGGATACCATTCTAAGGGTATTTGATCAGCAATCTCACCTTCTGTATGAAGTAAGCCGTCAGTCCCGCTTTAAGCTGGACGATATACATTTTAACCTTTCTCAAAGCTCTCAGCTAACGGATCTACTGAATCATAAAATCCTAATCATCCATCTTCCGGTGCTTTCACCAGAAGGTAGTCAAAAGGGGACGCTGGAGATCGTAGAAAAATGGGATGCGCTCGAAAACAATCTCGATATCTTAAATACAATTCTCATCACATCGACTGTTGGAGCTATGTTGCTCAGTCTGGTAGGTAGCACGATTTTGGCGAATGCGATATTGCTGCCAATTGCCAGCAGTATTCAGACGATGCAGGAAATTGAAAGAAGCTTGAAATTCAAAAAAATTCCTGTCGGCAGTCACAATCAAGATGAATTGTCCCAAATGACCGCAACTTTTAACCGAATGGTGGAGAGATTGGAAGAAAGCTTTCAGAGCCAGCAGCAGTTTGTTTCCGATGCCTCACATGAACTGAATACGACATTGATGATTATTGAGGGCTATGCTAACATGCTGCGGCGGTGGGGTACACGTGACGAGGACATACGTAAGGAATCGATTGAATCGATCTATGACGAAACTCAGCGAATGCGTACGATGACGCAGCAATTACTGACATTGGCCTCCTCACAGCAGCAAGCCCCCGAACCGTATGAGCCGGTAGAGCTGGTAGGTTGTTGTCAACAGGTAATAGTACATCTCAAGCCTGTACATGATCGTCAAATTTCTATTTTTACAGAAGAAAAGGAAATTTGGCTGGATGCTAATCTTGCAAAAATCAAGCAGTTACTAGTCATCCTGCTGGATAATGCCTTAAAGTATAGCTCGGATGAAATCGAAATATGGATATCTACAGATGAAAAAGATGTCCACCTTCGGGTTAAGGATTACGGAATTGGCATTCCTGAGGGCGAGATCAAGCGTGTCTTTGAACGATTTTATCGGGTAGACAGCTCCAGACATCGTAAAACCGGAGGAACCGGACTGGGGTTGCCGATTGCCAAGACAATAACAGATGCTCACCAGGGTACGATACGTATGGAAAGCGTAGAAGGAGAAGGGACGGAGGTCATCGTTACGCTGCCTCAAAAACAACAGAAAAGGCTGTCCCTCCAGTAGACATCTCTACTCAGAGGAACAGCCTTTTTAATGTTAATTGTAAGTTAAGCATTCGGTGGATGGGAATCATCCAAAATGATCCTAAAGGACACGACGTGCTGTTGTGTAATGGGAGTTCCACCATCCCGAATTCAGTTTTGTAACCGTTACGCCACCTTTACCATACGTGTGCAGTATTTTCCCGTCTCCCATGTAAATGGCTACATGATGAATTGGGGCATAGAAAAAGACCAAATCGCCTTTTTTAAGCTGACTACGCGGTACATAAGTGCCTACAGTTGACTGCTGTTTGGACGAACGTGGAAGCTTGATTCCATTTTGTGCAAAAACATACTGAGTGAACGAAGAGCAATCAAAAGAGCTTGTACTGCCTGCTGGAGCTCCATGTTCATAACGGACGCCCATATACTGGGATCCTTTTGAAATAATCCGATCAGCTTTACTTGTCGAAGCGGCATGAGTGGTGTCAGGTCCGACGACGAAACTCCCTGCACTCAGTGCCAAAGTCATCGTAAAGCAAATACCCATCCACAATTTTTTAGAAGTACGTTTCATATATAATTTCCTCCGTTATTCGTATTGTGTTGATGTCCTGAAATGACAATAACACAAATAAAATATCCGGAATTTACCACTCATGGTTACAATCCTGTTACCCCAACGTTTTGCCCTGCTTTATTAGAAAACGATGAGAATTTTCTCCTTAACTTTGGCTTGACAAATTAAATAAACTCCCCATATGGCTAGGCGCGTATGACAAAAAGCGACTTGCAGACGATTGGCACAAGCAATCATGCAAAACATACATACCTATATACTACAATTTATAACCTGCACGGGAGTATGCTCAGATTCCCGTTGACATCGTAAAGATTACACCGTATCTCCGGTCAGGAAGGGGAATTCATATGGCTTCAAGGCAGAGTAAAGCACTCAAAAACCGACCTTTAACCATTGTGCAGGTCATATCCAACTATCCCGATGCACAGCCTGTACCCTCTATCAAAGGCGGAACGGAAAAGGTCGTGCATGAATTAACAGAGGAATTAGTGAGACGAGGGCATCATGTATCTCTTTTTGCCGCCCGTGGGAGCAGGAGCAGCGCACGATTGATTACTTATCCCAAGGGTTTGAAACATAGTCAGATTCCTCAATATGTACTTCGGCATATGCCTTCCGGCACACATATCATTCATGACCATACTTTTCGTTCTGCTGTGGCGCGTAGGAAGCTGCCTTGCTCATCATTGTGTACCGTTCATCTTCCAGTGAAGAGACACGGTAAAAACCCCGTATATGTTAGTAAAAGAGCACGCCAACTGATGGGCGGGGGCAAAGGATTTTATATCTATAACGGCATCAACACCCATGAATACGAGTTCAGCAGTGAGAAGCGAGGCTACTTGCTGTTTATGGGCAGAATCATACCGGATAAAGGTGTACTGCAGGCCATTCAGGTTGCAGAGCGAACAGGAAAAAGACTGCTCATTGCGGGTCCTATCAAAGCCCCTGTATTTTTTCGCCGAGAGATTCAGACACGAATTCAGCGCAATCCGAATATACGCTACGTGGGGGCAGTTGGGGGTGCTCGGAAACAGAAGCTGCTGAAACATGCAGAGTGTCTGTTGTTTCCATCACTGTGGGAAGAGCCGTTCGGACTCGTAATGGTAGAGGCTATGGCTTGTGGAACACCGGTGCTTGCCCTAAAAAATGGCTCCGTTCCCGAGGTGCTATCAGGCTTTCCACAGTTGATTTGCAAATCAGTTGGCCAAATGGCACGAAAGGCACAGCAAAAAAATTACCCGTCACCCGCGCAGCTGCGATTGTATGTTAACCAAAGATTTACCAACAAACAGATGACCAGCAACTACTTGAGACTATACCGTGAAATCATCCGTCGGCGAGAACAGAAGAGAGGACAACGAAAGCCTATACGGAGGTGAAAGGGATGCAGGTCAAACGATATATGCTTGGAAAGGGCTCTTCTTGGGCGACTCCTTATTATGTAGCCACAGGGGGACAGAAAGGTCCGTGTACGATGGTGGTTGCAGGCATACATGGTAATGAAATAGCAAGTATACGTGCGGCTGAGAAACTGGTAAAGCTTTTGAAGGAGCAAAAACTGAGATTCAGCCATGGCAAACTTATTATTGTGCCAATTGTGAATCAAGAGGCTTACCGCAAGCGGATCAGAGGAAAACCTGATCTGAATCGAACTTTCCCGCGCCAGAAAAAGCAGGCGGCATCACAACCACTTTCCGCTGCTCTATTTAAACTAACACAAAAGCATCACCCTGAATGGTATCTCGACTTACATGAGGCGAATGGATTATCACAAAAGGATGCCAAGGTGCTTGGTCAAACACTGATCTCCAATAAGGGCAACCCGGTAATTCCCACGACGCGCCGGATTATTAAGCGAATGAATCGCTCGATCAAGGTGAAAGACCGCTATTTCAACATGCGATTGCATGAGCTCCCAGGCTCCTCTCGTACCGCTGCAGCCCGTATCTTAGGAGCACGTGCAGTTACTGTGGAAACAGGATGGAGCCTGCCCCAGAAAGTACGCATACATTATCAGATGAAGATCGTGCAGCACTTTTTAAGAGAGGCTGGGATAGTTAAGGCCAACAAGGTTTATTTATCTGGCAAGGTTAGAACGGTTTCCTTATGAGATGTAATGTTACAAAAAAAATCGCTTCATGAGCAAAGGACTTTACTCACCTTGCTCATGAGCGATTTTTTTTGATGTGAAATCTTCGCGTAGAAATTCTATCTGTTTAGATGTTATAACTCTTTGTGTTGTCAAGAATCGGATTTATAGAAGGCGCTCACCAAACAGTGGCCCAGGCGCACCTCGATCAGTTCCAGTGCGGTATCCAGATCTGCGCGGATCGTGTGATACGTTTCGACCGGAATGCTAAATACAGAGCCGCTTGCCGCAGCAAAGCGTTCTCCGTTCAGCATAACCTCTCCCCGACCGGATACGATCGTCCATACTTTAAGTCCGCTGCCGTGAATACGTCCATTCAAGCGATGATCCGGTAACACCGTCAGTCGTATAGCTAATATGTCATGCGGACTCCGGTGCTCAAATTCGTCCAGCACCCGGTAACTGCCCCAAGAGGTTTCACCATGCATGGGGCGAAGTTGGAGGTTGCCTAGCTGCTCCTTGATCGCGTGGGCATGGCTTTTGGACGCAATGAGAATACCGTCTGGGCTTGCAGCAGCAATAATATCCTCCACGCCAATGACATGAAGTGGATAGGGCAGCTCATTGACGATGTGTGTGCCGTGAGTCCGACCACTGATTTGTCCACGCCCGATCACTCGGCTTCCTAGCTGCTCTGTTAAGGTCTGCCAGTTGCCGATGTCGTGCCATTCGCCCTCGTAAGGCAGGACAACGGCCCGTTCAGTACGCTCCGCAATCTCCTCATCGAAACTGCGAACCGGGAGGCTATCATACATTGCGTACAGTTCTTTATCGTTCAGCGGCAGTTGACTTTGCTCCATACAGGACAGCATATACCGTAACGTAAAAGCGTAAATACCGCAGTTCCACAGCGCGCCTTGGTTAATAAGCTGCTGCGCTCCAGAGAGATCCGGCTTTTCAGTGAAGCGAGCAACTTGGGCATAAGCCGTTTTCCCTTCCTGCCTCATTTGCAGACCCGGAACGACATAGCCATATTGGTCGGAGGCATGGGTAGGCCTTGTCCCAAGCATAGCCAGATCGGCTCCGCTCTCGAGCAATAGGCCGGAGAGCGCTGCTATGCTGTGGAAGAAGTCGTCGCCTGCAAACATATCTGCTGGAGCAATGCAGAGAACTTCATCTAGCCCCATGCCTCTTGTATGAAAATAAGCAGCAGCGAGTGCAGCAGCTGTAAAGGTTCCCCGTTTAGCAGGCTCGCCAAGAACAGGCAGACGCCCTTCTGTATGGCGAAAGGCTAGATTGACCTGACTCTGATGAGCCAGAAGCAGAGCAGAGGAATCCAGTCCGGCTAAGGTAAGCTGACGATACACCCGGCCGAGCATAGATTCCTGCTGCCCATCAGGAGCGGGCAACAACCGGAGAAACAGCTTCGACCGAATATCATTAGATAATGGCCACAGCCGTTTTCCGGCACCACCGCATAACAATACGATGCGCACGGACGTTTCCTCCTTCAATGCAAATCCATTTGGATTGCATCAACAATTGCGGGATTTTCTATTCTAGGAACTATTTCAATGAAGATTGACTCTTTGTTTTTGGAGCTAGCTGGTACACTTTGCGTTGATGAAAAGATAAGGAGCGGTGGCTTTGGGCGTAGATATCCAATTGTTTTTGTGACAGCGAAGAAGCACGACTATGAAGCGCTTTATTCAATGACTTGCGCAAAATCATCCGAGAGGGCTGATTGCTGTATAGATAGTTGGCATACGTTTCATATTCGGAAAATCCAAACTGTTTTGTCCGGTCTATACTTTGAATAATGGCGTTGTACCAAGGTTTCCCATGCCTTGTCTCAATAACTTGCTTGAGCTGGGCGAGCCGTGTTTTTTCAAAAAGCATATAGTGAGTGACAAAGGACTTTGGTGAGGGAGCTTTAGCGCCCATCAGCTTACGGTAAGTGCGAAAATACTCAGGTTGACTCCAGCTGCGATAGTAAAAAATTGTTTTTCCGTCTTTACGGAACGTATGTGGACGAATCAAAATGGTGTCCGCGTCTATGACGAGAAAAAAAGGTGATTTACTGATTTTGTCGCCATTCATTTTGAGCAATTGCTGATACAGCCAGCCTGAGCGATCCCAGCGCGTTGTTCCGTAACGAATATGCTTTTTAGTGATGGGCAACACCGTTTTTTCGTCTATAAATGTACACTTCTTGTTTGCACATAGACGGCGAAGTTTGGTGCTTTGCGGTGAAACGATATAGATGGTTGCAATTCGGTGCTGCACGTGACGGCGCAGACTGTCAATTACTAGTGGTAGTGTCGCCAAATCTTTTTCAATTGTGGGGATCAGAACATCAATTGAGAGGGAACCCTTCTGTGGCCCATCCGATTGCGCAGACATGTTATTCACTCCCTATACGTATAAATATACGCTACCGGTATCTCATATTATTGTATGCCTGGACAGGCGCTTTCGACCGGGCAAGGCCAACTGTCTAATTCTATGTAGAAGAGGGCGAATGGAGCTTCGAATGGGGATTTGGTGCATACGATAGATTGATCTTTTTTAACAGGAGCGTTCTACCCTGAGAGTAGAGAGGAGAGGGGCAATTGAATTCTTCACGAGTGCAGGCGTTGCGCAGCAAATGGCATAAAACCAAATTGTTGCTCCAGCATGGCAGTATCAAGCCTTTTGTACCTGAAACCCGTAAATACAGTAAAATAAATATGAAATCAATGTTGGAAAGTTATGGTATGGTCTATGTAAAGCCTGATCAAGGTACCTTTGGCAAAGGTGTGATGAAAGTCGAACAGGAGGCAGGGCAGCGTTTCGCCTACCAATATGAGGAAAAACGTCTGGAGTTCAAACATCTGGATGCACTGATTACCAGCTTATCGAAACACACAGGGAAAAAAAGTTATCTCATTCAAAAGGGAATCCATTTACTGCGCCATCAAAATCGTTATTTTGATATCCGGGTCATGGTGCAACGCAATGCAAAAGGGGCATGGGAATCTACCGGAATTATTGGACGGTTAGGCCATCCCCGTAAAATTGTGACCAATTACCATAGTGGTGGTAAGCCGATGGCCTTGGAGCAGGTATTGAAATCCCATTTATCGCAAAGTAAGCAGGCTGAGCTGGTCAAGAAGCTCAATGAACTGGGGATTACCATTGCCACACAACTACAAAAAACATATCCGAATTTCCGGCAAATTGGTGTGGACATTGGATTGGATCATCGCTTTATCCCTTGGATCATCGAGGTGAACACGAAGCCAGATCCATATATTTTTAACCAATTGACAGATAAGTCTATGTACCGAAAAGTAATAAGTTATTGGCGACTGGCTAATGAAAAAAAGAAAGTTACAGTCCCAAACAAGGAGAAGAAGAATAACGACAAGAATAAAGATAAAAATGCAAATAAAGCTGATCATACAAATAAAGAAACTAAATCAAAAAAAGGATGAATTGTTTATGATTCATCCTTTTTCTCATGCCTGTTTATCCTAATCCTAACCGCAAGGGGGCGATTCGGACATTCTATTGATAAAAAATGGACAAATTTGATCTCTTTAACATTAAAAGTATATAATAAACCTGCACAGCATCAAAAAGTGAATAAAGACATATGGGATGAATGATTTTAAGGAGGAATCGCGATGAAATCATTTAAGTATGCTTTAGAGAAAAAGGAACCCAGAACCGGGCCAGGGGGTATCACACGTGGGGCTTCAGTCCACGATTTTCCTGTATCAGAAGGAATAGCAGGGGTTTCGATGCGTCTGGAGCCGGGTGGAATGCGGGAGCTTCACTGGCATGCTAATGCAGCTGAATGGGCCTATGTAATTAGCGGCTCCTGTCGGACAACTGTTATCCATCCAGACGGTACTTCCTATGTTGATATTTTTAACCCAGGTGATGTATGGTATTTCCCGCGTGGTTATGGTCACTCCATTCAAGGTCTTGGTCCTGGAGAGTGTCATTTTATCCTGATTTTCGATAATGGTGATTTTTCGGAGGACCATACGTTCAGCATTACTGATTTTATCGCTCAGACTCCCGCAGATGTAGTCATGCAGAATCTCGGACTTGCAGCCGACGAGCTGGCTCTTTTGCCAAAGAAGGAAGCTTATTTTGCAAAAGGACCTGTCCCATCTATCGCATCTCATGATGCATATCCGCGGATTTCTTCCGATCTAATTACTAAACACCGCTATCCTTTAATGGCCAAACAGCCCAGATTGGCACCGGGTGGAGGGACTCAGCGGACCGTTACAGTAGAAGATTTTCCTATTTCTTCGACGATGGCCGGATCTGTGATTGAACTGGAGCCGGGCGGATTGCGAGAAATGCACTGGCATCCCAATGCGGATGAATGGCAATACTATTTGGATGGCAGTGCAGAAATGACTGTATTTCTGGCAGAAGGGAATGCGGTGACAGAGCAGTTTGAAGCCGGAGATGTAGGGTATGTCCCCATGGGGGCCGGGCATTATATTAAAAATACCGGGCCAGACGTATGCCGTATTTTGATTGGTTTTAACAGTGGTCATTACGAAGCCATTGATTTGAGTGAGTGGATGGCTGGCAACCCTGTAGATGTATTGGCAACGAATCTGAGCCTTCCTCGAGAAATAGCGCATAAACTGCCTCATAAATCGGTCTTCATCGCTCCAAAATCTTAAATCTTAAATCTTAAATCTTAAATCTTAAATCTTAAATCTTAAATCTTAAAACCACTAAAATGCCCGCTTATGCTACCTTATTCCAAGTTAGCGTAAGCGGGCTATTGAACTTGATTCTATTTCTATTACATTTGTAGAAAGCAATATAGTGAATTTAAAATTGAACAACCTGTAACCCTGTGCTATCCTTATACGAAAGTGAAGATTAACGAAGTAAAAGTGATATTTTATTATGCTTACAAACATCTGATGATACGATGAATAGAAGGGATGTACAGCCATGAATACTGTCATTGAGCTTAACAATGTAAGCTGGAAGAGAGATAACCGTACCATACTGGATCAAATCAATTGGCAGGTAGCTGAGGGAGAGCATTGGGCTGTACTCGGCTTGAATGGATCAGGCAAAACAACGATGCTCAATATGATTAATGGCTACATATGGCCAACCACAGGTAGTGTCGGTGTATTGGGTCATACTTTTGGGGATGTAGATCTGAGGGAATTGCGCAAATCTATTGGTTGGGTCAGTTCCTCTTTACAGGAAAGAATTAATGGAAGCCAGCGTACACAGGATGTCGTCATCAGCGGTAAATTTGCCTCTATTGGACTGTTTGATCAGACGACGGCTACAGATTATGAACAGGCCGTTCAGCTTATGAGCCAACTGGGCTGTGCTCATCTGGTAGATCGGTTGTATCAGGGATGCTCACAGGGAGAAAAGCAAAAAGTGCTTATTGCTCGTGCGTTAATGGCCTCGCCCAAACTGCTGATTTTGGACGAGGCGTGTAACGGGTTGGATTTTTTCTCTAGAGAAGCATTACTGAATAGCGTTCGTCAGCTGTCCGAGACGCCGGGTTCTCCCAATTTATTGTATGTTACACACCATATCGAAGAAATTCTACCGATGTACACACATACGATTCTGATTCGCAGGGGTACGGTGTTTGCTAAAGGTAAAACGACTGATATCCTGAGCAGTGAAACGCTTAGTGCTTTTTTTGAAACGCCTGTGCAAGTAGACTGGAGACAGGATCGTGCATGGCTCTCTATGGTGTAGAGAGCCTTTTGTCCGTCTAACCTGCTACCAGCTAATCAGAATGGGCAAAATCAGGAATGAGGCAAGCGTGCTCCACAGGATGCAGGTGGAGACCAGTTTTGGCGATGCGTTAAATTTTTCCGCTAAAATGACTGCATTCACAGCCACTGGCATCGAGGCCAGAATGAAGAGAACGGAGAACAAAAGGCCTGAAATCCCCAGTATCAGCATGGCAAGACAAGCCGCAAGCGGGGAGAGCAGAAGTCGGATTGTAAGTCCTGCGCAGCTGGCTTTTTTAATAGACGGCTCCAGCTTGAATATTTTCACATAAGCTATCTGGGTCCCAAGGATCGCCAGCACGACCGGTGAATAGGCAGCTGCAATCATCGAGACGCCTGATTGAACGCCGGAGGGCAGATGCCAGTCCAGTGCTCGAAGCCCCAGTGCAAGAAGAGCCGCATAAATCGCAGGGAGAGAAAATACCGACTTCACGGCACTATGAACGGAAAATTCAGAGCGGGCTGCAAAATAAACGCCAATGGTATTGACCATAATCATTTGGATAACGACATATACAGAGGCTTTATCCAGACCAAGCTGCCCAAAGGCAAGTAAAATGAGCGGCAGCCCATAATTTGCACTATTGGTCAGAGTGGAGATTAAAGTAAGTCCAGCCGTTTCCGGGGCGCTCAGTCTAAAGATTTTCCCCGCTAATTGTGCAATTCCCCACAATAGCAGCAGGTTGAGTAATGAAAAAGCGGCTGTCTGTGCCACATCATGCCAGGAAAGCTGCGCTTTGAGCAGTGTGTCCAGAATCATGGCGGGACTTAAAAAATACAAGTACAAAGTCGAGAGCGGTTTGGTTTCCAGCTTCATGAATTTGCCGAGTAAAAATCCGGCGATCACTGGCATGGACAGCGGAACGATAACGGATAATAGAGTTGAAAGTACGATTTGAACCATGATTTCCACCATCCTTTTTGTAATAACATGGTTCATTATAAGATGCTACTTTCAAGCCCGTCCAAGACGGATAAACAATCAAGGTTATAGGTATAAGCTATAGATATTTGATCGCTTATTCTGAGGATAATAAAAAGGGATGTCCACAGCCATGTTAAACGGCTAGTAGGAACATCCCTTTAATATGAAACCGAGTATTCTGATGGTTAAGCAGAAACCATGGTTTTCGCTATGGTTCGGCAATCGTCAGAGCAATAGTGTTGATGCTGTTCTTCGCAGTCTGGACACACGATATGCTGGAGATTGCACACCGGGCAGTTAATATAATGATCGTTTGGCGTTTCACAGTGGTAGCATTTACCGACAATAACGTCCTCATCCGTATGGTTGATCCGAACCGAAATCCGTTCGTCAAACACATAGCATTTACCATCAAACAAACGTCCTTGTACTTCTGGGTCCTTGCTGTAAGTCACAATGCCGCCGTCCAACTGGCCTACATCGTTAAAGCCTTCTTTAATCAGCAGACCGGACAGCTTTTCGCAACGAATACCTCCGGTACAGTATGTCAGGATTTTCTTGTCCTTGAACTGAGTCATATTGTCGCGAATCCATTGTGGAAATTCACGGAACGATTCAACTTCGGGACGAATAGCTCCGCGGAAATGACCGATGTCATATTCGTAGTCGTTACGTCCGTCCAGAACCACGACATCTTCATCTTGAAGCTGTTCATAAAACTCTTTTGGCGATAGACGCTTGCCGCTAATTACATTAGGGTCGAGCTCGTCCTCATGACGTAGCGTAACCAGTTCCTCACGATGACGTACAAATATTTTTTTGAACGCATGACCGTCAGCTTCATCTATTTTAATAACGATATCGTGGAATTTGGGATTGGCGCGCAAATCACGGATATACTGCTCCGTTTGCTCTACTGTACCGGACAATGTTCCGTTGATTCCTTCTTCGGCAATCAAGATTCTTCCCTTGACGCCCAGCTCCTTGCAGTAAGCCAGATGCTCTGCCGTAAAGGTGGCAGGATCTTCAATATTGACATATTTGTAAAACAACAAAATTCGATAAGCATGTGCACACATGTAAAATCACCCTCTGATTCAAGTCAAAGTTTTTTAACAAGCAAGTTTAAATGTACCACATTCTTTAAGTTAGTCAACATAAATGTATAAAAAGTGGAAATGAACCAGATGACGAGCGACAAAAGTAAGGGGTTACATTATAATGGTATGGTGGGGTTGATGAGATTTGCAATAACAGGTTGAGGTCTAACAGATGAAAGGATGAATTTAATGAAACATCATTTGAGAGCGCATACACCACCTATGGGATGGAATAGCTGGGATTGCTATGGCGCAGCGGTAAGGGAAGAGGAAATACGGGGAAATGCTCAATATATGGCGGAGCACCTGAAGGAGTATGGATGGGAGTATGTCGTGGTAGATATTCAGTGGTATGAGTCGGGAGCAGTATCTTCACAGTATCGACCATTTGTTCCATTGGAAATGGATTCATTTTCACGTCTGATTCCAGCGGTGAATCGGTTCCCTTCGGCAGCAGATGGGCGTGGGTTCCATGCTCTTGCGGAATATGTGCATAGTTTGGGGTTGAAATTCGGGATACATATTATGAGAGGCATTTCTAGACAGGCGGTTCATCGGGATACTCCGATTTTAGGAACTACAGCTACGGCCAGACAAATTGCACATCCTAACTCTATTTGTCCTTGGAACACAGATATGTATGGGGTAGATGCATCCAAGGAAGGTGCACAGGAGTATTATAATTCATTGTTTGACCTGTATGCGGAATGGGGTATCGATTTTGTCAAAGTAGATGACATTGCTGCATCACGTCTCTATGGTATTCATTTGGCGGAAATTGAATTGATTAGACGAGCTATTGCCCAATGTGGGCGCCCGATGGTCTTGAGCTTGTCGCCTGGTCCTGCACCGTTGGAACATGCGGCTGACTTAATCGCAAACGCTAATATGTGGCGCATGACTGATGATTTCTGGGATGTATGGCCTTTACTGCATGGTATGTTCGAGCGTTGCGAGAAATGGGCGGAACATGTGGGCCCAGGTCACTGGCCGGATTGCGACATGTTGCCACTGGGTCATCTGGGGATTCGTTCGGTAGATTCAGTAGATTCCGGCAGCCATGATCGTTGGACACGCTTTACGAAGGATGAGCAGCTGACGATGATGACCTTATGGAGCATTTTCCGGTCTCCACTGATGTTCGGGGGAGAACTGCGGGACAACGACGCATGGACACTATCATTGCTGACGAACAAAGAAGTGCTCGATGTTCATCGTAACGTTGTGAATGCGCGCCAAGTCTACAGAAAGGATGAACATATCGTTTGGACTTCTCATAACGAGGAAGGTCATGTATATGCGGCTTTATTTAATACTGGAGATGAAGCTTCCACAGTCCGTGTATCTCTACAGGAGCTTGGAATTGAAGGACAGGCAAGTGCCAGAGACTTGTGGAACCATGTGGATGTAGGTGTTTTAGTGCAGGAAATGTCCGCAGATTTACCCCCTCATGGAGCTGCTCTATTCATTATAAAATAACAAGATGTTAGGAAGGATCTAAGCTGCACGCTCAGCTCTAGTCACCTTATCGTAAAGTGGAGGATGTTTTTACGATAAGGTGATTTTTTTGTATGTGTAACTTTATGATATATTAACGGACTCGACATAATTCTTGGGAATTTGACATTTGGAACATGTTAGGTTTATAGAGTGCCTATTTCTGCACAAATTTCAATCATTCTAGCGAATAGAGTCGAGAAAGGAGTCAAATGATGAAATTAAAAAAAATTCACAAAAATGAGCAGGACGAGCCTTGGCCCTCTAGTGAACAAATTCTGTGTATCGGAGGGGCCAATCTGGATCGTAAAATCATGATTAAAGGTACATTTCAGCTTCACACCTCCAACCCGAGCAGCACCAGTTTGCAATCTTGCGGTGGGGTAGCACGGAATGTAGCCGAAAATTTAGGGAGGTTGAGCCGACGGGTCAGCCTGCTTACCGCAGTTGGGGATGATGCGGAAGGCGAATTTATCATCGAACAGTCTAGCCGCTACATGCACGTGATTCCTCTTCAAGTCAAAGGTGAATCGTCAACCGGCGTTTATACTGCCTTGCTGAACGAGCATGGTGAAATGATTGTAGCGACAGCAGAAATGGAGATTTATGATCAGATTCGTCCTTCAGTAATTTTTGAAAATATTCCTTTAATCGCCTCTTCCCGACTTGTTCTGCTGGACACTAATTTTTCTATGAACGTAATAGCGGCTACCATACATGTGTGTTTGGAACATCAGGTACCGCTTGTCGTTTCTTCGGTGTCAGCTTCCAAGATGAGAAAGCTTCCCCGGAATTTGCATGGGGTGGAATGGCTGGTATGCCAACCGGAGGAAGCTGAAGCTTATTTGGGACTTGAACTTAAAGATGATCAGCAGATATGGGACGCAGCCCGAGTTTTTCACAAACTTGGGGTTCAAAATGTCATTATTATCTGTGGTGCTGAACGTGTGTTGTTTGCTTCTCAGGATGGAACTCATGGACAAATCCCTATCCCTCCAGTTCAACAGGTCATTGATGTCACAGGTGCAGATGACGCTTTTATTGCGGGGATGATTTATGGAATTACCCAAGGTTATCCTATGGAGCAAGTGTGCCAGTTTGGAATCAGTTGTGTCGACTTAACCATACAAACGGATCGGACAGTCTCAGACACCATTTCTATGAATAATCTCCATTCTAGGTTCCAGGAGCTGTATGGCACACATTCGCAAAATTTTGTGTTTTTTAAGGGTGTGTATTTTAAAAAGAAAAATACATAAGTAAAGAAAAGAACACTAACCTACAACAACGTGTATTGGGAGCTTCACGGACGTAATGATCTCAATTATTGAATTTATAAAAGGGGCAGGTTGCCTGATGGACAGTGTGAAATACGCTATTGTTTTTCTGCCGCTGTTCCTTCTTTATTTACTTTTAAAGGGAGGGGCTTTGACAGTAGGTTTACTATATCGACTGATCTATTCAATGCTAACCTTACGTAGGGGAGAGAGTGACGAGCTTCTAGCTGTGCAGCATGCTAAACGTATTATCGTAATTGGCTCCCCGGGGAGCGGCAAGACTTTTTTGGCCAAACGACTGTCGATGTGGACCAATTTGCCGTATATTTCGTTGGATGATTTGTATTGGGGACCAGAGTGGAAGCGGAGCACAGACAAACAATTTCATAAACAGCTGGGTGAAGTCCTGCAAAGGGAAGAATGGATTATCGAAGGGAATTATCATGAGCATTATTTTACCGAACGACTCCAGCGTTCCGACACAATTATCGTGATGGATGTCAGCACGATAGAGGCGATATCAGGTGTAATGACACGTTCGCTTAACCGTTTTTTATTTTCCAAGGAGCTACCCAAGGGAGTAGAGCAGGAAGCTGTTCGTATTTGTGATATTTCACCTCGGTTTGTTCGCTTTGTTCTGGGTTTTCGCAGGCGTATCCGTCCTAAAATCTGGCCGCTCATTTTGCAATATGATAATGAACGGAATTTAATTATCTTAAAATCTAAATATCGTCCATGTCCCTGGATGAGCCCAGATAGACAATTATCTTCTTGACTCGAACTTGCGTTTCGTGTAAAGTGGTGAAAATTGTAATATATAGGAATAGTGTAGACCAAGGATCAAACGTTCAATGACCCGCTGTACAGAGAAGAAACCCATAGGCTGAAAGGTTTCTCGCCGCGAATGAACGTTTCCCTGCCTTGCGAGCTGTAGCGGTGCGTAAGATAAACCGTTACCGGCTAAATGCCGTTATCTGAAGAAGGACCGTCCCGTATAGGGTTACGGTCAAATGAAGGGTGGTACCACGACACATTCGTCCCTGACGGATGTGTTTTTTTGTGTACATTTTATTATTCTTACAAGGAGGAAGCCACACATGCGCCAAAGCCAATTATTACTGACAACCTTGCGTGAAGCACCTGCAGAGGCCGAAGTGATTAGCCATCAGCTTATGCTGCGGGCAGGATTTATCCGCCAATTGGCGGCTGGAATGTACACCTATATGCCACTGGGCAGACGGGTGCTTAGAAAAGTGGAGCAAATTGTACGAGATGAGATGGATCGTGCAGGAGCTGGAGAGCTGCTGATGCCTGTATTACAGCCAACGGAGCTGTGGCAAGAATCGGAGAGATACGATGTGTACGGTCCCGAGCTGATGCGTTTGCAAGATCGGCATGGTCGGGAGTTCGCATTGGGTCCTACACATGAAGAGGTCATTACGTCTTTAATACGAAATGAAGTGAATTCCTATCGCAAATTGCCTGTAATACTGTATCAAATTCAAACCAAGTTTCGGGATGAACGACGTCCTCGGTTTGGGCTGCTTCGCAGCAGAGAATTTTTGATGAAGGATGCCTATTCGTTTGATGCCAATTGGGAAGGACTAGATCACACTTATTGGACCATGTTCCAGGCATATCAACGTATTTTCACCCGCTGCAGTCTAAATTTTCGCGCCGTCGAAGCAGATGCTGGTGCTATTGGTGGTGAAGGTGAAACCCACGGATTTATGGCGCTGGCTGATATAGGAGAGGATACCATAGTGGCGTGCACCTGCTGTGATTATGCTGCCAATCTTGAGAAGGCGGAGCCGCGTTCGACGGGAAGCATAGGAATATCTTCTGTCTTCGATGAAAATGAACATGATAGCCATCCTTCTATCGATACAGATGAAATGGAAAAACTGTATACTCCAGGTCTGCGCACCATAGAACAACTGGTTGATACCCTTCACATAGAGCCTAAAGAAATCATCAAAACATTGATTTATATGGCTGACGATCAGCCGATTGCGGTAGTTGTCAGAGGAGATCATGAGGTCAACGAAGTAAAAGTTAAACAAATTTTAGGTAGTGAAAAATTCGAAATAGCAAGTGCAAATGCCGTCACAAAGGCAACTGGAACCCCACCCGGGTCCATAGGTCCATGCGGCTTGACAATCCCTGTGTGGGTGGATTACGCCGTTGTCCAAATGTCCAGCGGTTTCGCAGGGGCGAACGAGCAGGACTACCATTATCGGCATGTTAATCCAAGGCGCGATCTAGATCTTCGGCATGTGGCAGACTTGCGTAATGTTATAGAAGGGGATAGATGTCCTCGATGTGACGAAGGGAAATTGGAACTCCACCGTGGAATTGAGATTGGACATGTATTTAAACTGGGCACCAAGTACAGTGAGAAGTTGGGGGCGACCTTTCTAGATGCGTCTGGAACCAATCAAGCGATGATTATGGGCTGCTATGGTATTGGTGTTTCCCGAATCCTGTCCGCCATTGTGGAGCAAAATCATGACCAGAACGGAATGATATGGCCGCATGCGCTGGCCCCGTTTCAGGTTCATATCATTCCGATTTCTGTGAAAGACAGGCTTCAGATGAACATAGCTGAGGAGCTTTACAGCCAACTGCAGCAGTGCGGTGTGGAGGTACTGCTAGATGATCGTGAGGAACGCCCAGGAGTTAAATTCAAAGATTCGGATTTAGTAGGTATTCCCGTGCGTATCGTCGTTGGTAAAGATGCTGAACACGGAAAAGTAGAATTCGTAGAGCGAAGAAGTAGCCACAAAGAGTCGATTCATATCCAAGATGTAGAGAGACGGATATTGGACCTCATTCAACACTAAGCATCTGTATCCCGCAAAATATGGCCTTCTCCAAGTGCAATCTCATGAAAGTCGGCCATCTGACGTGCTTGAAACCGAATGGGCTTGTCTCGACCTATCATAATGATATTTTGGATGTCGGCAATGCCTTCCGCGGGTAGGGAGAACGCTGTGACATAGGCGAATTCTTCACGCAACGTTGTGTGAATGGCATGGATTAGATGATCGTGTTCACTTTTGCCTATTACATTCATAATTAGCGAGCCTTCGGTATCCAGCTTTTTTTTAGCCATTTTGATAAATTCCCAAGATATTAAATGCAATGGCGTACCCTGCTCCGTGAAGGCGTCCAAAATAATATAGTCATAAGCATCCGGGCTCTCCTTCTCCAGAATGTGGCGTCCATCACCAATAACTACATTGTCCTGATCGTATCCAAAGAATGTTCGGCTAAATTCTACCACTTGTGCGTCCAGCTCGGCAATCTTAAAACGTTTGTCTGCAAAATGACCCGCAATCGTGCCTACACCATGTCCGATAACAAACACGTCTTCAAATGACGGATCATTTAGCTCCATGAGGTGGATGATTGCTCTGGGATATTCGAACAGAATGCGTTGCGGATCATTCAAATCCATCGCACCTTGGATGGCTGCATTGGAAAATTGCATCACCCGAAACAATCCCTTTTCACCATACAGCTCCGTGGTTTCATATACCGTGATTTCATGGTTATTGCTCAACTTTTTATGTAAGACATCCAAGTGAATAATCTCCTTCAAGTCAGACTTCCTCCTCATCTTAGACATTCATAGGATTGTTGTCCATAGATGAGGAGGATTGTAGGCTGAATTGTTTATTTTTCCATAACGGAGTTGTTTAAACTTGTTCGTATGTCCTTTAGGAGATATAATATACAAGGATATAATGAAGTTCGTTGTGTATATTCATACAGGAAGAGAGCGGGATATTATGGGACGTAAGTGGAATAACATTAAAGAAAAGAAGGCATCCAAGGATGCTAATACGAGTCGTATATATGCTAAATTTGGCGTGGAAATTTATGTGGCAGCCAAACAGGGCGAGCCTGATCCTGAATCCAATCGGGTACTAAGAGTCGTGTTAGAACGTGCAAAAACGTACAATGTACCGAAAGCGATCATTGACCGTGCTATTGAAAAAGCAAAAGGTGCTGGCGATGAAAACTACGTAGAGCTGCGCTATGAAGGTTTCGGACCGAACGGTTCCATGGTCATTGTAGATGCACTGACCAATAACGTAAACCGTACAGCATCGGATGTGCGTTCTGCTTTTACTAAAAATGGCGGTAGCCTGGGCGTTAGCGGATCTGTAGCCTATATGTTTGATTCAACAGCAGTTATTGGTCTGGTAGGTAAAACTCCAGATGAAGTGCTGGAGCTGCTGATGGAGGCAGATGTCGAAGTTCGTGACATCATTGAAGAAGATGAAGCCGTCATCGTATATGCAGAGCCTGATCAATTCCATGCTGTTCAGGAAGCTTTCAAGCAGGCAGGGGTAACTGAGTTTACCGTTGCTGAACTCACCATGCTTGCCCAAAATGATATTACTCTTCCAGAAGATGCACAGGCCCAATTTGATAAATTGATTGATGCATTAGAGGATTTGGAGGATGTTCAGCAGGTTTACCATAACGTAGACTCTGAGGAATAGTCGGACTGCATCATTTACACCTGTGCATTTGAATAAAATAAACATTCATAAACCATCGTATTTCGGTACGATGGTTTTTTTGTGAATAAAATTAATTTTATTTTCTTGACTGATCAGTCTGTAATAATTATAATCATAGGCAAGGAGGTGAACATGAGGTTTGGGAAGAGCTAAAGAATTTGATACTGAAAGTGTTCTGCGAAAAGCTATGGCTGTATTTGGAGAGCATGGCTATGAGGGAACTTCTCTGACAATTTTACTGGATCAGCTAGGTATAGCGCGGCAGAGTCTTTATGATACCTACGGAACGAAATATGATTTGTTTTTTTCGGCTATTCAGCTTTATATACGTGACAAAACCGAAGCCGTAGTTCATCTGCTCAGTCAACCTGGGAGCATTAAGGATGCAATAGCGACGATTTTTAATGAGTCTGTTAGAGTGTTGACGGATAAGAAGCTGTCCAAGGAATGCTTTATTATGAATAGTGCTATTGAACAGGCTCCACATCATCATGAAATCAAAACATTTATTTCTGAAAACACCGAAAAGCTTGAACTTGCTTTTTACAGCGCCCTAGTCCGCGCCCAAAAAGAGGGGGAGATTCAGGCTACGGATTCTGAGCTATTGTCAATCGCCAGATTTCTAAATCATGCCCGACTATCGTTGACATTTACCGCCAAGACAGGCGCCAGCACTGAGGTGCTTAGAGATATTGTGCGTACGACGCTGTCGGTTTTGGATTGACCTTTATGAACGCTTAATAGCGTTTATTTTTTGAAAATTCCAGACTGATTAGTCAAATTTTTTTAAATATTATAGACTGATCAATCTAGAATACTATGTTCATTTTCGCGTCTTGAATTCGTTTTTTAAGCAGGAACTAAAAATAAATAGACGAGGTGTCTACCATGACAATTAATCCGAATACTGACGAAGCAAAACAGCAAGCGCAAGCAGTCATGCATAAATTTATGAGCAACATGTTAGAAGAAAATATGGAGCAATGGATTTCATTATTTGATGATCACGCTGTTTTCGAGTTCCCTTATGCGCCTAAGCATTTTGCACAAATGCTTCAGGGCAAAGCAGCGATTTACGAGTATATTAAGGAGTTTCCTAATATGCTTCGGATTCAGGGCTTCTCTTCACCAATTATCCATACGACAACGGACCCGGATTTATTCGTGGCCGAATTTGCCTGTGAGGCGCAGGCTGTGAGCACAGGTAAACCGTATAATCAAACCTACATTTCTGTTATTAAGTTGAAGAACGGAAAAATTACTCACTACAAAGATTATTGGAATCCTTTGGTCGCTCTTGAAGCCCTGGAATCATGAATGAAAAAGTTCAAGCTTCAAGGAGATATGGAGATCTAGGCGAAAATAAAAAATATAAATAGGAGATGAATTTCATGAAAGACAGAAATATAACGTTGATTACAGGAGCAAACGGCAAAACAGGCAGCCGTGTAGCCGCCAGACTTACGCAACTTCAGTATCCGGTACGTTTGGCAGGGCGTACTAAGCCCGGCAATTGGGAAGGGACAGATTATGTATATTTTGATTGGTATGATGAATCAACACATGCACAGGCACTGATGAATGTAGATAAAATTTATTTGGTAGTACCTGTGCTGGACATCAATCCCGCCAAAGTGATGATTCCTTTTATTGAGAGGGCCTTGAGGGAAGGAGTGCAAAGATTCGTGCTTTTAGGCAGCGCATCTGTGCCTGAGGACGGACCAGTATTTGGACCTGTGCATCAAGCACTTCGTAGATTAGCTCCAGAGTGGGCTGTATTGCAACCATCCTACTTTATGGAGAATTTCACAGAAGGCCAGCATGTGGACACGATCAAAAATAACAAGGCCATTTATAGTGCAACCCAAAACGGGAGAATAGGCTTTGTAAGTGCAGATGACATTGCAGAAGTGGGAGTGAGGGCTCTTATTGACGATAAACCACACAACACGGCTCATGTAATCACTGGACCTCAAACACTAACATATGACGAAGTGGCTGAAATTATTGGAAAAGCAACATTCCAACCGATCCAGCATATCTCGTTGTCTGATGAAGAGTTGCAAGCGGGCATGGTTCGCGCTGGAATGCCTGAAGAATATGCAGATATGCTGGCAGGATTGGATAGAAGGATACGCGAAAATGGAAGTGAAGACCAAGTGACCGATACCGTTAAGCTTATCAGTGGGCGCTGTCCGGTCTCATTTGAGCAGTTTGTCCTGAGCCACAGAAACAGCTGGAAGTCATCATAACAAAGTGATTCCCGTTATTTCCTTTTAGGGTCATAAGAGTAACCAGGATACTTGACGACGGGCCATTTGACCTTTCGTAAATTAGAGATCACATCAGCGCCAACATGTAAATTACTTTGAATCAGTTCTGTAGGCGTAAGGCCCATCCATTGATTTAGGGACACATCTGCAAAACGGTCACTTTTAAACATTTCAAGAAACCATAGTGAGCTGGAACCAGTATTTTGAATGTAATGACCATAAGCAAAAGGCACATATCCAACATCCCCTGCCCTAAAATCAAATGTACGGGCTGCACCATTACCACCAAAGACAGTCATCCGTCCTTGCCCGGCAAGATAGTATTGCCATTCGTCATTATTGGGGTGCCAGTGCATCTCTCGCATGGCTCCGGGCTCAATCTCAACAAGGGCAGCTGCGATAGTTTTGGAAATCGGAAAATTGGAGGAGTCGACGATCCGTACGCTTCCGCCCGGTGTTTTGGTCGGGGGCTGAGCTAGTAATTCATGCTTAAAGGATAGGGGCAATGTCCCATAGGGAGAGGGAACCGCTTGACTTTGGATTGAACCGGGAACGGAATCCTGATAGATGTACACTTGGTCTTGAGGAATTGCTGCAAAATCAGCTTCTGGAATCCCGAAATTTGCAGAAAGCACCTCTTTGGGAGTATGCGCGAACCAATCTGAGATGGATAAGGTGTTCAGATCGGAAAAACTGCCATCATCGAAAACCAGCAAAAACTCACAGCCTTCTTCAAGGCCTTGTATAGAATGCGGGATGCCCGGTGGAAAGTACCAGAGATCGCCTGGGCCCACATCAGCAATAAAATTACGTCCATCTTGGTCAACTGCCGTAATACGTGCACTTCCTAACAGCATATAAGACCATTCTGCCTGCTGATGCCAGTGAAGCTCACGGACACCGCCCGGTGTCAAACTCATATTCACTCCGGCTAGAGTTGTGGCAATGGGTAATTCCCTTACTGTAACTTCTCTTGACCACCCACCATGATTAAGCTGCATATGAGCATCTGAAAAAGAAAACCGCATATTCGGTATGAGACCATTGTCCGTTACGGGAGGAACCAGCATATCAGGATTTTGTAAATCCCTCATTACATCACGTGGACCCTTGTCGAATCCCCCTGCACCATCACTTCTTATGGGCTGGGGGATTCCGGCTTTTTTTGAGCAATCATTATGCATCATTTGATCTTCCTCTCTAGGTTGAAGCATGATGAAGCATGGGTTTAAGAGAAAATACGCATAAAGATTTTATGATGACGTGATGAGTTTTATACCGTGTGCGATAGATCTGTAAACTGTGCTTGAATGATTTGAGCTAAATCGTGCGGACTCAGTTCTAGTTGAGTTCCAATTTTTCCGCCGCTTACAACGATCGTTTCCAGTTCAACCGCGGGCTGGTCGATATAAGTGGGGTAAAGCTTTTTCATCCCAATGGGAGAGCAGCCACCGCGAATATATCCCGTGTGCTTTTGCAATTCCTTAACTGGAAGCATTTCAATTTTTTTCTCTCCCGCAGACTTAGCAGCCTTTTTAAGATCAAGCTCTTTATGTACAGGAATGACAAAAACAAACAGATTTTGTTTGCTATGTGCAACCAAGGTTTTGAAAACGGATTCCGGTGCTCTTTGGATCTTTTCGGCTACGTTCATACCATCTATTTTTCCATCTTGATGGTCATAACTCAAAATATTGTAGTGGATGTGTTGCCCATCTAATATGCGCATGGCGTTTGTTTTGCTGATACTCATTTTAATTCTTCCTTTCTTAAAGCTTTTCCAAATGATCTACATAATCTTTTGCATCCTTAAGAGAAAGATCCTTAGCGGTTCTTAATTCTTTTATGGCTTTAATCTTATTTCCTTCCCTGATCAGTAGAAGCAGCCTTTCATTGATTTCTTCGGAAGAAGCATCTGCGTCTGGGAAATGTGGAACAGGAGGAGCGATTGTACTTGACATTGAGGTTCCCGTTAGTCCTGAACGATTCTCAAGACGCTCCATATCGGATTTCAGGTCATTAAGCCGAGACTGAAGACGGTAGACCTTGAACAAAAGTGTGACGGAGAAGATCAATGCAATGATTGCTACATATTCACTAGTTGACAATAAAATCTCCCTTTTCTTGTTAGATTTATCGCTAAATATTTGTTTCTTATCCATAGTATATCACGGTGAACGACGGATAAATTGAGAATCATATTGTTATGTATGAATTATGCAAATTGACTTATTGTAAACAGAGCGTTATATTACAGCTTATTATTAAGCTTTTAATAATCACTTCAAAAGGAGTGTATTCCAATACAACCAATTTCCAATAATACCATTCGGGTCAAACACATTAATGTAGAGCTAGTTAAAAACACACTGAAATCTAAGGAATATGCAACCAAGTCGTCTATAGCCAGTATTACAGGACTTAGTGTGGCCACCTGCGGAAATATTCTAAATGAGCTTCTTCAAACCGGAGAAGTATTAGAGATGGAATTGGAAGAATCGAACGGTGGACGTCCGGCTAGACGTTACAAATATAACGCTGATTATTCCTATATTATTTGTTTAACTGTGAAAACGGAAGGCGGAGTAGATTCTCTTACTTATGCTGTTGCCAATATGCTTGGCGATATTATTGCAGAGAACACATCCGTTGTGCCTCATATTGATTATGAAGTAATAGATCACCAAATTGAAGAGCTGATTAACAACTACGAAAACGTTAAAGCGATTGGTATTGGCATCCCGGGGGTTGTTCATCAAGGGGTTATTGATGTCTGCGATCTTGATCTGCTGATAGGAGTCCCTGTAGGACCACGCCTCCAAGATAAATACGGGGTAGAAGTCACCATTGAAAATGATATGCATCTGACCGTCTATGGATTTTATAACATGCAAAATTATGATGAGGACAAAACCTTCGCTATTGTTACGTTTCCCAAGGATAATTTTCCGGGAGCGGGTTTTATTGTCGATGGACATTTGTTAAAAGGAAATACCAAATTTGCTGGGGAAGTTTCCTTTTTACCCTTTGGCATAACGAGAGAGGAACAGCTTAAACAGTTAAATAGCACACAGGAATTTGTTCCTTTGGCGATCAAAACGATAACATCCATTATTGCGATTATAGACCCTGTATCGATTGCTTTGACTGGAGAGTTATCTAAACCAGCACTGTTGGATGATATTTATAACGGCTGTCTTAAAGATGTACCCAAAGAACATATGCCCGAGATTTTTGTGAAAAACGATACGCACGATGAATACATGTATGGGTTGATTTCAGTTACCCTTGAAAGCCTGACCTACAATTTACAATTGGTGGAAAAAAGGAAATAGAGGCCTTCCACTTTGAAGAATAGCTCACCCAGTTACAATTGGTAATTAACGGATAGATGGGTGGGGACGTTGTTATAAATATGGAAGTAAGTATTGGAGATAATACGATTATAGACTCTGCAAGTTTTTAAAATAATACTTGACATGAAACGCGTTACAAACCTTAAGATTCAATTAGAAGTACTTTATAAACATTAGCATAGAGGTAACGTGTTTATGTCCTAGTTAATGAAAAAACATCAGCAAAGGCGGAGAAAATATGAGTACACAGTTTCCAAAAGATTTCCTGTGGGGCGGAGCAGTTGCTGCTAATCAGCTCGAAGGCGCTTATCAAGAAGACGGAAAAGGCTGGTCCATTCAGGATGTAACTCCTCGTGGTGGTTGGGGGCCGGTTACGGATGTACCAACAGAAGATAATATGAAGTTGATCGGTATTGATTTTTACCATCATTATAAAGAAGATATCAAACTTTTTGCGGAAATGGGCTTTAAAGTGTTTCGTACTTCCATTGCTTGGTCACGTATTTTCCCTAAAGGTGATGAGCTGGAGCCTAATGAAAAAGGCCTGCAATTTTATGATGATTTGTTTGATGAACTTCATAAATATGGCATCGAGCCACTCGTTACATTATCTCACTATGAAACACCTTTACATTTGTCCAGAGAATACGATGGTTGGGTGAACCGTAAGCTTGTTGATTTCTATGAGCGCTATGCAACAACTGTATTTAATCGCTACAAAGACAAAGTTAAATACTGGTTGACGTTCAATGAAATCAACTCCATTCTTGAAGCACCATTCATGAGTGGCGGGATTAGCACACCTAAAGATCAACTTAGTGAACAAGATCTTTATCAAGCTATTCACCATGAGCTGGTAGCGAGTGCAAGAGCAGTAAAAATCGGTCATCAGATTAATCCTGATTTCAAAATTGGTTGTATGGTACTGAGTATGCCTACTTATCCGTTGACACCTAATCCAGACGATGTAATTGCAGCAATGGAATTTGATCACAGAAACATGGCATTTGCCGATATTCATGCAAGAGGTCAGTACCCAGGTTACATGAAACGTTTCTTTAAAGAAAACGGAATCTCTATTCATTTCGAGCCGGGT
Organism: Paenibacillus sp. TSM33; assembly: GCF_056099025.1. Classification (NCBI taxonomy): domain Bacteria; kingdom Bacillati; phylum Bacillota; class Bacilli; order Caryophanales; family Paenibacillaceae; genus Paenibacillus; species Paenibacillus sp. TSM33. The sequence goes on from NZ_JBLZXB010000013.1 coordinate 83,083, forward strand.
GATGCTGAAGATCTGAAGCACACCGTTGATTTTATCTCGTTCAGCTATTACATGAGTACTTGTGAAACTGCAGACGAAGCTAAAAAAGTCAAAGGTGAAGGTAACATCCTTGGTGGGGTTAGCAATCCGCATCTTGAGGCAAGTGAGTGGGGCTGGCAAATTGATCCGCAAGGTCTGCGCTATGTGCTGAATACATTCTATGATCGCTTCCAAAAACCACTGTTCATCGTTGAAAATGGTCTGGGCGCTGTGGACGAGCTTATCACCAATGAAAAAGGTGAAAAAACGGTTGAAGATGACTACCGGATCAACTATTTGAATGATCATTTGGTTCAAGTTGGGGAAGCGATTGAAGATGGAGTAGAGGTTCTGGGTTACACGTCTTGGGGCTGTATCGACCTTGTCAGCGCGTCGACTGCTCAGCTTAAAAAACGCTATGGTTACATTTATGTTGACCGTCATGATGATGGCAGCGGCACACTTGAAAGATACCGGAAAAAATCGTTCCACTGGTACAAAGAAGTTATTGCCACGAACGGTGAAAGCTTGAAACGTTAATTTATAAATAAACCAGTAACTAAGTTATAAAAACATAATGATGTTTTTAGGTGGCGACCGCTTCTGCTTTATATGGAGGAAGCGGTCGCTAATTTTTTTCATGAGCATCATTTACTACGAGTATCTAACTACATAAACAGAGTGTGGACAAGCTATGACAGAAAAAGAAAAATCACAATTAGTACTCCTGTACAATGCTAATTATGATGAAAAATTAATTGAAGAACGAGAAGCACTCATCAAAACTTTATTAGGAAAGACAACCACAATACGATCATGCTTCAAGAGAACTACTCAACGTAAAGAAACATTTTTGCACAGATTTATTCAGGGAATAATGTAATAATGAACGTATGAGGAAACATTCCAAATTTACTATCGACTATTCAGAAAGGAAGGGAAAACTATGAAATTAATGTTTATATCAGATATTCACGGCTCGCTGTACTGGTTGCAATTGGCACTGGAAAAATTCAAGGAGGAGAAAGCTGACCGTCTTGTCCTACTTGGAGATTATATGTACCATGGACCACGTAATCCGTTACCAGAAGGATATAATCCGGCGGAAGTGGCTGCTATACTGAACCAGTACAAATCCCACATTGCAGTGTCGGTGCGCGGGAATTGCGATGCAGAAGTGGATCAGATGTTGCTGGATTTCCCGATGATGGGTGATTATGCTTTGCTGTACCATGAAGGACGGCGAATCTATATCACGCACGGACATGGTTTTAGTATCGGAAATTTACCGCCACTAGAAGTTGGTGATGTGTTCATTCAAGGACACACTCATATTCCGGTAGCAGATGTGGAAAACGGGGTCTTTCTACTGAACCCTGGTTCAATCGCATTGCCAAAAGAAAACTATCCATCCTCTTATGGTGTGCTGGAGGGAGCACAATTTACCGTGAAGGATTTTGATGGTAGTACGGTGAAAGCAATCACCTTTTCAAAGTAATTTTCTCAAATTTCAATGTAAATTATTAAAACTTTTCCGCTTCGATTGAGACAAAGATCATATTATTGTATGATAGGAGCGGAGTCTACATTCTGAAAAGAAAGAGAGTTTCAATACATGCAAATTAAGGATTCACATTATAAGATGCCGCCTGAATGGGCGCCACATGAACGTACGTATATTTCCTGGCCTGTACAATCTTCAATGGTTTACCCCGATATGCATGCCAAGGTATGTAAGGGTTATGCCGAAATCGTAAGTGCTATGGCGGAATTTGAACCAGTTACCGTAGTCGTAAATCCAGATGATCTGGAGAGTGTTAAAGCTCTTAAGCTCGGGGAACGGGTAGAACTGTTACCGATAGAGCACAGCGATGCGTGGCTACGTGATAACGGTCCAACTTTTCTGACGGACGAGCATGGCCAGTTGGCAGGTATTAACTGGAAGTTTAATGCCTGGGGCGGCAAATATGCTCCATGGGATCTGGATGACCAGGTTGCGCCGCAAATTCTGGACCAGCTTGGAGTTCCACGGTTAGATGCACCGCTAGTAATGGAAGGCGGCTCACTGCACGTAGATGGCGAAGGTACTCTTATTACAACCGAAGAGTGCTTGCTCAATCCCAACCGCAATCCGGAATTAAGCCGAGAAGAAATAGAACGGTACGTATGCGAATATACAGGTGCCGAGAAAATTATATGGCTAAAACGTGGACTCAGTGGCGACGAAACGGATGGTCATGTGGACAATATTGCTTGTTTTGCTGCTCCTGGTAAGGTCATTATGCAAGTATGTGATGATCCTGAGGATGAAAATTACGAAATCACGCAGGAAAATCTGCGTATTCTAGAGCAAGCAACAGATGCCAAAGGGCGTAAGCTGGAAGTGATTCAGATCGGCCAACCGCCGCGTGTGGATTATGAAGACAGCCGACTGACACTGAGCTATATTAACTTCTACTTTGTGAATGGCGGCATTATTTTGCCAGTGTTTGGTGGGACTGCTGCTGAAAGTGATCTTGCAGCCCAGCAAGAACTGTCAAAAGTATTTCCGAATCGCAAGATTCGCACTGTAGATGGTATGGCAGTTATCCGTGAAGGCGGTAATGTACACTGTACAACCCAGCAGATGCCTGCTGTAAAGCGTTGAACGATACAACATTTATAAGGAGGACTAAAGTGAGAAAAGTAAAAGTGGCGGCTACCCAAATGAGCTGCTCTACCAATATCGAAGAAAATATCAGCAAAGCAGAGAAACTGGTACGTGAAGCGGCAGCCCAAGGCGCACAAATTATTTTGCTGCAGGAATTATTCGAGACTCCGTACTTCTGCCAGAAGGAAAAGTCTGATTATTATGTATATGCAACGGAGCTGGAGCACAACAAAGCGGTTAACCATTTCAAGAAGATTGCCAAGGAATTGCAGGTTGTGCTGCCAATCAGCTTTTACGAGAAGAAGAACTACGCTCGTTACAACAGCCTTGCTGTCATTGATGCAGACGGTGAAGTGTTGGGTAAATACCGCAAAAGCCACATCCCGGACGGTCCTGGGTATGAGGAAAAGTTTTATTTTAATCCGGGCGATACCGGTTTTAAAGTGTGGAATACACGTTATGCCAAAATTGGAGTAGGCGTGTGCTGGGACCAATGGTATCCTGAGGCGGCCCGCTGTATGGCGCTTATGGGCGCGGAAATTTTGTTCTATCCGACAGCGATTGGTTCAGAACCACAAGATTCCTCCATTGACTCTAAGGACCACTGGCAGACATGCATGCTAGGTCATGCAGCTTCCAATCTGATTCCAGTCATTGCTTCCAACCGTATCGGAAAGGAAACCGATGAAGAATCCAGCATCAATTTCTACGGCTCATCCTTTATCGCTGGCCCTCAAGGGAATAAGATAGCAGAGGCTGGTCGTACCGATGAGGAAGTGCTTACCGCCGAATTTGATCTGGACGAGCTGGAAGTAGGGCGGATCGAATGGGGCATTTTCCGTGACCGTCGTCCTGAACTCTACAAAATGATTGCTACCTACGATGGTGATTTAAAAGTATAATTTGTATATAGATAAGTATAGTTCCCTTGCCGTTAAGCCGTGATTTTCTCTTTTTGAACTCACACGGCTTTTCAAGCAGGGGATTTTTGGTTTCTAAATGGAGAACATCTCGTGATAGATCGGAGGAAGGAGAATAGCAATGAGGCATAAGGGGATAAACCAATCGTTAGCACAGTTCAATACTTCGACAGAAGAAAATCAAGAGTGGGGATACTCGCGTGCAAGAGATATGGCTATTTTGGGCTTTTGGGACGAATACACGCTATCTGCACAGCGTTTATGTGAACGAATGGCTGGAACAAGGAGAAAATGTGTGAACTGCTGGACAGATATGTCAGGGAAGGTATATTGGAGCGTAGACCCTATGGCTTCAAAAGAACGGATACATAGGTGAATAACGAATAAGAGCATGATTTAGGTTTAAGCTGAAAGGAACATTTCTCAAAGGATGGTTCCTTTTTTTATATAGCACTATATTTTATCTATAGACTGAAACTATGATTCAGCGCATAAAATAGCATTAGAATTTATAGATCGAATAATATAAAATCAAGTCATAAGGAATGATCGTACTCAACAAAACTTCGATATTCTTTAAAGTGAAAAAAATCACATATATGAGTTATGGTAATGAAACTTGAAAATGAAATCTGCAAACCTGCAAGGAGGAAGAACAATGAACCACTATCCTGCGATCTTTGAACCTCTGACTATACGGCGCATGACCTTGAAGAATCGGATTGTAATGCCCCCGATGGGAACCAACTTTGCTGCCATGGATGGAAGCTTTGTTCAGGATCATATTGACTATTACGTGCAACGGGCCAAAGGAGGGACCGGCCTGATCACAGTAGAAAATGTTTGTCTGGATTTCCCCATGGGAACGAACGGGACAACCCAGCTGCGGATGGATAATGATCAGTTTATTCCTGGACTGTTTAGATTAACAGAAGCCCTGCACTCTTATGGGGCATGTGTTTCTGTACAAATTAACCATGCCGGTGCTTCGGCTTATGCGGGACGACTGAACGGAGTTCAGCCCGTATCCGCTTCGAATATTCCTTCTAAAAAGGGTGGAGCAATTCCAAGACCTTTGCAAATAGAAGAAATTTACGCCATTGTGCGTAAATACGGAGAAGCAGCGGGAAGAGCACAGCGAGCAGGATTTGACTGTGTTGAAATTCACGCGGGACATTCCTACTTGCTGAGTCAGTTTCTTTCGCCGGTGTACAATAAACGTACGGATGAATTTGGCGGCAGCGCGGAAAACCGTACCCGTTTTGCCAGATTAGTCATTGATGAAATTCGTTCAGTAGTGGGTCCATTCTTCCCTATTTGCTTACGTTTTAGTGCAGAGGAATTCACAGAAGGTGGGAATACCTTGGAAGATACACTGGAGTTACTGGAGTATCTCAATGATGAGGTAGATATTTTGAACGTTTCCGCAGCTCTAAATGATTCCATTCAGTACCAGATTGACGGCATGAACCTGCCAGATGGTTGGCGGTCTTATATGGCCAAAGCGGTAAAAGAAAAATTCGGAAAGGTCACAATGACCTCAGGTAATATACGGAGTCCACAGGCTGCGCAGGATATCTTGGCAAGAGGTGACGCTGATCTTCTGGCAATGGGCAGAGGCTTGATCGCAGAACCGAACTGGGTGCTCAAAGTGCAAAACGGCTACGAGCATTTGCTTAGAAAATGCATCTCCTGCAACATTGGTTGTGCCGATCACCGTATCTCCAAAAGTAAACCGATTTGCTGTACGGTAAATCCAGATCTGTTCAAGGAATCCGAATACCGGAAACAACGAGTTAGAAACAATGTTCAAGTCGTTGTGATCGGTGGGGGTACCGCGGGAATGGAAGCGGCCTGTACAGCGGCTGAGGTAGGCTGCCAAGTAACCCTCTTTGAAGAAAAGGCAGAACTGGGTGGCCTTGCGCGTGATATTGCACGCTTACCAGACAAAACGCGCATCAATGACTTCCCAGATTATCTGATTCAGCGCACGAAGCAATTAACCAATCTGAATATTGTCACAGGCACACGAGCAGATCTGTCGATGATTAGTGCTCTGAACCCTGATATTATTGTCAATGCAACTGGCGCCAAGCCACTGCTTCCCCCGATTGCAGGTCTGCACGATCAACTAGGAAATCCGGGTACAAAAGTATTTTCTATCTTTGATCTGTTGAACAATATGGAGAACTTTCAAGAGTTTGAAGGCAAACGTATTGCTGTAGTGGGTGGCGGAGCCGTGGGACTGGATGTTGTAGAATATTATGCAGAGCGCGGGGCTAAAGAAGTTTCTATCATTGAAATGATGCCTTTATTGGGTAAGGATCTGGATATGATTACCCGCATTTCAATGATGAAAATGGTGGAGGAACGGGAAGTAAACGTCCATACAGAGACGGCTTTGACGGAAGTGTGCAGCGACCGCTTCAAAGTAAAGCGTGGAGAACAGGTGTTTGAGATTCCTTTTGATCTCGGATTCGTATGTTTGGGTATGCGTTCATACACTCCACTGATGGATAGCTTGCTTCAATATGGCAAAGAGCATCAAGTGGAAGTTATAAACATTGGAGACAGCAAACAAGCGCGTCGTATTATTGATGGCACCCGTGAAGGCCGGAATATTTTGAAAACCATTCAACAGGTAGACGAATTTAAAAATGAGTTCTCTTATTCTTACTAAACTGCTGGTAGAAGTGGTGGGTATTTATGGTAACAACTCACTTTATATTCGGGTTGAAAAGACAGTTTGTCTTTTCAGCCTTTTTTATTTGGGTTTATGCTGGCAAGAAGATTGATTCCTTTCTCATTTTGAAGGTAAACTATGGAAGGTATAGTAAGCAAGTCTATTATTAGCGTGGGGGGATGCGAGCGTGAGTCAACTTGTGAGTGAAATTCCGGGTGCCAGCACATGGAGCATCGTGCAAGAAATTCATAAAGGCTGGTCAAGTGACATCAAATATCATATTCAAACCACTGACGGTAGGGAGTTACTGTTGAGAATTTCGGATATCACCCAATATGACAAGAAACAGCGAGAATTTGAATCCATAAAAAAGCTGGATCATATAGATAATGTTCTAATCTCCCGTCCGCTTGGTTTTGGGTTGTGCAACAACGGACAGTCGATATATTCTTTATTTACCTGGGTCAACGGGAACGATGCTGAAGGAGTTATCCCCACGTTAAATGCCGAACAACAGTATCAACTCGGAGTTCAGGCAGGTGAAGTATTGGCTAAATTGCATGAGATTCACGCGGAGCAAGACCTGATCCCATGGGCTGAACATTATAATACCAAAATCAACAGATATATCAGAAACTATAAGTCATGCGGTATTCCTTTAAAGGGAGCAGATCAAACGATAAGCTTTATCGAGCAAAACCGTCATCTATTAGAAAATCGCCCCCAGACATTTCAGCATGGAGATTATCATGTCGGCAATATGGTAGTTACCCCATCAGGTGAACTGGGGATCATTGATTTCAATAGACAGGATTATGGAGATCCCTGGGAAGAATTCAACCGTATTACCTGGTGTGCAGGATTAAGCCTATTATTTGCTTCAGGCCGTATTCACGGTTATTTCAATAATGATGTGCCGGATTTATTTTTTAGATTAATGGCACTGTATATTGCAAGCAATCAGCTTTCATCGATTCCCTGGGCCATTCCATTTGGCAAAGAAGAGGTAGACGATATGGTACAACGAGCTGAAGAGGTTTTGGAGGCATATGATTACTTTCAAACCTATGTCCCGAAATGGTATCTACCTAGTTGTCCTGATTTGTAAAATATGAAGACCGCCACTCATGGGAGTGACGGTCTATTTATAGTGTTTTATGATTGTTTCTTCATCTTATAGGTGAATTCCCAAACGGTTTGGTGACCTGAGTATCGTCCGCGATTTTCAGTAACAGTGACTCTTAACTTAACGGTAGAACCTTTGGTAGAAACCGAAGAGACCTTTATATTTTTAGTGGCTTCGCCTACATCAGGAATTTTGTCTTGTTCCTCAGCGTACGCATATAGCTTAATACTGCCACCCGACTTGGCCTTTACTTTTACGCTGTTACCTTCACTAATGGACTGACCAGCCACCTGAGCAGCGATGGCCCAATCGTTGCCTACATGGTCATTCGATACCAGGGTTGCTTGTTGAAAAGTAACGATATACGTTGATGTTGCTGAAGCTGCGAGCGCGTATGTTCCATTGAAGATCAGGGATACCACTACCAATAAAATAGCCGATGCTTTCGTCCATATTCTATTCATTTGCCTGTCCCCTTTAGTTTGAAATATCGAGGAAAATCTCCTCTATTCTAATTATCGTTTGCAGCAAAAAGAATTGTTAATGGTTGGTAAAAAAATAATTTGGCATCTTATTGCATCACTTATAATGGAATGTTATGTAACAATCTTTTATGTGTCATTTAGTCGGATAAAATGAGTTGAAGATCGTGAAAGGAAGTTGAAATCTAATGAAACAAATATATAACGAACAAGAAATCATAGATATGACCATTAAGCTGCTTGAACAAACTTCGATGTACGAAGAACAGTATGAACAATATGTAAGAAGACCTTTCCGTACGGATTTTTATGATGACCTGAGTCCGTATGTGAAAGTTGGCAAACGGGGGTACACGCTCCAAATGTATGAAAGAGGCGTACAGATGCTAAATAAGCTTACGAAAGATGTAGAGGATGTGATGTATTGGATCATCGAAGATACGATTCACATCATTGCTCATCTAAATTTGCTTCGTAAATATAAAGTGGATAACAAAAATACTCATTTAAAATATACCAAGGAGATTAGGACGGAGCTAACCAATGCAATGAATAAAGCATTTTATGAAATAGGAGGAATCTATCAGGAATGGCATGAAGCAAATAGAAGGGGAACGTTGGAGAACCCATTAAAGTAAACAAAACTTAAAGAAACAGTTGACAATAACAGAGGAGAAATTTACAATTTTATATTATTGATAATGATTATCAGTATCACTAATTTTATGTGAACTCTGCAATTACTATATTCAAAGGAGAATTTATAACATGCATCGTATCATGAATAAGAAATTTCATATGATTTTATGCGCACTATTCGCAATGATCTTCGTTATTTCAGGATGTGGCAATGCAGGCAGTTCCTCAGATTCATCTGCTCAACCTGCATCTTCGGCGAAGAAAGAAGCAAGTGGTGAGTCTGGTACACGTACAGTGTCTACGATAAAAGGAGATGTAAAGGTGCCCGCTAATCCCCAACGAGTAGTGGTGAACTGGTATATTGGCGATGTATTCACGCTGGGAATCAAGCCGGCTGCGGTATTCGGTTGGAAACAAGAAACCATGCCTTTTTACGATAAGTTTAACGGGATTCCTGTTATTGAAAAGTGGGAGACCGAGGAAATTATGAAGTACGATCCAGATCTCATCATTACATATGATACAAAGGATTATGATAAGCTGTCCAAAATTGCGCCTGTTCTTGTAATACCTGAGGGTAAGATGACGTCTGTGGAACGGTTGAAATTCCTTGGCCAGGCCACAGGACATGAAACCGAGGCGGACAAAGTGATTTCAGAGTTTGAAAATAAGCTGAGTCAGGCCAAAGAAAAATTAAATTCCGACATATTCAAGGACAAAACGTTTAGCGTCTTCGAGGACTGGGGCAGTAGATCTTACGGAATATATTATGAAACAGGCTCACGTGGAGGAACGTTGCTTTACGATTATCTAGGCCTTCACAAACCTGAAAAGCTCAACACATTGGTTAAAAATTCTGGAGAGGGGAGAGGTTCTTTATCCTATGAGGTAGCTGCTGAATACTTTGGCGATTATGTCCTGTGGTTTAAGCAGGAAGGTAAGGAATCTGAGTATGCGAAGACCAAAATCTGGAGCAGTATTCCAGCCGTCAAAAATGGACACATCATCGAAATTCCAGCGAAATATGCAGGATTGTTCTATTATTCAGACGTTGCTAGTATGACAGGACAGCTAGATTATATTATTGGAAAATTACTGGAACAGACGAAGTAACGATGCATAATTGACCAACTAAGGGTGTAATCGATGTCTACTCACAAAGAACGAAATAAAAAAGGAATATTTCATTTTGTAAGCTACATGATCGTGGGCGTGTTCCTGCTCTTGGTAGTTTCCGCAGCATCCATCACCTTTGGTGCTGCGGAGATGAGCTTGGAGCTGGCGTGGGGGGCCGTATTTCAATTTGATCCCAATATTACGGAACACCAAATTATTCACACTTTGCGTTTTCCACGCACTGTGGCGGACATCATTGTAGGGTGCAGCTTAGCTGTGTGCGGGGCGATTATGCAGGGAACCACTCGTAATCCATTGGCCGACTCGGGACTTATTGGTATAAGCTCAGGCTCAACTTTTGCTATTGCGCTATGTATGGCCTTTTTACCAGGTCGCACCTACGGCGAAACTATGCTGTATTCTTGTTTGGGGGCAGCAATCACCACAGGAATTACGTACTATATCGCATCTATAGGCAAGCGGGGAATGACGCCTCAGCGCCTAGTGCTAGCAGGAATGTCCATCTCTATGCTCTTTGGTGCGTTTAGCACTTTTCTCGCTATTAAGTATGAGATTGGTCAAGCCCTTGATTATTGGTCTGCTGGTGGTACAGCCAGTGCCAAGTGGAGTGAACTGGCTTTCATTTCACCACTATTTATAGTGGGCTTGGTTTGTGCTATCGCTCTGTCTCCCTCCATTACGATCTTGAGCTTTGGAGAAGAGGTGGCATCAGGCTTGGGAATCCGAGCGAATAGAATTAAACTGTTTTCAACCCTAATCGTATTGATTCTAACGGGAATATCGGTTGTTGTTGTCGGTCCTGTTGGCTTCGTGGGTTTGATCGTGCCACACATTATGCGCTATTTGGTCGGTACAGATTATCGATATATTATTCCCGCCTCAGCGCTGTATGGAGCAGTCTTTCTACTGGCAGCAGATTTGCTGGGGCGAATGGTTAATCGCCCTCATGAAACGCCGCTGGGTATTATTTTTGCTTTGGTGGGCGTACCCTATTTTCTCTACCTTGTGCGCGAGCAAAGGAGGGAGTTTAGTTGAAACTGTCCCGCAATAGCAGGGCTATAAGCATTATTTTACTGTTAACCGTGTTGACACTGCTGGTTGCTGTACTCAGCATGAATGTCGGGAAAATGAATCTGTCCCCACTCGAAGTTTTCAAGGTCATCATCGGCGAAGGAACGAACAAGCAGAACCTGATCGTATTTGAATTTCGACTGCCACGTATTGTGCTTTCCGTATTAGTGGGTATTGGCATGGGGATATCAGGTTGTATTATGCAAAGCTTGCTCAAAAACGACATGGCCAGTCCGGGGACACTAGGCATCAGCTCGGGCTCGGGGTTATTCGTGCTTTTATATATTACGCTGTTCGCTAGTGAGGGATTACTATCGCCTATTATTCTTCCAGGGCTGGCCTTTGCAGGCGGGCTCACAGCAGCATTTTTGATTTTTATGTTTGCTTTTAGGCGGGGAAGAGACATTTCACCTACAGGCCTAATTTTAACGGGTGTTGCTATGGGGAGTGGCTATAGCGCATTGTCGCTGTTGCTGACGCTTCGACTAGACAAACAACAGTATGATTTTGCTCTGCGTTGGCAAGCTGGAGATCTTTGGGGGGATGACTGGAGCTATATTATGGTGCTGCTCCCCTGGGTGTTGATCATCAGCCTTTACGTTTTTTACAGGTCTAACACACTCAATACGCTGAATTTGGGAAATCAGACAGCATCGGGGCTCGGCGTAGCCATAAAAAAGGAATTTATCGGCTTGACGATCGCAGCAGTGGCTCTGGCTTCTGGTAGCGTGGCACTTGGCGGAAATTTCTTTTTTGTGGGGATGGTTAGTCCTCATATGGCTCGCAGGCTGGTAGGTCCCAATCATAAGCTACTATTACCTACCACTGCAATGGTTGGTGCACTGGTCATATTAATTGCTGACACACTTACACGGACGATCAGTTTTGGTGCTGATATTCCAACCGGAATCATAATCACTATCCTGGTTACCCCTTATTTCCTCTATTTATTGTCGAAGGCCAGTTAATATTATATGAATGGAAAAGCCGCTAACCCATGCACATGGAAAATATGGCTGAGTTAGCGGCTTGTAAATAAAGCCTAGTCCTTGCCATAATTCAAACCCAAGCGATAAGCTTGGTCTAGCAGTATTTCATAATGACCGGAATTTGAACCCAGAGTCTCATCCAAGAATTCAACCTTGGAATTGGAAACACCGCAATAATCCGCGATACCCACATTCAGCAAATGAGTAATCATTTCATCATAGTTACGTTTTTTTAGCTGTTCTTTCGAAACGCCAGCCAAGCCAATCCATAAGATATGCTGATGATGAAGGTAATTCGAACCGTACGCAAACCCATTGTTCCAAACACGGTCAATATACCCCTTCAGCATAGCTGGCAAATGCCACCACCAAAGTGGAAAAATAAATGCCAATGCATCATGCTCCTTCATCCGCTTTATTTCCTTTTCTACTTCAGGGGAAAAGGACTGTTCCGCAACGGACCAATCCGGTTCATCTACTCCTTTTAAAACAGGATCAAAACCAATCCCATGCAAATCCAATATCTCATAATCGTGGCCTGCATCGGCAAGACCTTGTACGAAACGATCGGCAACCTTAAAGGTCAAGGAATCTTTTCTCGGGTGTGAAACAACGCTTAATACTTTCATGTTTATTCACTACCTTTCTCAATAGCTAACTTCTAGTCATGTTCAATGCTTGCTGTTATTATAAACAGTAGGAAAATAATCTGAAAGTACGCACTTTTAAGTTCTATAGGATGATACAGGTGCCATAGGAACATGGAAGTGCCCTAGGTAGATTCCCTAGAAACTGACCTGAGTAAGGAATTGAAGTGATGGATTGTTCTGAGCAAACGTAGCCTTCTAAAGGAGGATTAAGTAATGAATGAACAGACCAAAAATAAGGTACAAAAGAAGTATCAAGTTGGAGTGGAAGCGGCCTTAGAGGTAATGGGAGGAAAATGGAAGCCTTTAATTATCTACCATCTGATGACAGGACGGAAACGTACGTCTGAGTTTCGTCGGTTAATGCCCGGCATTACACAAAAAATGCTGACCACTCAGCTCAGAAGCCTGGAAAAGGATGAGATTGTTACACGAAAGGTTTTTAATGAAATCCCACCTAAAGTGGAGTATGAGTTAACGCAGTACGGCTGGGGATTAAAATCCGCGCTAGACCATTTATGCTATTGGGGAGAGGATCACCTGGAAAAGGTCCACGGAGACAAATCCAAGGTTTTGGAAGAATTCCAAGGTTGTGACTGATAGATATTAAGCCCTCACAAAGCATTCAATTAGAATAGCTTGCGGGGGCTTAACTGTCGGTCATTCCGTTATCATAACTTAATTGCCATTCAATTCCGAACCTATCTTTAAGGCTGCCATAACATTTGCTCCAGAATGTTTCTTGAAGCTCCATATTTACGGTTCCGCCTTCTTTTAACTTATGAAAGTACGAATGAATTCTCTCCTCATCCTTATTGACGATGGCAAGACTGATGTTGTTTCCCGCAACAAAAGGCATACCAGGAAAAACGTCTGAAAACATCACATTACTTCCATCAATTTGAAGCCGCGTATGCATGACCAGATTTTTGGCTTCTTCTGGTAGAGGATAATCGGGGTTGGGCGGTGCTTCCCCGAACGTCATGATCTTTGGTTTCTCAGTCCCAAAAACATGTGCGTAAAATTCTGCTGCCTCGCGACAGTTTCCATTAAAGTTAAGATAAACATCAACTGACATCTGCGTCATTCCCTTTTGGCTGATTTTTTACAGGCTAATTTCTTATTTCATTATTAACCTGTGCACAAGCAAAAATACACTCTTACTGACATGCTAACACGTAGCCGTTAAGGGGGAGCGTCTTTTAAAGGAAAGTAACCCGCCGCCCTTAAACAAACTTTTGGCGGGTTATGATTATGGATTGGCTAGATGGAAATCAAGTTTGGAGAGGCTGGATGATAGAGCAGATGACGTGAAATGTCGCCGGGATGTTGTACGAAAAGTGGTCCCCAAGCAGGATTTGTGTCGTGCATCAGCTTTAACAGCGATATCATCCGATTAAATATAACTTGCAGATCCGCTTCGCGAGAAAGACCCTCGGTGATAGCAGCAGCTACCACATGCGCAGCGTAGAAGCCGGAACGGTGCTCGTCAGTAAGCGAACCTGTAGTTTGCAGCAAGGTTCGTAAATGTGCGGCGACGCTCTCATCCTCGTTTCTCCAGTTCTGGATTTCATCCAGACTGTGGTTTTCGAGGCTTATAAGTTTAGTCTTCATAATGGCTTCTGCCACAATACGTGCAGAACGTTTTGCCGTGTTAGCGTCGATAGCTCTGCCGTTAAGTTTAATATTGGACAAATCCTTGTCGGTTTCCGATTCAATGATTTCCGCCCATACTCCAGCTTGGTCAAATTCCAACAGTGCAGTGGCGTAGGCACCCAAGTATCCCCGTAAAATATCTGCGGCGTGTGGATCACGGGCAGGTCCCTCATTTCGAAGCTGAGCTCTGCCGGAAAATGCGGCATTCATACCCCGAAAATAAGCGACTAAACCAATGGCAGCTGCTGGTCCCAAATTTAGGACACCCAATACATCAGACGCGGTTTCATCGATGCGAGAAGCCCAGTAGTCCGGTAGCCCTTGTCCAATATTTTCGCTGTTTAATCTGTTTCTGACGACATTGGCCAACTCTTGAAGTAGACCCAGATCAGCATGCAAAATATCATGACCACATACTTCATGCGGGATACTGGACCAAGCCATTAGACCGTTTGTCGCATGTGCAGGAGGAAGGCTAACTATAGCTGCTTGCACTTTAAATACAGCTGTGGCATCAGCGGGCCATGTGTATGGGCCATTTTCCGGCGCTCCCCATTTTACAAGAGCTGGAATGATGCTGAGATCTGGTTCTTTTATTCCTTGGCGATCTTCTGCGCTAAGAAAACCGTCGTATAGGTCGCTCACAATTTCCTGAAAAGCATCGGTCGCGAGGACATTGTAGCCTTCTCCATTTTGCAAAATGCTCTGAGCGATATCCAGCATGAGTCCAGCAGCTCTAGTTCTGCTTGGGTCCTGAATTAAAATTTCAGTGAAGCCTTGTTGCCCGAGCTCGTCCAGTTCTTTAATAAACGGACTTGCAACCGTTTCTTGATATATTTTAGGCAGCTTGGCTTTGGCCGCGTGGAGTCTTCCCATCAGTTGATGATAGTCTGTAGGATCTGACGGTCCCTGAAGATTGGAGAGCACAGCCTTCTTCACATTATCGATACAAAGAGACATGTTGGATACATCCGGTTTGGTAACAGTAGTGATGCGACTTCTTTCCAGCATTCCTTGCATAATTAGTTTACCTCCCAGTTTTTTGAATTAAACTACAACAGGCTGCATCGTATTCCACAAACGCTTCACCTGGCACTTTCCATCACGAAACGTTAAAAGATAGAGATCCGGATTTGTTATTTCCTCCAGAACAAAATCTGGAGCATAGTGATGCAACAGAAGTGTTAGGATCAAGCGATGGGTGACTAACAGAAAGGTGTGTTGATCGCTTTTCAGCAGTTCTTCCGTTAGGGAAGTGACCCGAGTGATAACCATTTCATCCGATTCCTCTTCGGTAATGCCTCTTACTCCTTGCTCTCTAAGGCGGTTTCCAGGCGGACTAATTTTAATTTTTAATCTTTCTTCGATGATTTCCGCAGTCTGCCAGGCTCGCGTATATGGACTGGAAATCAAATGGTCTACATGTAAATCTTTCATTTGGGACAGAAAATCAGCTAACTGTTCAGCCTGATTAAAGCCATCTGAACTGAGTGGAGCATCTGGCTCATTACCAGTTCCAATACCGTGGCGAGCCACATATAACTTTACATCAGTACTCATTTAACACCCTCATTTTCGGATAAAATTATCCTTTAAAGGAATTTAAGTAAACATTTTTTTCGCCCAGAGACTAACATGTGTGAGCTTTCACATGATTATGCTGTCCTTTTTTTGGCACCTAATTTTGCGAAGTTAAAATCTATAAATCAAAAAAATATAACTATAAGAAACGATAAATGCTACTTATCGCAGATTTATAGTAGATCAGGACTGGTATACATAAATATTTTCAATTCAGTGCTTCTGTTTTTAAAACAAATGGGCATTATGTTCAAAGTAATGGTATGATAGCTTAGTTAAATCTGAACGACTAGTCATGGAGTGATTATAATATGGGTGGAAAAAGTAAGGGTGGCGGAACCGGAAGAGGTACGGGAAGTAAAGGCTGGACACGGTGGAACAAAACAGCGAAGCCAGTAAGAAGAAAAAGTGCTGCTACCGGTGCACCTGGAAATACAGCGGCCGGAGCTGTAAAAGGCGGCGCTGCCAAGCCAAGTGGGAATCGAGGCGGCAGAAGTAAGTAAGCCGAGCATGTATAGGGTTGTTTTCAAAGTCGAACATCTGATTATGCATATGTAATCAGATGTTTTTTAATAAAACAATATAGATTTACTCTCTATAGTTATCTATAAATCTGATGCTACGATGTAAAGGAAGTGAATCATGCGAATTAACAAGTACATTAGTGAGACAGGATTATGCTCACGTCGGGAAACGAACAGGCTGATTGCAGCAGGGCGGATTACAATTAATGGTAGCATATGTGAAGCGGGCGCAGAAGTAGAGCCACACGATATCGTGTTAATTGATGGGGAAGCTATCCCAGTTAACCGTAGTGAACCCGTATATTTGGCACTGAATAAGCCTATCGGCATTGTATGTACGGCAGCGGAACAGGTGGCTGGGAATATTATCAATTATGTCAATTATCCTTCACGTATTTTTGCCATAGGCAGGTTGGACAAAGCGTCAGAGGGACTTATTTTATTAACCAACGATGGAAGCATTGTCAATCAAATGATGCGTTCCGAGCATGGTCATGAGAAGGAATATGTGGTGACTGTAGACAAACCTGTTACAGATGAATTTACACAGACCATGTCTCGCGGCGTTGAAATATTGAACGACATTACAAAACCGTGCAAGGTTGATCGTACAAGTGAACACGAGTTTCGCATTATTTTGACACAGGGTCTAAACCTGCAAATTCGCAGAATGTGCAAGGCTTTGGGCTACCGGGTGCTAAAGCTGGAGCGTGTTCGAATTATGAATATTACCTTGGATTATCTGGAACGTGGGCAATGGAGACATCTTGAGAAGGAGGAACTGGAGCTACTTCTTGCTAAATTGCAATCATGAGTACAAAAAGTTTATTTGAGGACCGTATGTTCATACGGCCAACGCAACTTTAGTGATACTTTTTACGGAATTTCAACGATCCGCCTACTTTACCCACCAGCCATAGCACAATTGGAAACACGATACCGAAAATCATGGCGTAAAAAGGCCATACTGAGAAAAACATGGTTATAAATTGCATGTTTGGCCAAATAGAATGAACCATTGCTATTGCGATTAGGATCAGAGGAACTAAGAGGGAGTTAGCGCTTCGAAGACGAAAAGCATCTGCAAGCCCTTGCGCTGACACATATAAAAGCAGTGCGAGTCGGAAAAAAATGGTGACAAACCAAAACACGGCAACAAAAATTTCAAACCGTTGAAGAAACTCTCCGCTACTGATTGTTCGGTTAATAAAAAAAGTAGGAAACGTCAAATTAGATACAACACCTTCACTCATCACGGCGATTATTTGTAGAACCATGAAAAAATACATGCCGCCGCTAATCAAAGCACACGTTATCACTGTCTTTCTCCACTTTTTTGGATCAGGGATGTACTGTGCGAAAAAAAGATAAAGAAATGCCTCAAGATAGGGAAAGGCAAACAAATTGAACGAAGCGAGAACGATAGGGTTTAAACCATACTCAAAAATAGGGAGCACATTATCTATGTTGCTCTCAGGAAGAAGGGTAATCCTGACCAAAAGGTACAGAACAAGAAGGAAAAAAAACAGGATTTCCGCACAACGACCAATTACAGCAGGGCCTGATCGAACGGCGAAATAAATAACTATTAGCATGATGAAATAAATCGCGTCTGGGGGAGTTTCAGGCATAATAGCTATCGTGATAAAGTCGCCTAGATTTCGAAGCGTCATAATAAACACAAGAAAGGGAAAGAAAAAAATGAAAACGATGCTGATCGTCCCGCCCAAAAAAGGACCGAAGAGGCAACGGAGATGCTCTACGAAAGATTTCCCCTGTATTTGCCTAGCGATGGAGGCATATAAAGGTATCAATAACAGATGAAACCCTAAGGAGACTGGGATGGAGAGCCAGGCATCTTGTTTAGCAGTAGCGGTAATTGCCGCTGGGAGTACCAGATATGCGCTTCCTATTTGATATAATGCAAACCACATAATAGCTTGTCGAATGGTCAAGTTGGAATTCACCCCAATACCTCCTTAAGATAACATTTCTGTAAGTAACCGGCTTATCGGTTGAAATAGGATTTGAATGCCCGTCAGTGGAGTCGGCAGTTTAATGCTGACGATCCGTAGGATAATCAATATGACGCCTATAATCAACAATATTGAGCTGAATACAATTTCACGTACATATTGTTTCTCTTTAAATTTTTTAAAATCATACAACGATGTTAAAATGGAACTTACGAGAATAACATAAAGCATATGCACTCACTCCTGATTGTGTATTCCCATATCAATTGGACTGGTAATGTCTCCGAACCGAACTAAACGATAATTGAGCTGAATATCCACTTTAAGTGTTTGGAATTTTTGTGGCCAATCCTCTTTCCATTTATGCCATTCACGCGGGAACTTGCGGTGAAAAGCTTCTCCAAATCCGAATATATCGGAACCCATTTGTTGTGCGTTTCGAATGCCTCCCTTCAAAGACTGTTCCAGATGCTCTTTAGCTGTATCTTGAAGATTTCTAAATGTCTCTTCATTCTTAAGGTTGGCATTGCACGAGACCGTTCCGATATTGGATTCTGTATCCACAATAAGAGAAATGCGCGGCTCATGGTCTATTATTTGTGGTCGTATCTTTACTTTGGAACGGATTACTTCAACAACAAATTTTCCTTTGGAATTCGGACAATTGATGGAAGCTACGGTACTGGAAACACGGTTGGATATATAGGTAAAGGCTTTACTTTGCGAATCATCCATCCAATCGAGAAGTCGATCGCCCTTGAAAACACCAATTCCAGTGAAAAAATATTTAACATGTTGGGGCGACTTTGTCACATTATCAATAGTTAGACCTTTTTCTAGGTTTGTCAGTCGAATACCGGTGAGAACTGGTTCAATGCCATCCTTCGTAAATTTCTGCAAAATATCTTTTACATTGACTGCGGAGGTTGGAGCCCATGCTTTTTCAGAGTTCTTTAATGCCTTATACATATCCATTGCAGGCAAGACCTCGGTTGGAGCTACAAAAGTAACGGCCTCCTTTGCTGAGTTTTCTCTGACAACGGCCAAATAGAAATCAGGCCGAACTTCATGGTCACGAAATAGAAAGTCCAGCGGCTCCCTGATTCCTTTTTTTGCCGTTTTTTCATCAAAAATGACAAACTTTAAGTGAGACATATACATTTTTCGGGACGATTCCGTAGTTAATTTTCGAATAGCTTCAAATATGGTATCGGCGCGTTTGGAAAAAACGATCGTTGGCGTCCGTTCCATGGGGGAATTCTGAGACATTTTCGATGGGTCAACCACTTGTAAACTGACTTCATATTGGTCATCAACTGCATCAATGCCCAGAGCCATCACGACGGAAACTGCGCTCAATTCCTTACTGTTCCAGCAACCCGTAAGAAACACCATTAGCCAGATGCACATAAACAGTAATAAAATGGTGGATCGATACGAGTTCATGATGGTCTCCTCCTTTAATTTTTGCGATGTTTTTTAGTTCTATATGGAAAACGTAATATGGCATCCCTCTGCTCCGACGATTTGTAATTGGCAAAGGGGCTCAAATACGGTACACCGAATGAATGAAGCCCATTCAGATGCACAAAGAGCATGAGGATACCAACTGTCAATCCGTACACACCAAACATAGCGGCTATGCCTATGAAAGCGAAGCGTAATATCCGGATTGGAATAGCAAAGGTGTACGAGGGAATGACAAAGCTCGAAATGGCAGTTATTGCAACAACAATGACCATAACAGCCGAAACGATGTTTGCTTCTACAGCTGCCTGACCGATCACTATGGACCCGACAATAGAAACGGCTTGACCGACCGTCCGTGGCATACGAAGACCTGCCTCCCTCAGGATTTCAAAAACCACTTCCATGATCATCGCTTCAATAAATGCTGGAAACGGTACTCCTTCACGTTGCGCGGATAAGCTTAATAACAAAACTGTTGGAATCATATCCTGATGGAATGTCGTTAATGCGACATAAATGGCCGGAGCCAACATACAGATTGCCAGACAGATGTACCTTAATATTCGAATGATACTGCTGTAAAAAAAGGATTGATAATAATCTTCTGCGGATTGAAGGAAATCTGCAAACACCGCAGGTGCAAGGATGGCGAAGGGAGATCCATCCACAAATATTGCAATTTTCCCCTCCATAATTCCTGCTGCAATAGAGTCTGGGCGATCAGAATTATAATAGAGAGGAAATATCGTGAGTTGCTTATCTTCATGGAGACATTCTTCCAAATATTCGCTTTCAAGCACACCTTCTACATGCATGTTCTTTAACTTGGATATCATGTCCTGCACCTTTTTTGGGTCAGCAACCCCATGTAAATACATAACAGATACATCAGTCTTGGTTTTTTCGCCAACTTTTACCGCAGTAAGACGTACTCTTGTATCCTTCACCCTTCGACGAACCATAGTCGTATTCGTACGTAAAGTTTCTGTAAACGCTTCTTGCGGACCTCTGACCACAGGCTGTGTCTTCGAGTCCGTAATGCTGCGTTCTTCCCAGCCAGGCAAAGAAATGACCAGACCTTCATCCATATCGTCCAGTAGTAGGAGAAGGCCACCCGAAAGAATCTGTTCCAAGGCATCTTCAAAGTTTTGAGTAAAGCTTGCTTCACCAATGTCCAAAATGGCGTTTTTCAATATCGGTAAAGTAATCTCGTCAGAGGAAACACGATCATGCAACGGACGGATCACGTTGTCCTGTACCTTTTGCATGTCAGTCATTCCGTCCAAATAAAAAAGAGCGGCGTGTTTATGGCCAGCTGTGATTTCACGAACAACAAAATCCGAACTGTTTCCCATGAAGTCACAAATGAGATCGACATTCCGGCATAATTGTCTTGAAAATTTGGTATGTAACTTCATTATTACCCTCCTCAGATTTGTAGTATTAACAATAATCCAAAATAATACCACAATAAACCATAATTTTGTTCGTTGTCGTTAAGATTGATGACATCTTCAATGGAGGGGATTCGGCTATGTAAATTTACCTGCAATAACATACTATATGGTCGTTTATCTGAAGATGTAATATTGCATGAGAATACGCTAAAAGGAGTTTTCCTCATGAATATTACATCGGTTTTAATTTATTGCTTTATTGCTACTTTTACACCAGGTCCTACTAATATCGTTATATTATCTACAGTGCATCATTTTGGAGCAAAAAAGGCAATGAAATATACGTATGGAGCAACCATCGCTTTTGGTTTATTACTTGTTATTTCTGCTATATTGAATACGATGCTAATAACGATCATACCGAAAATATTAATTGTATGTAGATCATCGGAAGCTGTTATATGTTGTATCTCGCATACCAAGTTTATAAAATGGATACATCCAATCCGACCGAAAAGCAAACGGTTACCTTTATGTCAGGCTTTTTTATGCAGTTTTTAAATCCAAAGGTAGTACTATTCACAATGACTGTAATTCCTAGTTTCATTATGCCTCACTATATCGCAATACCTGCAATCATGATCAGTATTATCGCAATAAGTCTTATTTAATTTTTAGCCTTTGTGACATGGGTTCTTTTCGGTCCATTTTCAAGGAGTTTTTACAGAAACATAAAAAGATTGTTAATGTAATAATGGCCTTATTTCTAGCTTATGCTGCCATAATGATATGGATATAGGTGTACCTAATAGGGGTGATTGAAGTGGACAAATTTATTATAAAAAATCAGCAGGTATTACTGCACTATCAGCAAGTCTTTCTGACTTTAAATATAAGAAGCACTCTCACTAGGAGTATGCAGTAGGCGTAACGTTGCGTGGTATTCAAGAGTATACCTTGGATGGTAGCTTACAATTATCCTATCAAAATGGTGTGATGCTTTTTCTAATGCAATATTAAGTGAAAAAGATGAGGCTTTGTGTAGTGAATTACTCTTATCCCTCACGGATTATCTTTTTCAAACTAATCTTTCCACTGAAGATAAGAAAGATAACGTTCTAATAAGAAAAGCGAAGGATATGATTCATACCAACGTAGAACACGTACTTAAACTTGACGTGATATGTAAAGAGCTTAATTTATCGAAATTTCAGTTTATCCGATTATTCAATGCTCATACTGGAATTCCACCATACCAATACTTTCTTAACAGCAAGATCGAACGTGCAAAGCAGTTAGTAGAAAAAAATAAAGATATTTATTCAGCAGTAGCAGAATATGGTTTTGTGGATTTAACTCATTTAAATAAACACTTTAAAAGTGTCTATGGGATAACAGCATTTGAGTATATGTCAAATTTAAATTGAGGAGGAGGGAGATGTTTAAACAGGCTACAGATGACTATCCTTTTTTGGAATAGTTTACTTATGTAGTATAATATTTTTGACGGATATTCTTTTCTGTCAATTCATTTAAACATCCAAATAGAGAGGTATTTGATCATGCTATTCATTACAAAAAAATCGATCGATAAGCTAGCAGAACCTCATAGAGAATCTGACATGCTTATCTGCTATTCAACTCCACAAAGCTTTTCGGCTTATACAAGTCGAGCTATATTACTTCTAAATAATGATCGGATTATTATGCTTTTCCTCAATCTATTTTCCACTAAAGTAGTACAAAAAGTTGAATTTGAAGTAGCTGATTTACAAGAGCAAAAATATCACTCTGGACTCCTGTCTTCTGTAATATGGTCATTTAACATCAATGGGCAGCATTGGAGGTTCAGTATAATGAGAAAAATTCTTCCGCTTGGCTCCATGCAAAAGAATTTTCTGAATTTCTTGCAACAAAATATCTTAAACTAGCCACCGAGTAGATCAGTAAATTCTGTCTGCCTAAGCCAGGGGCAATTGAAAGGTGCCGGGCATGAGATTCACTATATGACGACTGGGATTTAATTATCAATTCAATTTCGATACACTTTGATACCAAATTAGTTTAATCAGCCGAACAATTAGATCAGATAATTAGAGTAGACAATGCAACTTTGCAAAGTTGTCATTAGAAATGTAGAGCTCTATCCTACGGGATAGGGCTTTTTAATTTCCCTAGTGATATATTCGCTAAAAAGTCATACAAAGTCTTTATCAGAACAGAAGGGAGAAGATGAATACAATGAGCATCTTGGAGAATTTATATTATGGAAAATGGTACCCAAGCGTACGAACCAAACCTAAAAGTAGATTACGAAGACGAGGAAAGAGTTGTATATAGTTATGGACCGAGTGAGGATGTAATGAGGAAAATAGAATATGACAAAAAGAATGAGGTCATAAACCAAATTTCACCGATAGTTTCAGAGAATTATGCTGAGAATTTTTCTTTAAGAGAGCGGGACGAAGGTTGGCAAGGATGATTATTAAAGAGAATGGAAACTTCGTAGAAAAAACGACTATTGAATCGTAAGTGAATTATATAAACTATCTTTACAAGAATCGTAGAAACAAATGGCAATGCCATTTAAGCTTTTTAAAGTAGCTCTCACATTAGGAGTTACTTTTTTTATTACATAGGTGTAGTACGAGGCTTGGGAAATACGTGTAGACAGATGGCTTTCTTTATAGATGAGAAAGTTTGTTTACACATTCTGTAATCCAACTTTCAAAAAATAAACTTCTATTTGATAAAGATTGATGGGCGTAATACTAATATTTAGCTATGAAATCTATTTATAGTAGATGTTTAGTATGCCAATAACAACTCAAATCATTTGAGTAACTAGCCGAAATACGTCTCTCATAGTAGGAACAAACAAAGAATTGGATCATTTAACCTACTCGGAAATAAAAAAATCATAGGAGATAAAATTCTTATTAAAAATTCAGATCAAGATGAGAAAGTATTAAGCGTTAGCTCAGTTCAAATTTTAACTTCAATAGCTGAGAAGAAAAATATTGGCATATGCATTGGAAAATCAGTATCTTTTAATCTTGTTAAAGTGGGGTCTTGTATTTACAGTTTCGAGGGTTAATCAATTTATTGTATTATGAAAGATCTAGAAAGAATTAAACCATATGAATTTGCTTAATAATATTGTTCACCGCCAACGGAAGCAGCAATCATTAATTATTATTGAATTTTACGCTAGTCGATACATGGAGACATCTCACGTAACGGAAAAAACCGGACCCTTTGATCTACAAGGGAATCCGGTTTTGATATCGTAGCTAAAAGTAAATTTTATAATCCTTTGCTAAGTCCTAATATCTGATCATGTATATCTCCATTACTTAATCCCCCGTGATAACAAATCACCGATGCAACATCGAGATCCAAATACTTTTTCAATGAGATACGAGCTTCACTCATATCCGGTGTAGTCGGAGCATGAATTCCCCTGAGAATCCCGTTTTCACTGTACATCGAATCCCCGGCAATGAGAATCTTACTTTGCTCTAAATAAAGGCTGATATGACCAGGGGTATGCCCAGGCGTATGGATGACTCGAATTGTTCCGCAAAACGGCAGTTCCTGACCATCTATTAAGGTATTGTCCACTCTGCCCTTCGGCGGATTCTCAAGGTGACCATCTTTTAAAAGAGGGAGTTCCCCTTGAATATACGGCTTATCCAGCTCATGCGCATATACTGTAATATTGTTGCCACATTCCTGCAAAATCTCAGGAAGACAACCTATATGATCGACATCCTGATGTGTCAGAATCACAGCTTTTAGTTTGTCGAACGACACGCCTACCTTTTCCATAGCCATGCGTAAATCTTCAATTTGTCCTGGAAATCCTGTATCTACTAACACTGCCATTTCTCGATCCTGCAACAGAATGGGATGAATCCTGTTCCCATGAAAATCTAGTTGAAGCATTTCCACTCCCTTTGAAACTTCCATAAATGATGCCTCCGTAAAAATGAAATTTTCACCAAGTGGCTCGCCGATTCATAAGTCATGAAAGGGTGGTGGGAGCTTGTGAGATCGGCGATGACCTGTGATACTATAGTAGATTATGGGGCAAATCCAACTCTGTTGGATTGTTTTTCTTTAATGTCTATGGATACGGTGCGAATGGACGTAATTGGAATAACAAGCGTCTGATATTGCGTAAGGTATTTAACATACTTGTCGTCAATCTGGTCCAATACCCCTTCGCTTGCACATGTTCCGTCAATGAAATGAATAGTTACTTCCTTGCCTTGCAAGCTTGCTAACATGATATCACCTCGTGTTTTTTTGTAGTTTCTTGGCCGGAGCAGGGAAAGCATAAAGTCGTCTTGTGCATACTCTATAAAGAAGTTATCACTTGATCGATAATGCCATATTCGAGTGCTTCCTGAGCAGACATGAAAAAATCCCGGTCCATATCTTTTTCGACTTTTTCCAAAGGTTGCCCGGTCCGTTCAGCTGTGATACGGTTTGCCTTTTCTCGAGTTAATAAAATCCGGTTTGCGCTGATCGCAATATCGCTGGCCTGCCCTTGTGCACCGCCGTGCGGCTGATGGATCATAATCTCACTGTTCGGCAGTGCCGAACGTTTCCCTTTGGCGCCCGCTAGTAAAAGGATCGCGCCAAACGAAGCAGCAAATCCCGTACATATCGTGTGAACATCAGGTTTGATGTACTGCATCGTATCATAAATGGCAAATCCTGCGGAAGTAGAGCCGCCCGGGCTGTTGATGTACATGTGAATTTCCTTTTCCGGATCTTCTGCCGCTAGGAACAATAATTGAGCAATAATACTGTTAGCCAATTGATCGTCGATGGCTGCTCCTACAAACACAATACGATCCTTTAACAGTCTGGAATAGATATCGTACGATCTTTCACCTTGAGCGGTTTGCTCAACAACATAAGGAATATAAACACTCATTTTGTATACCCCCATTTTCTTGGTTCAGTTGATTTCTCCTTGTAAACGAACCCAGACCGTAAAAAGATACGGAGTTTTTATTAGAAAAACGATTTGCGTATATGGTGTAACTTCTACAGCCCCTAATTCGTTTACAATGAAGGTAGCAAATGGTTTTGCTTTAGCAGAGGGCAGAATATGACTGTGGAGGAGAAGGCCTATGAACATAGATGATTCTATACAGATGACAGACAATTCAGTGAACATCCACAACTTTGACGAATTACAGGCGGTCCTGAAGCGTTACTGTCTGTCGCTTACTAAATCAAATTGGGATGCGGAAGAATTGGCTCAGGATACTTGGGTAAAAGCATTAGGAAAGTTAAATAATTTCGAACATACAAATCCCAAAGCGCTTTTGCTGCGGATTGCTAAAAACACCTGGATTGATGAGATACGGAGAAAAGCAGTCTTTACTCGGATATTGAACAGGGAACAAGCGAAAGTGACTGAACCGGATCATGGAACTTTTGAAATTGAGATAGCGTTGCAGTCTTTAATGAATCATCTATCACCGCTTCAGAGAACTGTCTTTTTGCTGCGAGATGTGTTCGGATATTCGATTAATGAAACATCCGACATACTGGGTACAACAGAGGGAGCGGTAAAAGTTGCACTTCATCGGGCGCGAAAATCGCTAGGAGCAGTTCAGGAGGAACTCCTCAAAGGAGAATTATCCTTACCGGAAAGTGAAAAATCGAAAAGTTTTCTAAGAGCGTTGACGGCTGCATATCAGATGGGGGATATTGCAACATCGGTTATGCTCTCTTATCAGGATGTCATGGAGCCAGATGTGATGATCGGTATCGTCAATAATAAGCTGCTCTGGAGTCACACCTCAGAAAAACGAGTTGAATCCCATACAATAAGTATGATGGCGGCGTAGTTTGTTTTTTGACCAGGAAGGCAACATACAATAGGCTGTTTTAAGCGAGGATAAAGTAATGATAAGGCAAAAATTGAAAATAGAGGGTGTTCCGGCAATTTTATGGGGCTGTGAATCGGATAAGATATTTATAGCTATCCACGGTAATATGTCACACAAGGCGGATGATGTGATCGTTATATTTGCAGAAGAAGCAACATCACAGGGGTATCAAGTCATCAGTTTTGATTTGCCTGAACATGGTGACCGCAAAGAAGAAGCGTACGTCTGTAAAGTACAAAATTGTGTTCATGATCTTGAACTCATCATGCGTTACACACAAAAGCAATGGGATGACATTAGTATTTTTGCTTGCAGCATGGGTGCCTATTTTAGTTTGCTTGCTTATAATCATTTCCCACTTAGACAATGCCTGTTTCTTTCTCCAGTGCTAGATATGGAGAGAATAATCAAGAATATGATGACATGGTTCAGTGTAAGTGAGGATAGATTGAAAGTTGAAAGAGAAATATCTACCCCCATTGGGTAAACACTTTATTGGGATTATTATTGCTATGTTAAATCACATCCAATTGATACATGGAATAAGCCAACTGCCATTCTTTATGGCTCTGAAGATGACTTGTGTGAATACGATATAATATCTACGTTTGCAAGCCGATTTCATTGTCAGCTAAAAGTGATGGAACATGGAGAGCATTATTTTCACACGAAAGAGCAACTACAGTTCTATAGACAGTGGTTGAAAGAACATGTAACCGCAAAATAAGTATCATGGGAAGCAAGGAGTTGATCTTACTGCTTCCCATTTTAATTGGTGAACAGAAAAAAGGGAGGAGATGCCTGTTCGTGAGTTGCTTCAAATAACTTCTATTGATAACGATGCAAGAAACCATCAACTAATTTGGCATTTGTCATCTGAATTACAGACTGATCTTCCAGTTCCTCGGCCATATCATCATCTGTCATGGACACGAAAAAAATAATATCTTCTTTGGATTGACCAAATTGAGTGAAAAGTACATCGTCTGTTTCCTTAACTACCTTGGCTATAATTTTTATCATTTCATCTTTATATTCAAGCACATTGTCAGTTGCATACAGAAATTTGCTAATATGATTGAGGTGTGTTGTATCGCCATATTGATATTCGCTTAATCCCCATCTATAATAATTTTCATCTTCCTTGCTGTTGCACAGGCCTTCGGCTTTCATGTTTGTGATATGTCTAACAAGTGATTCCTCCGTATTAACAGCTAGAAACAAGGTGACAAAATCGCTGTCTGTTCCAAAAGCACAGGCGTAAACCTTCTCATTTTTCACTTCTTCCAGTATGCTCTTAAGATCATCGAGAAATCCTTTCCTAAATCTTTCCTCAAATTCATTCAGAAAATTGTTCATCTAGTTCATAACGCTCCTTATGAGTTTTATAGTTGATTATATTTTACACTATTAGCTCGACTCAGTGTGTTCTAACCGTTGGAACGCGGCTTTAGTAAAGAAAATTATTTACGCTAAAGATTATTCCGTTTATGTGGATTATCGTTGTTTTGTTAGTAAGATTGGTTGCTGGACCATTAGTGGGTAAAGTGTTACCAAAACTCGTAGGACAAACAGATGGATTTAATGCTAGAGTATTATTGAATACTTTATTGAATGTCACGGTCTTATCTATTCTTCTAACCATTATAGGAACTTGGGTGGGTACGAAACAAATAAGCCTAGAACCTTTTCAGAACTTCTTTCACAGTTGGTTTAGAAATTTTGGTGTAGCATTTTGGATTGAGCTATTGGTTGCTCAGCCCATAGCAAGATTTGCAATGAAAAAAATACACGCAAGACAGACTAGCCAAGCAGAGAGTGTAAATCCGTAACAACTAGTAGATTGATTAAAAATAATGTAATTAAAAAAACGCATAGCAATGTGGTTTTTCGTAAATTTGTAAAGTTACAAACCATGTAAAAAAAGCGCTGATCCCAAGCTGGACCAGCGCTTTTTCGCGTTTCGGATAACGAACTTTCATCAGGCCGAGCAGGCGGGGTTGGCGACTTATTTCCTAAAATGACGTATTCCCGACTGTTCGGCTTTATTCTTACTGGGCCGTTAAAATCAGTGGGCCGTCCTGTGTAACTGCGATCGTATGCTCATATTGCGCCGACAGCTTGCCGTCAGCGGTTCTCGCCGTCCACTGATCGTCGTCGATCGTGATACGGAACGTACCTTCGTTGATCATCGGTTCAATCGTAAACACCATGCCTTCCTTTAACCGAATACCTTTGCCAGCTACGCCGATATGCTCGTAGCTCGGCTCCTCGTGCAGGTTCCGCCCGATCCCGTGCGCCAGCAGATCGCGTACGACCGAAAAGCCGTTTGCTTCCGCATGCTGTTGAATCGCCGACGTTATGTCGCCGAGCCGGCCCCCGGGGAGCGCACGGGCGATCCCCAAATCTAAGCATTCCTTTGCCACCTTCATTAATTTTTGCGCCTCCGGCCGGATATTGCCCACCGCATAGCACCAGCACGAATCGCCGAACCATCCGCCGTATTCCACAACGATGTCGAGCTTCAACAAGTCGCCGTCTATAAGCGCCTGGTTCGAAGGAATGCCGTGGGCGACCACATCGTTGACCGAAATGCAGGTTTCGGCAGGGAAACCGTTGTACCCTTTCGTAAACTGCTTGCCGCCCAGTTTAGTGATGTGTCTGGCAACAAAGTCATTGATTTCCCGGGTGGTGATTCCAGGCTGGATCAGTTTGACCACCTCGCGGTAGCAGTCCGCAACGATCTGGCTCGCCGGTCTCATTTCTTCGATTTCTCTAGGTGATTTTAAAATGATCATCTTGCTTGTTCGCTCCTTATCCATTCTATAATTTTAAAAACCGGACGATATCCCAGGCCTCTTCGTGCAGCTTTCCGCGGCGAAGCGAAAGCGAGGCGCAGCCGACCAAGGCGGCCAGCAGCATTTCCGCGCGGTGTAGTTGATACGGTGGTTCTGTCGCGTTTCCGCCTGAAGCGGCAGTCCCGTCCGCCGTACGATCGGTTTCCAGCAGCACGGCAAGCGGCGCGAGCACTTCCTGGCGAAAGGCGGTTGAGAGCGGGGCCGAGCGCGCTTCAGGCAGCGAGGCAAAGCCCTCACCGGCCAGCTTATGCAGCAGGTACAGGGCGTGGTCCCCCGCCCAAAGCTGCAGCAGCCGGACGCCAGCGGCGGCGACGGGGCCAAGCTCTGCGGCAGCGGCCGTGTCGCGGCTTCCACTTTGGGAATCCGTGGCAGTCGAGTTTCCGGTGTCCGCCGCCGTAGCCAAGCCGAAATGCCTGCCCGTCGGCGTCTCCTCCGAAGCCGAAGCGCCTGGGGCCTTCAGTTGAGCCTCCAGCGGAGTCTCTTGCGGGGCATCCAGCCATCCCCTGGTCCGCTCCAAGGCGTCCCATAGCAGATCATGGAGCAAATTGCCCTTATTGCTGTAATAATGGTATACCGTGCCATAGCCGAGTCCCGCCTGCACGGCCACATCACGGATTTCCAGTAAAGGCCCTTTATTCAAAAACACATCGGCAGCGGCTTTCCGGATTTGCGCCAGACGCCGCAGCCGGATCTCTTCATTTTGTTCCTTCGTTCGTGGAGACATCTCGTCCGTTCACCTCTTTTATTTTTGACCTACTCTTATGTCAATATAAAACATCGGCTTGCAAATAACAAGAGTCGAGCAAACAAACTATTATTTAGCTGGTCTCAGGGGAGTAGAAGTTATGCTATACTTGCGAAGTAA
The DNA here is from genome assembly GCF_056099025.1 of Paenibacillus sp. TSM33. Classification (NCBI taxonomy): domain Bacteria; kingdom Bacillati; phylum Bacillota; class Bacilli; order Caryophanales; family Paenibacillaceae; genus Paenibacillus; species Paenibacillus sp. TSM33. Next base: position 113,687 of record NZ_JBLZXB010000013.1, read on the forward strand.
AAGGGGGTGCCTACTGATGGAGAATCTATTGGGATTGTCTGTGACTTCTTACACTCATGCAAAGCCAATTATTAGGAAAGCGTTACTTTGTATGGGGCGAAACAATTTTTTAACGCTGAACAAGCTTTTTTAATATTTTTGGCTTTGCACCTTATTTTAAAGAATCAAAATAAGGAGCGAGTAAAATTGAGATATACGAATGCTACAAAAGTTTTACCTCAAAAACTAATTACGGAAATTCAAAAATATGTTCAAGGAGAGACTCTGTATATTCCTAAGCCAAAAACGGAATATATGGATTGGGGCAGTTTGAGCGGCGGGAGAAGGTTGCTTGAACAGCGAAATGCCGCGATCAGAAAAGCTTTTCAAAATCGTAGCAGTATTGAGCAATTAGCTAAGGAGTTTTTTCTCTCTACCGAAACCATTAAGAAAATTGTGTATTCACATAAAAAGTAGGGGGATACGCCAGCGAATATCGATCGATACCCCATGAAGTGGACATAAAAAATACCTATTTGCAAAGTGGCGTGGTGCTATACTCGCGTCAATAAATTTAATTTTGGCTCCTGACATGGTGAGCTGAGGGCGTGACCGGATGATCGCGGTGAAAAACCAATCCGGTCACGTTTTTTTGTTTGGCAAAAGATTGGATTGCACCTCATTTTTTCATTATTGGTTTTATGTCAAAAATGATTCTAACTCGTTGTTTTCATTTATAAAGCATATTTTAATCTTTAAAATATGAATATAAACGACAGCATCAACGGATTTGGGACGGTGCCGATTCTGAATAAATGAAAGAATTTATGTATTGATTCATTATCTTTAAAACAAGAAAGTGGGGAAACGACTATCATGGGGGAACAAAAAAGTAGAAGTAGACATCTGATTGATCCAGAAATTATCAGTGTAGTTGATTTAATACCAACAACTGATCTTACCAAATCTACACTAATGGAAGCACGTAAAAGCCAATCTCAAATGATGCAACCATTAGATGTAACGCAGATATTCCCTGTTACATTAGAAAAAAAGATTGTGCCAAGTTGTTTTAGTGGTCCAGATATTCAAATAGAAATCATTAAGCCCAAACAATCAAAGCATAATAAGATGCCTCTATATTATTCCATACACGGAGGCGGAATGGTCTTAGGAAGTCCAGTCGTGGATCGTCCTGCTAATGCAGCTCTTGCTGCAGAACATGGTTTCTGTTGTGTATCTGTGTACTATCGCCTAGCGCCAGAGCATGTACAGCCAAGTCAGTTACAGGATTGTTATTCGGGCCTAAAATGGTGTATTGAACATGCGGAAGAGTTAGGGATAGATACTCAGAAAGTTGCCGTCGGGGGCAGTAGCGCTGGTGGTGGTTTGGCGGCTGGCTTAGCTTTGTACATTCGTGATCAGAAGGAATTCGCAATCCATCATCTAAGATTAATGAGGCCAATGCTAGATGACCGCACAAGTATCGCACCAGAGCATCCATACGCAGGAGAGTTTATTTGGACAAAACAAAGTAATTATTTTGGCTGGAAATCTGTATTGGGGATTGAACCGGGTTCTAACAAGGTAAGTGAGTATTATGTGCCAGCCCGTGCAAAGTCATTGGCCGGGTTACCACCGACTTATATAAATATAGGTACCATTGATCTATTTATTGATGAAGCCTTATCTTTTGCTAAACAACTGGTCTTTGATGGTGTCTTAGTGGAATTACATGTCTATCCCGGGTACCATCATATGTCCCCCGCTTTTCCAGATGCGCATTTTTCAAAAGAAGGGGCCAAAACAAGTGAATACGCCTTACTGAAAGCCCTGAACATATTTGATATAGATTTAAATCAGTAACATGCTAAACGCTAATAAGGTACGATTGCAGTAAACAAAGCACTGTTGGAGAATATCCGACGGTGCTTTTTCATACCTACTTATGACCTGAATAAATAATTTATTGATAGATTCGGTTGAGAGTCATTATCTTTTTTCTGTTCTTCCGACTTTTACCACCCATTTAGGGTAAAATAATACCGAGCATAAAATCCAATTACGGAAGTGGTGATGCCCCATGTCAACGAGCAGCAAACCGAATAGATTAGCTAAGGAAAAATCACCGTACCTATTACAACATGCTTACAATCCGGTAAACTGGTTCCCTTGGTCAGATGAGGCTTTTGAAATTGCTAAGCGTGATAACAAGCCTATTTTCTTGTCGATTGGCTATTCGACTTGTCATTGGTGCCATGTAATGGAGAGAGAATCTTTCGAGGATGAAGAGGTAGCTGAGGTATTAAACCGGGATTACGTATCCATTAAAGTGGATCGAGAGGAACGTCCGGATGTGGATCATATCTATATGTCTATCTGTGAGACGATGACGGGGCATGGGGGCTGGCCGCTGACGATTTTGATGACGCCGGATCAGAAGCCTTTTTTTGCGGGCACGTATTTGCCCAAGGAGCAGAAGTTTGGGCGTGTCGGACTTTTGGAGTTGCTGGGTAAGGTGGGAATCCGCTGGAAAGAACAGCCGGATGAGCTGATGGAGCTGAGTGAGCAGGTACTTACCGAGCATGAACGACAGGACTTGCTTGCAGGTTATCGCGGTGAACTGGATGAGCAGTGCTTGAATAAAGCTTTCCATGAATACAGCCACACCTTCGATCATGAATATGGTGGCTTCGGAGAAGCACCGAAGTTTCCTTCTTCACATAACTTGTCTTTTCTGCTGCGATATGCACAACATACGGGCAATCAGAAGGCATTGGAAATGGTAGAGAAGACACTGGATGCGATGTCACGGGGCGGAATCTACGACCATGTAGGCATGGGATTCTCAAGGTACTCAGTGGACGAGAAATGGTTGGTGCCGCATTTTGAAAAAATGCTGTATGACAACGCTTTGTTGGCCATCACGTATACAGAGGCTTGGCAGGTGACAGGCAAGAGACTGTATCGACAAATCACTGAACAAATTTTTACATATATTGCAAGAGACATGACGGATGCAGGAGGTGCCTTTTATTCGGCAGAGGATGCGGATTCTGAAGGAGAAGAGGGTAGATTTTACGTTTGGAGCGACTCCGAGATTAAGACTGTACTGGGCGATGAGGACGCCGCTTTTTTCAACGATTTGTACGGGATCACACCTTACGGTAATTTTGAAGGCCACAACATTCCAAACCTGATTGATATCAATCTGGAAGCCTATGGGAACAAGCATGACTTGACCGAGTCAGAACTGGAGCAGCGGGTCAGTGAGCTACGGTCCAAGCTGTTTACTGCCAGGGAGCAGCGGGTTCATCCTCAGAAGGATGACAAGATTTTGACCTCGTGGAACGGGTTGATGATTGCTGCTTTGGCCAATGCGGGGCAAGCTTTTGGAGATACCAGATATACTGAGCAAGCTCGAAAGGCAGAGACGTTCTTGTGGAACCATTTGAGACGGGAGGATGGACGCCTATTGGCACGGTACCGGGATGGTCAGGCAGCTTACCCCGGCTATGTAGATGATTATGCTTTTTATGTGTGGGGCTTGATTGAGTTGTACCAGGCGACCTTCGATGTACAGTATCTGCGGCGGGCACTGACGCTTAATCAGGATATGATTGATCTGTTTTGGGATGAAGAACGGGACGGATTATTCTTTACCGGTTCAGATAGTGAACAATTGATATCCAGACCCAAAGAAATTTATGATGGTGCGATTCCGTCGGGTAACAGCATTGCGGCCCATAATTTTGTGCGGCTTGCGCGGCTAACGGGGGAAACTCGATTGGAAGACTATGCAGCCAAGCAGTTTAAGGCTTTTGGCGGGATGGTTGCTCATTACCCCTCAGGCTACTCAGCGCTGCTCAGCGCGTTGTTGTATGCGACGGGAAAGACGAAAGAGATTGTGATTGTGGGTCAAAGGGATGATCCGCAGACTGCCCAGTTCATTCAGGTGGTTCAAGCTGGTTTTAGGCCGGATATGGTTGTTGTTTTTAAGGATAAAGGACAGCCAGAGATTGCAGAAATAGCTCCTTATATCCATGATTACGATCTTGTGAATGGCAAACCAGTCGTATATGTGTGTGAGCATTTTGCTTGTCAGGCACCGGTCACCCATCTCGACGATTTTAAGGCTTTGCTGGATAGAATGGAATAAATCGTATTTAATCCCCTTGCGGGTGTAGCATATGGTGATTTCGATCAATGAGCCTATGTGTACCACCTTCAAGGGGATTATTTTATGTAAAGAGGTAGGTATAGTATGTTGAAACTAACAATTTCTTAACATCTACATTGCATTTTTTTTAATAATTTTTAGGTATATTATATCAAAGAACCGGTTCCGTTCAGCCTTTCGGTATTCAAAAATAAGTACATATACCTATTCAGCTAGCGTGTTTATATCTTTTTATATCGAAGCATTTAAGCAAAGAATTGTGAAATAACGAGAAAGAAAAACTGTCGGGAGACTGTCATCCTCGTCAAGACGAAGCGGTTCACCATAGGTTACGAAATTCAGGCGATGAAATGGAGATGTTTAGTAATGAAAAAGTTTTATGAAAAAAAAAGGAAGGTCACGAGGGTACTCAGCGAAAATTTTAAAGCAAAACTAATGGTGGCCTTTGTTGCATTTCTGATCATACCATCTATGATCGTGGGGGCTTTGTCGTTTGAGAGCGCTAGTCAGCAGATTCGAAACCAGATCGAAGAAAGTGCTAAACAGGCTATCATTCGTACTAATTTTATTATTGATAGTACCATTGAACCCAAACTGCATGATGCAGAATATTTTGCAGAAAGACTAAAAGGCAATCGGCTCGAGACGGAGGAACAAGCGGCTAAACTAGAAGAGTTGTTTAAGCAATATGCTGCACTTCACCCAGAAGCAGAATCCATCTATTATGGTACGAAAGAAGCTAAAATTACAACCTATCCACCAAAGCAATTACCAGATAATTATGATCCTCGTATCAGACCTTGGTATGATGAAGCGATAAAGGGAAATACAAAGACAGCGATTAGTTCACCTTATCTTTCGGCAGACTCAAAGCAGATGACGGTTACGGTATCTAGAGCTACACCAGATGGATCGGGTGTTATTGGGATTGACCTGAAAATCAGTGGTATTAAAAATACATTGAATAATATTAAAGTAGGCCATGAGGGTTATGCCATATTGCTAGATAGAAACCATACTTACATTGTTCATCCAACGAAGACAGCAGGCACCAAAATTACAGATATTGAATCACGCATGTTTCAGAGCGACACTGGTGAATACGAATATGAGTATGAAGGTCAGCTTAAGTATATGAACTATGCTACCAATAAGCTGACAGGCTGGAAGATAGGCGGAACGCTTTATTTATCTGAAGTTGATGAAGCAGCTCAGCCGATTTTGATCAGCACTTTGCTTACCATTGTTGGTTGCCTTGTGATTGGTGCTATCATCGTTTATTTTCTGATCCGTTCCATCATCAAACCGATTATAAAACTTAAAGAACAGGCGGAAAATGTGAGCGCCGGGGATCTAACTCAGGACATTCAAGTCATGAGCAAGGACGAGATTGGAGAATTAGGAGTAGCTTTTCAGAATATGCAGAACAACTTACGCTCTGTTATTCATAACGTAGGAAACAGTGCAGATCACGTCGCTCTTTCTTCGAATGAGCTGACGATAAGCGCGGAACAAACCAGTGCTGCAAGTGAGCAGGTGTCCCAAGCTGTGCAGGAAATTGCTAGCGGTGCGGAGAAGCAGACTATGGGACTGGAAAATAATTCGGTGGCACTGGATGAAATAGCACAAGGAATTACTCGAATCGCTGAACGCTCGACTTCAGTAGCGGATCTGGCGAAGCGATCTGCCTTGCAAGCTGAGGAAGGACGAAAATCTGTGGAGCAGACAGGCGAGCAGATGAATTCCATTCACCAGTCAGTAGAGCGTTCCAACCGGATGATTCAAACCTTGCAAGCCCGCTCTCATGAAATTGGAGAAATTACGAAGGTCATTGGCGATATCTCCAATCAGACGAACCTGTTGGCCTTGAATGCAGCTATTGAGGCAGCCAGAGCAGGTGATCATGGTAAAGGCTTTGCCATCGTTGCGGATGAGGTGCGCAAGCTGGCAGAACAGTCTCAGACATCTGCCACCCAGATTGCCAACTTAATTGGGGAAATTCAGCATGAAACCGAAACTACGGTGGAGACGATGAATAGGGTTACGACTGAGGTGAAGGAAGGACTGCAGATTTCCAAAGCGACCATTGTGAAGCTGAATCATGCGATGGAAGGCATTCGCGAGACCACGCCTCAGGTAGAGGAGGTTGCTTCGATTGCCCAGCAAATCTCAGCCAGTGTACAAGAGATTGCAGCGACCGCCAATGAGCTGGCGACGATTGCAACTGGTAATGCTGCCACATCTGAAGAAGTGGCAGCCTCCTCAGAAGAGCAATTGGCTTCCATGGAGGAAATTTCAGCCTCTGCTCAGTTGCTATCCACTATGGCTGCTGACTTGAAGGTGATGATCAGTCGTTTCAAATATTAAAACGAGCTTGAACCTTAAGGAATCTATAGTACAATGAATGCTCGGGACAGTTCTTTAAGCCTTATGGCATAAGGAATCTGTCCTGAGTTTTTTTATTTCCGATACAGCTTCTTGCAACGTATGGGAGATTACAAGGAGGACGAACATTTGGTTCGAGATTTGTTGCTATATACGATCGTGATATTATTGTTAGTTTTGATTTTTCAGCGTCAGCTCATTCGTCAGGCGATCACGGGCGTCTTTTATGGGCTGGCAGGAATACTGTTCTTGTATTTTGGCATAAGTGATAGAACACTGCTGACCTGCGTGTTGGGAATAGGGATTGGTCTATTGTTCATGACTCTGTTTGTACAGACCCTAACCCCAACCAAGCATACATATGGACAGCGTTTGCTGGACAAAAATCATGATCTGCTAACTTTACTTCGAGTTCAACCTGGCTTTACCTTCAGGCTGGAGAAAAGGGGGGATGAATTTTATTATAAGCTGCTTGATGGTGAATTGCTGGAGCGCATGGGTCTGAATCTGCAAGTCAATTTCAATAAATGGGAGCATGTGAAGCGTATCGGGGATATTTTGGAGCTTTCCTCTGAAACACTGGAGCAGCTTACCGAATACTACAAACAGGCTTGGTTCGGTGATCGGACCGTATTTGAATTGGAGTTTTGGGAATATTCAGCTTTAATTACCTTGCATCCTGTCAGGGACGACGGGTTCACCAGATATGTCATCGGTCATGTATTGGATATTACGGAGTATAGAGCTTCCGAGCAGAAAAGAAAGAAGATGAGTGAATCTAACCATGCAAAAAGCATTTTTCTTGCTCATATGAGCCACGAAATTCGAACGTCGCTGAATGGCATCATTGGCCTCTCAAAGCTGTTGAGTAAGACTCAACTGACTGACGTTCAACATGATTACCTTCATAAGCTGCTCGCCTCATCGCGTACTCTTTTATCCATGCTCAATAATGTATTGGATTTTTCTAAGATGGATGCCCATAGGCTGGAGCTGGAGCATGTGGAATTTGAGCTGGAAAACATGCTTCGGCATCTCGCAGATACCGTTGGGACTTTGCTGGAACATAAAAAAATAGAGATCGTTTTCATAACGGACCCGAAACTACCGAAAAGGTTCAAGGGAGATCCGCTTCGAATGGAACAGATACTTTTAAATCTTCTGACCAACGCCATTAAGTTCACAGATCAGGGACATGTATTGTTACAGGTAAAAATAGTAGGCCAGCAGGACAGACGAGTGAGTGTCTCTTTTATGGTAGAAGATACGGGCATAGGCATTCCTAAGACGGGAATGGACAAGCTATTCGTCCCTTTTATGCAAGTGAGTACATCTAACCACAGATATGGGGGTTCCGGGCTGGGTTTGGCTATTAGCAAGCAATTGGCTGAAGCTATGGGCGGTAGCGTAGAAGTGAAAAGCCGTTTAGGAGAGTACAGTCAATTTTACTTTAATGTGAAGCTTGAAATAGGGGATTTAAATGCGAGAAGCACACAGCTGGAAAAACCAGTCAACGGCAAAGCCTTAATCATTGCACAGCATGAATTGGTGAGCCACAGCCTGAACGAACTACTGCAAGATTTGGGACTACAAACACTCATCGTTTCATCCTTTCAGGAATATGCAGATGCTCTTCAAAAGGGTGAACATTTTGATTTTGTTATGATTGATATGGGGATGGAAGGCTTTAGAGAGCTTGAATCTCGAAGGCAGTGGCTTCATATACTGGATAAGCAAATGACTCAGGTCATTGGGCTTACAACCGTGTTCCAGTTGGAAGAAGTAGCTGCTGAAGCTATAGAGCATGGGGTGGATGCCTTTTTGTCTAAACCTGTAACTCGGAGCGCTCTTCTGGAGGTTCTCCGCTTGAGGCCCGAGTGGGAAAAGCCAGTGTCTATAGATAATCATAGTCTGGAAGCTGTTACAACCATGAATTTGCAATATGAAGCGAGGGGCTCAATAGAAAAGTATCAAATCCTTATCGCGGAGGATAACGAGATTAGCCAAGTAGTGATCACTGAGTTTTTGACAGAACGCGGTTATGAGGTAACCATAGCTACAAATGGAAGAGAAGTAATAGAGTTACTGGAGCGGTGCTCCTGGGATATAGTACTGCTTGATCTGCATATGCCGGAAATGGATGGTTTTGAGACAGCCAGACACATTCGAAGAAACAGGGCCTTTAACAGACTCCCCATTATCGCTTTTACCGCGGATGCTGTGCAGCCTGAGCAGGAGGTTTGTCTTCGTGCAGGCATTAATGATGTGCTGCTCAAGCCGGTACATGAGTTGTCCGTAACAAGAAAGTTAAATAGCTGGATTCATTTAGCGTGGCTGCAAGAATTACATGGCATTTACGCGGAGAAGGCGATAGCCGGTATGGATGGCAAGGTGTATATTTTTCAATTTGCCCTACATAAATGGATACAGGAATACCAGTATCTTGATCAGAGAATTGTGAGGAAAATGGATAATGGTCAGCTATCTTCCGCTCTTCGATTAATTCACTCGCTGAAAGGAGGGACGGGGAATCTGTGTGCGACTGAGCTGCTGGCAAAGGTGATAAAGCTGGAGAAAGCATTGAAGGGCAGCAATGAAACCTCAGGGGGAGAACTGTATCCAGAATGGAGAGAGCAACTGAGTAGGGTTCAAAAGGAGATTAATCAAATTAAATCATCCGTTCCCTGGACCTAACTGCGTTATTGCATAAATTTGTAGCCGATTCCCCAGATAGTCTTAATCAATTGCGGTTTCTTGGGGTCTTTTTCGATCTTTCTGCGTAAATGGTTAATATGTACGTCCACTGCCCTCTCATTAATAAAGGAGTCTGTGCCACGGAGAGCCTGAATCAAGGCGTATCTACTAAATACAATTCCTCGGTTCGTATAAAAGAGCTTCATTAGCTCAAATTCCGAATAGGTCATCTCTACCATCTGACCATTAACAGTAACCATTCTTCTCGCCAGATCCAAGGTAATGCCTGTTTCAGGTTCAGCTTCAGGTGAACTGCCTCTTCCTTGCAAGCGTGTGATTTTGATCCGACGGAAAAGAGCCTCGATCCGTGCTTTGAGCTCTTGCATACTAAAAGGCTTGCAAATATAATCATCTGCTCCCAACGTAAGTGTACGAATGCGCTCTGAAATGTTGTTTTCTGTAGAAATCACGATGATTGGCACGTCCGTATGCTTGCGTATCAGTGGGCAGGGATTCATGCCATCCAAATCTGGAAGCAACAGATCTAGTAAAATAATATCAGGCTGCACCCTATTGAGTCGGGCAATACCATCAGTCGCTTGTTCCACACGTGTAACGTCGTAGCCTTCTCCTGTTAAATATAAGGAGAGAGTATCACCAAGCATATTATCATCTTCAATAATCAAAACATTAGACATGATGTGTTTCCTTATCTATTTTTAAATTTAGCAAGTTCTTTTGATAGAGTAAACTCCTTTGGTCAGTCTGTCAAAAGCTCAGCTTTATTATGGAAATCCAGTCGTCGGACGATCTCGATATATATCTATTTGATATGAAAATGTACTATTTTTGAGATTTATTACTATATTACATCATATTTCATATTTATTTAACAATATACTGCAAGGAAATGCCCTTAAATTACAATAAATTAACAAAAGATCTCAGAAACATGCATTGACTTTAATGAAAATTATGGTATTTTATTACATAGGAGTTGACATCCTCTGACAGACCTCTTAGAAAACCCCACTATTTAATCTTCCATTCAGCTACTCTCAATGTGCATCTCTGTATTCTTTTGTACTCTATATGTTCTAGTGATCGTGCTCATGATTTTATGGTGTGGATATCCCATTGTGATTTCAGACTGTCTACTCATTTTAGATTACATATTTACACTTTTTTTGCTTTCCTTGCTTGTATTCTTTCAAAAATCAGGTCAGCGGGAGGACGAATGATTATGAACACATTCGAAACACTGGAGTCCAATGTAAGGTCTTATTGCAGAAGTTTTCCAGTTGTTTTCAACAAAGCGAAAAACGATGTTTTGTACACGGAGGCAGGAGAGGGATATATCGACTTTTTTGCCGGGGCAGGGGCTCTAAATTACGGGCATAATAATGACTTTATGAAAAACCGGTTACTAGATTATTTAACCTCTGATCGGATCATGCATGGTCTGGATATGTACACCACGGCCAAGCAAGAGTTTATAGAGTCTTTTTCCGAGCGTATTCTCCGGCCTAAGGGCTTAAATTATAAGCTTCAATTTTGCGGACCGACGGGAACCAATGCGGTGGAAGCAGCACTGAAACTTGCGCGTAAGGTAAAAAAAAGAAATGGTGTTTTTGCTTTTATGGGCGCGTTCCACGGTATGTCGCTCGGTAGTTTATCTATTACCAGCAATAACTCCATGCGAGAGAGCGCAGGAGTCCCACTGAATAATGTTACCTTTATACCTTATAACAGCACATTTAACGGAATGGACACCATTTTGTACATGGAACAGCTTTTAACAGACACTCATTCCGGTGTGGAGAAGCCTGCTGCGATTATTTTGGAAACGATACAGGCTGAAGGCGGTATTAATATTGCAGATAACGAATGGCTGCGTGATTTGAGACAGCTTTGCGATGATCATGATATTTTGCTCATTGCTGACGATATTCAGGTCGGTTGCGGCCGAGTTGGTTCGTTCTTCTCGTTTGAGCGAGCAGGAATTGTGCCTGATATGGTTGTCTTATCCAAGTCGATCAGTGGATACGGTCTGCCAATGTCCTTGTTGCTGCTTAAGCCAGAACTGGATATTTGGAGTCCTGGTGAACATAACGGCACCTTCCGTGGAAATCAGCTAGCGTTTGTCGGAGCAAAGGCAGCGCTGGAGTTCAGAGACACGGTTGGGTTGGAGGCCCAAGTGAAGGAAAAAGAAGCTTTTGTTCAGCAGTTCTTGCGTGAACATATCCAAACAATGGATCCACTTATTGAGATCCGCGGCTTGGGACTGATCTGGGGAATTGATGTGACCCATCTGGGAGAAGCTTTCGCCAAGGAGGTTGCAACTCTCTGCTTTAGTAAGGGGCTTATTATTGAGCGAGCTGGGCGTAACGATACGGTACTTAAAATTATGCCAGCGTTAACGATAAGTATGGAGAACTTGAGCAAGGGCTGCAATATTATTAAAGAAAGCATGGCTCAGGTAACCAGCAACTTGGTTACGCTGTAAATGTAATTCTATCAGCAAAGCCCCTTGGTTGGAGCCAACGTCTGCTGTAGGGCAAGCAGGTGTGGGCACCTTCCAAGGGGTATTTTGTGTAAATTAAGAAATAACCGCCTGCACGTATTTTTGTGCAGATTGCTCCAACTGCTCATCTGACAAAACTCCGGCACCATACTGCACGAAATAAGGGAGCAATTTGACACCAATCAGAAGGCCTGTAGCTTCAAAAGGTCTCAACAGCTCTTCGATCGTATATCTGTTTCGTCCGTCATGTTGATAATTTTCCTCCACGCTGGCAGCAGACAAGGCGATCAACAGCTCTTTGCCCTGTAGCTTGTCACCTTCGCTTCCATAAGCCCAGCCGTAGGTTAAAACCTTATCCAGCCATTTTTTCAGCAGGGGAGGACTGCTATACCAGTAAAAAGGGAATTGCAGAACGATACGATCATGCTGCTCTAGCAGCTTCTGCTCATGGGCAACGTTGATTTGCTCATCCGGATATACTTCATACAGGTTGTGAACGGTCACACTGGATTGCTTCTTGAGTTCTTGCATCCATCTTTTGTTAACGCGAGACTCTGCAAGATCAGGATGAACAACAATAACGAGTGTTGACATGTAGAACCATCTCCTTAAAGCTTATTTTTCGTAAGTAAATAACCATTCCGCGTGTAACCATTTTAGTTTGCAATCCATAAAATTGTCAACTCTTCTCAATTTTAAGTTTCTACATACAAAAAACTCCGACAATCTATGCCGGAGTTGCATTACATGCATTTTTTTACATTAAGCGATATGGTTAAGAGCAACGATTTTATTCTTACCGGAGCGCTTGGCTTGATACAAATAGTTGTCTGTCTCCTGGAAAAATACATCTTTGTCTTTGTTCATATCCTCGGTATAACTTTTTAATCCAATGCTTACGGTTACAGAAACGATTTGCATTTTCTCCTGAAAGGTCATTTTCTCCACTTCACGCCGAATGTTCTCCACAATCTGATAAGCTTCCTCAAAAGTATGCTCGAACATTAAAATAGCGAACTCCTCACCGCCATAGCGTGCCGGAATGTCATTGGCTGTAATTTGCTCTGTAATAATTTGCGAGATACCTTCCAGAATTTTATCTCCAAACTGATGTCCGTAAGTGTCATTGATCTTCTTGAAATTATCAATATCCACTAACGCCAGATGGATGATCGCGCCTTGTTCGGCATATTCCAGTGCTTTTTCATAAAAGTTTTGGAAGGACAAATGATTGTACAGCTTCGTCAAACCATCGGTCATGGACATTTTGCTGATAATCGCGTTACTGATCATTAATTCCTGCTGGGCACGCTTTGTTTTGTATAAATCCACTAACAAATCGCGGCCGCTGGCCTGAATAATGAGGGCAATAAAGGTGGACATAATCAAAAATGTCGGAATCGCTACGATATCAAAGTCTGACAAATAGCTGCGGAATGATCCATCTATAGCTAGCAATAGAAAGAAAACGATCACTTGCAATACAAAGGAAAGCCATATTAAGCGACGATTGAAGAACAAGATTGAAGAGAAAATAGGCAACAAGCACAACGCTGGAATAATCCGGATGTCATAGTTAAGGCGAATAATCATCCAACAAATGACGGTGCTTGCCATAAACAGAATCGCAAAAGAATACCTGTTAAATTTAAGATGAGCCAGCTCTGCAAGTAAGTTGGATCCACTCATGATTAGTGTGGGAACAATAAGGACCCCAACGTAAAATTCATAAGGCGAAGCGGAATAATCAAGGAATAAGTAGCTGCCCAGCTGGACGATAAAATGTACGGTTATAATCATCCAGTAAAGTAATAACATTTTGCGCACCCAGCGGGCTTGCTTTGTTCTGTAATCCATGGTTTGAGTAAGCCGTTTTGTCTTGTTCATGATGTCACCACACTTAATGTATCTATAGCCATTCTCGTATTATAAGATACTATGTGGTGAAGTTGAAGCTAATTTTTTTGAAGGGCATGAACTCGTTAGCCCCGCCGTCAAAGGAGAGGGGCACAAAAGCTAGTTGCGTAGCCCGAATCCCTCTGCATTCGCCCATAATTGAGGTATAGCCAAGTCCATGACGGCATTCATACTGCTGCAGTTCCCTTTTAACCGGCATCCAACCCGGAGTCCAATAATCTCCATCATCATAAATGTAAAAATAGCGACCGCCGTTATCAACCGGAATATTGTTGTAACCATACTTCATGGCGCAGGACTCCTCTCGAATTGGAAAAATAAAAGACCCAACACATGATTATATTCAAACATACAGCAGTTCTTCCTTAAGAAAGACACTTCCTGCCCTAAACAAAGTGTGCTTGAATTCGTCAACCTTCTTTTTCAAATTTGCAAAATATTTGAAATGGGTAAATATACCTTTTTGTGCTAAAATAAAAAAGTTAGGATTTAGCAAGACAGGAGGTTGCAAGAATGGCACCTATCACATTATTTTTCATCCCGTATGCTGGTGGATCGGCATCAGTTAGCTTCAAATGGAAAAAGCTGCTGCTTCCACAGATTAAACTTGTCCCTTTGGAATTGGCGGGCAGAGGTATTCGTTCTGGTGAACCGCTAAAGGATAGCATTGAGGAGATGAGCGAGGATCTGCTGCACCAAATCAGCCAAGAGTTAGTACCTGGCGCTCCTTATGCCATATACGGTCATAGTATGGGAACAATGATTGCATTCGAGCTGTATTATAAGCTGGTGGCCGGAGGATATGGGAAGCCGGCTCATCTATTTGTTTCGGGTGGACGAGCACCACATATTCCAAGAAAACTCCCCTGGTTACATGATCTGCCAGCAGATCAGTTTAGAACACATTTGCGAAGGTACGGTCAGCTTTCGGAAGCCATTTTTGACAATCAGGAATTGTATGACTATTTTATGCCAGTATTAAGAGCAGATTTCAAAGCTGTCGAGATGTATAAGTATATGGATAAAGCTACGCCATTACATTGCCCTATCACCGCCTTGACAGGACTGACTGACAACACGGTGACCCTACAAGATGCAGAGGCGTGGGCGCAGCATACGGATCAGCAATTTCGTGTGTTTACCTTTGAGGGAGGACACTTCTTTATTCATGATGAAGTAGAACGAATTACAAACCTCATCAATGAGTCTTTGGAGCTGAGTAGAGTGACTAGTAGAATACAAAATTAAAAAAAAGAGGTGATTTTTAGTGACAGTAGGTGTATTGGCTCATTTGTTTGGCAAGTTGCCTTATCGCGAGTTGGCGGCGAAGGTAGGTGAAGCGGGCTTTACTCATGTTCAGCTCGCTCCGTGGAGAGCGATCAGTGATGTCGATTTTAATAAACCTGGCAAGTTCAATCCGGGATTAGCCTTGTCTATCGCTGAGGAATTTCGTAAGCACGGAGTATCCATATCAGTGCTCGGGTGCTATTTGCATTTTTTTGTACAGGATGAGGAATTGTTACGTGAAAATGTAGAGCGTTTCAAAGAGCTGATCCGATACGCGGGTCTGTTAGGAGCACCAATGGTCGCAGCTGAAGTTGGACGCAACGAGGATGGCACCCCTTATTCAGAACGGGACTGGAGAGTTGTAAAAGAAGTTGTGCGAGAATTAGCAGATGAGGCGGAGAAATGGGGGGTATTCGTAGGATTGGAGGCTGCTAACGATCATTTGGTCGGAACAGCAGCAGAACTGGCTACCTTTCTGGAGGAAGTACCGTCTTCACACATAGGCGTTGTGATTGATCCGGGTAATTTGCTAAAAACGGAAAACCTAGAGCGACAGGATGAGATCATCCGCGAAGCTTTTCAGCTGCTGGGACCTCGGATTATCGCAGCGCATGCCAAAGACCGACGTTTGTCATCATCAGGTGAGATCGAGACCGTACCGCCGGGTTTTGGTGACATGAACTATGGTCTATATATGGAACTGCTGGAGCAGTACAAGCCAGGGGTCCATATTATTATGGAAGCTGCTCAGGAGCATGAGATGGCTCAATCCAAACGCTATATTGAAGGTCATCGGATCGCGGCTCAGAAAGCACAGCAAGTGCAAACGAAATCATAGATTCTTTCATATTCATTAATAATTAGCCAATGATTCAGGAGACTTGGAAGCGCCTACTTTTCCAAGTCTCTGTTCATTTGCTTAGCCTTGTATTACCGCCACAATCACAATGACCCAGCTTGCCAAAAAAGCCAGCCCGCCAATCGGGGTGATGGCTCCAAGCTTCTTCACACCAGACACACTAAGAACATACAGACTGCCGGAAAACAGGAGAATGCCCACCAACATAACCCAACCTGCGGCTACAATAAGAGAAGAATGGACAAGGTTGCCTGCAAGAACTCCCAGTAGCAATAAACCCAACCCGTGAGCAATTTGATATTGAATTCCTGTCTGGAATATGCTCATCATGTCTGTGGAAAGTCTTTTTTTCAAGGCATGTGCCCCGAATGCTCCCAGAGCTACAGCTAAAAACATCACAACACAGCCAAGCAATAGCAACACTTTCATGTTTTAACGCCTCCTTGTGAAATAGTACCGATTCCTATCGATTTCGTCAATTTTCCTTCTGCAACTCTAAACATATAGAATTTTTCGACTCTCATTTGGCGACTAGTGTGGTATATTCTTGCCAGGGCCAATGTGAAGCATTTGGAGCTATGGACAGCGTGTCCTCCACCTTTATAACGGGAAAGTGAGGTGATGGCGCTGTCTTTTTGTGCTGTCGTTTTTCGGAACCAAATTTTGAGTAAAGCCAAAAATTGATAATGGAGAGGATGAATGCAACAGTGATCAGTAGAAAATCTGTGTTCAGAAAATCTGTCTCTATGGTCATGTCAGCCATTTTGGTACTTCCGTTAAGTTTGGGCTTATTTCAGGCCGAACCCGACCGTGCATCAGCCGCAACCCCTGAATCGACACGCTTTCTACAAATGTATAAACAGCTAAAGGACCCGGCCAGCGGTTACTTTTCAAAAGAAGGTATCCCTTATCATTCCGTTGAAACACTCATGAGCGAGGCTCCTGACTATGGACACTTAACGACCTCGGAAGCGTACAGCTATTGGATGTGGCTGGAAGTTCTCTATGGTCAGTATACCGGGGATTGGGGTCATTTGGAATCGGCATGGGACAACATGGAGAAATATATCATTCCTGTTAATGAGGGTGACGGTAAGGAAGAGCAACCTACAATGAGCAACTATAACCCGAACAGCCCTGCCACTTATGCCGCAGAATATCCGCAGCCGGATCAGTACCCAAGCCGTCTGAGTGGTCAGTATGGTGCTGGCAAGGACCCGCTGGACTCTGAGCTGAAGGCAACCTATGGCAACAACCAGACCTACCTGATGCATTGGCTGCTGGATGTAGACAATTGGTACGGTTTTGGCAATCTGCTGAACCCGTCACATACGGCCACCTATGTGAACACCTTCCAGCGTGGGGAACAGGAATCGGTCTGGGAGGCCGTACCGCATCCATCGCAGGATAATCACAAGTTTGGCAAGTCTAATGAAGGCTTCATGAGCCTGTTCACCAAGGAAAATAATGCTCCTGCACAGCAATGGCGCTACACAAATGCCACGGATGCGGACGCACGTGCGGTTCAAGCCATGTACTGGGCGAAAGAACTGGGTTATGACAACCAGGTATATTTGGACAAAGCAAAAAAGATGGGAGATTTCTTGCGTTACGGCATGTACGATAAATACTTTCAGAAAGTAGGAAGCGCTTCCAATGGAAGCCCGATTGCTGGCACGGGCAAGGATGCCAGTCTTTATCTAATGGCATGGTATACGGCTTGGGGCGGCGGACTGGGCCAAAGCGGCAACTGGGCTTGGCGGATTGGTGCCAGCCATGCGCATCAGGGCTACCAGAATGTCGTCGCTGCATATGCATTATCCGATAAGGATAGCGGATTGATACCAAATTCACCTACGGCAGGACAGGACTGGGCGACCTCGCTCAAGCGCCAATTGGAATTTTACACTTGGCTGCAATCTGATGAGGGGGCCATTGCAGGTGGAGCAACGAATAGCTGGGATGGCGCCTACAAGGCGTATCCATCTGGTACGAGTACCTTTTATGGCATGGCTTATACAGGAGCTCCTGTATATCAAGATCCACCGTCCAACAACTGGTTTGGAATGCAGGCTTGGCCAGTCGAGCGAATTGCGGAGCTGTATTATATTTTGGCCAAGAAAGGTGAGACTTCATCTGAGCAGTTTAAAATGGCTAAACAAGTGACGGAAAACTGGATCGCTTGGTCCAAGAGCTATGTATTTGCCAACGAACGGCCTGTAACTGATACGCAGGGTTACTATTTGGATGCACAAGGCAAGCGTATTCTGGGTGGCAAAAATCCGAAGGTAGCCACTACAGCGGCTAACGGTGAGTTCTGGCTGCCGAGCAATCTGGAATGGAGTGGCAAGCCTGAAACTTGGAGCGGATTTGCCAATCATAAAGGAAATGCCAATCTTCATGTCGTAACCAAAAATCCAGGACAGGATGCAGGAGTGCTGGGCAGTTATGTGAAAGCACTGACCTTCTTTGCTGCCGGAACAAAGGCTGAAAAAGGAGACTACACCGAGTTAGGCAAGGAAGCCAAAGATCTGTCTAAGGCCCTGCTTGATGCAGCATGGGGTTATAACGACGGCATAGGAATTACAACGAAGGAAGCACGTGAGGATTATTATCGTTATTTTACCAAAGAAGTATATATCCCGGGAGGATGGAGTGGTAAGACTGGGCAAGGCAACACGATCCCAGGCACAGACGCTATACCGTCTGATCCGACCAAGGGCGGCAATGGTACGTATTCCAGCTATAGCGACATCCGCCCTAATATCACTAAAGATCCGCAATGGTCCTATCTTAAAGACAAATACACGACTTCATGGAACAAACAGACCAAAAAATGGGATAAAGGAGCACCGGAATTTACGTATCACCGTTTCTGGTCCCAAGTAGATATGGCAACTGCTTATGCAGAGTATGACCGTCTGATTAATGGTAGTGGACCAGCCGAACCTACAGCTCCCAAAGCTCCGGCAAATGTAAAGGCGAGTGCAGGAGATGCACAAGTTACGCTAACCTGGAGCAAAGCGACAGGTGCTGATAGCTACACGGTTAAGCGCTCCACAACCAGTGGTGGCCCGTATACCACGGTAGCAACGGTAACTGACGCCACGTATAAGGATACAGGGGTGGTGAATGAAACCATTTATTATTATGTAACAAGTGCAACAAATTCCTTAGGAACCAGCCCGGATTCTGCTGAGGTCAGCGCCAAGCCGACAGCAGCGCCGATTCCGGCAAAGGGTGATATAATTGCCCAATACCGTGTGGGCGACACCAACCCAGGAGATAACCAGATTCGACCACTCTTCCGTATCGTAAACAAGGGTAAAGAGGCTGTGGATCTGAAAAACGTCAAGCTGAGATACTACTATACTGTAGATGGCGATAAGGCGCAGGAGTTTCACTGTGATTATGCGCAATTAGGCAGCAGCAACGTTCAGGGGCGTTTTGTGAAGCTGGATAAGGCCGTTAATGGGGCAGACTATTATCTGGAAATCTCTTTTGGAGCTGGTGCTGGAAGTCTGGCAGCAGGGGAAAACACGGGGGATATTCAGATTCGTATGAACAAGACAGACTGGAGCAACTATAACGAAAGTGACGATTTTTCCTATGATGCAACCAAGACCTCTTATACAGATTGGGACAAAGCACCTTTGTATATCAACGAAAAACGTGTCTGGGGGCTGGAGCCTTGATTGTAAACTAAATATTCGTGTGACGGGCGGAACATGAGTGTGTCTGAATTCACTTCCGTCCGTTTTTTTGTGATCAAATTCATGGTACACTAAGAACGTTACATCATTACATATATGACCGAGGTGACCTAAGACATGAATGACAATTTGGCACAGGCTCTGAATGAGCAAATGAACTTCGAATTTTACTCCGCTCACGTATATCTGGCAATGGCTGCTTACTGCTCCAGTGAAAGTCTGGATGGGTTTGCAAACTTCTTCCTGGTACAAGCGGAGGAGGAACGGTTTCATGCCATGAAACTGTATAAATACATTAATGACCGTCGAGGACGCGCCACATTGGCAGCATTACCTGAGCCCAAAAATAGCTACGATTCCATGCTGGACGTATTTGAGCATGGCTACAAGCATGAGCAGCAAAACACACAAAAATTTTATCATTTGGCTGACTTGGCCCTCGATGCACGTGAGCATGCAACGATCCATTTCTTGAAATGGTTTATTGATGAGCAAGTCGAAGAGGAAGCCCTGTTCGATAGTGTTATCCAGAAGCTTAAGCGCATTGAAAAAGACAGCAATGCCTTTTATATGCTGGACAGCGAGTTTGCCAAACGTAGCTTTGTTGCCCCTGCGGAATAACACAGCGTACAGGCTCGTTTGAATGCCCCCAGAGACAGGGACAGCATTCTATGGGTCTAGAAAGAAAAAGAGCCCGGCTTTCGGGCTTTTTTTCTTTTATTTGAATTGCGGACTTTCCAACCCTCAAGGGATATTGTTATTTTAAATGAAGGTATAGAAAAAATTAATTTGTCGCTGAATGATGATCATGCTACAGTAATGTTAACTTTTATTTCTGATTAAAAAGATAGGATTAGTTGAAAAATGTTTATGCACATTATTACAATACTATAGGGAGGCGGGGAACCAATGAGCGAGATCTATCGTCTGGCACGTCAAGAGGATGCAGAAAGATTGCAGTATATAACGTATGAGGCATATGAAACAATTCGGCAGTTGGAGCTTAGATGGCCTGCCGCTCAGGCAGACGTTGCTCTCATTCAAGAAAACATTAAAAATAATGATTGCTATGTGCTGGAAGTCGATGGTGTCATCCAGGCTACCGTTAGTCATCTAAAAAATAGAGCCCTTAATTTTATAACCGATCTTCCGTTTGTGATGTGGTTTGCCGTAGATCCGGCTGCCCAGGGCAAAGGATATGGAAAAAAACTGCTGAACTGGGTAGAACAAATGATTATTCGTGATCAGGTTGGAGCTCCTGCAGTGACATTAGCGACTGCGGAAAAACATCCCTATTTATTATCCATGTACGAGCGTTGGGGATATGAACGTATCCATGCTTTTGACCATGGAACAGGGGACGGGACGATGCATTTACTGCGTAAAGTAGTGAATCCTGAATTATTCTCCACCTACCTCCATGAAAAAATGAAGCCGAGACGGTAACCGAAATTAGACCCGATCACTGGGGAAGCCTGAGTTCGCAGCAGAAATTTTAAAATGTCGTCAGGCAGGCTGTGCTCGCAGAGGAGTTTGGCTTTAATGCGTACGGTACAGAAGAACGATAACAGATGATGACCTTCTCTCAAGAAAGCAACCGAAACGGCGGTGTTTTCGAGTCGTAGCGACTGAGAGGAGGTTCTTTGAGTTTTGGACAAATTGACAGAGATACATAAAAAGAGTAACGTAATTATATATTTATTAAATTCATATAAAATTAATCGGATTAACGGAGTGTAAAGTTGTAGTAAACTTACAATATTAGGGAGGGGTTTATTTGAGCAACTCGCAATCAAGCACGACCAAACGCCGTATAACAGCCGAGGATTTATATCGTTTTCACTGGGTTAGCGATCCAGCTGTTCATCCCACGAGTGGCGACATCGCTTACGTAGAGCAGTGTATTAATGAAGAACGGACAGACTATAACTCGGCTATTTGGCTGTTACCGTTCGAAGGTAAAGCTCCAATACCCTTTACATACGGACCGAAAGATGAAACACCTGTCTGGTCACCGGACGGATCACAACTTGCTTTTCTCCGTTCAACAGACGGCAAGCGCCAGGTATGGATTATTCCAGCACGCGGGGGAGAAGCCCGACAACTTACGCACGTAGAGAACAATGTTCGTTCATTAGCCTGGTCGCCGGATGGAGTCTACATATCGTTTGTAGCTAAAACTGCTGAGAACCAGTCAAGTCCTACATGCGATGCAGGAAAGCAGGAGACATATCTTGAGGGACGAGTGGTTAATCGAACAAAAGCTAAATCCGACGGCTATGGGCTGTGGAATGATACTCGTGATCACTTGTATGTAACTGATGTGACTTCAGGGCACACGGTTCAACTGACATCCGGCGCTTATGATGTGGCGGAGCCTGTCTGGTCACCGAGTGGCCAACTAATTTTATTTGTCGCTAGAATAGCGGAGCATTCTAAAGAGGATACTGATTTACGCAAGCAAAATGATTTGTTTACGGTAGCTCCTGCGAGTTCTAATGGCAATGCGGCAGTACCGTTTAAGCTGACTCATTCTGAGCTTCAAATCGAGAGTGCTGCTTTCTCTCCCGATGGTACATTGATTGCCTTTTACGGTCATGATCGTCATGCCAAAGGCGCTACTCAGACTCGACTGTATACGGTCCCCTCCAGTGGCGGGATGGCAGTATGTGTTAGTGAGACGCTTGATGCTCACCTCGGTAATGCCGGTATGAGCGACATGCGTTCACATCTTCATGTAGGACCACCACGCTTCAGTGCGGACGGTCAATCCCTGTATACGCTGGTATCCATTGAAGGAAATGTGCACGTATATCAGTTTGCGCTTGATGGAACTTTTAAAATTTTAACCCAAGGAGAACGGGAAATTTACCAATTTGAGCTTACTTTGGATGAGCAGCATATCATTGCTGCTTCCACCGATGTCGCTTTACCAGGCGATTTGTTCCGGATTGCGATCCATTCAGGGACCGAGGAACGACTGACACGAGTCAATGATTCTCTGCTTGGTGAGATTGAGATCAGTGTACCTGAGAGCTTCTGGACGGAGGTCGAGGATGGTCGACGCGTGCAGGGGTGGGTGATGAAGCCAGCTGGTTTTAAGGAGGGGGGAACTTATCCTGCCATTCTGGAAATTCATGGTGGTCCTCATGCCATGTATTCCAATTCCTTTTTCCATGAGTTTCAGTTGCTGGCTGCTCAGGGGTATGCAGTCATCTATACGAACCCGGGAGGAAGCCGAGGGTACGGACAGTCTTTTACCAATGTTGTCCTTGGAGATTACGGCGGACGTGACTACACCGATCTACTGAGCGCAGTGGACGAGGCTATACGCCAATTCCCATTCATCGATCCAGAAAGACTGGGTGTCACGGGAGGCAGCTATGGTGGCTTTATGACTAACTGGATTGTCGGGCATACGGATCGTTTCCGCGCAGCTGTGACCCAGCGTTCCATATCTAACTGGCTGTCAATGTATGGGGTGAGTGACATCGGATACTCGTTTACGGAAGATGAAGTTGGCGGGAATCCATGGGATGATTTCGAGCTTTTGTGGAGGCAGTCCCCGTTGGCTTATGTACAGCAAATCAATACACCGCTGCTCATATTACATGGAGAGCAGGATCTACGTTGCCCTATTGAGCAGGGAGAGCAGTTGTTTACAGCATTGCGTCGTTTGGGAAAGCCCACCCAATTTGTCCGTTTCCCAGCTTCGAGTCACGAGCTTTCACGTAAAGGGCACCCACAGCTTCGCGTGGAACGACTGCAACGTATTACCGACTGGTTTGTCCAACACAAAATATAAGTCTCATTCGATTTGTAGTGTTGATGGAAAAATGTCAGGTCCTAATCTTAGGACTTGGCATTTTTTTAATGTGTCTTATATCCATTCTTTTAACCCTATTTAGTGCTGGTGCTGGGTCACGATTTACGGTTATCATAGACGAAGATATTGTTCGTTCATCGCTTCTTGCTTACATTCATATTTAAAAGGAGATATACAATGGCTGAACCCTTAAAAAATATGTACACGGAGGATTTCCTTCGTCTATTCGGTGAAAGAGTACAGGCTGCATACAGTCCGTTCGACATTGACGGATTTATCCATCAAGTTATGGATAAAAAATGGGACGAGTTGGAGCTAAAAGAACGAATACGGCGTATTTCGTTAACATTAGGAGCGTTTTTACCCAGTAGTTATGAAGAAGCTCTTTTTATTTTATTTGCCATTGATGAGTACTGTAGCGGGTTTCCGTACTTGTTTTTCCCCGATTTCGTAGAGGTATATGGGCAGGGAGAAGAGCATTGGGACCTGTCTATGAATGCACTGGAGCGATTTACATCAAAATCCTCTGCGGAGTTTGCTGTGAGACCCTTCCTTCTGCGTGAACCAGAACGGATGATGCGACAGATGACGACTTGGGCGGGACACCCCAGTGAACACGTCCGCCGTCTTGCCAGCGAAGGATGTCGTCCACGGCTGCCTTGGGGACAGGCGCTGCCTGTCTTCAAACGTGATCCTGCTCCGGTATTGGCCGTATTGGAATTACTGAAGGCCGATCCATCATTGTATGTACGTAAAAGTGTAGCCAACAACCTGAACGATATTGCCAAGGATCATCCCGATATCGTAATTGCAACGGCTCAACGGTGGAAGGGTACACATCCTGACACCGATTGGATTGTGCGCCATGGCTGTCGATCCCTGATTCGCAAATCCATCCCTGAAGTGATGGCCCTGTTCGGCTATGCGGATGATACGGATGGGGTGCCGCTGGTCACAGCAGCCTCTTTCACCACAGACCCTGCCGTATTAAAGATCGGGGATCACTGTGAACTGAGCTATGTGCTTCAGCTTCGAGAAGGTGAACCTGTACGAGTTCGCATCGAATATGGCATTGACTTTGTAAAGGCGAGAGGACAAGTCTCACGCAAACTTTTTTTGCTTTCTGACAAAATCGTCTCTGGAGGAACCCGTCTAACAGGTACACGAACACACCGGTTCGCGGACCTGACAACTCGTCGCCATTATGCGGGAGCGCACCGAATTGTGCTGCTCGTAAACGGGCAGGAAGCCGCTTCTACAGTGGTAGACATTGAGTTGTAGATTACAATAGTAGTAAGGAAAAGAGTCTGTATTCAGGCTCTTTCTTTTTGTCGTTTGTTTTACAAATTTTATTTTTTTCCAAATAAATTAGTTCTGGTATTAGAACCTGGTACTAAGACGTGTTATACTACATAAAGGGAATTGCTCTTATCTTATGTATAAAGGGGAAGGTATAACTTGACTGATCAGCAACAATGGCTTGCGCATGAATATTACAATATGACTTCGGAAATGGAACACCATGAGGCTGGTAAGACCGCACTCAAGTGGTTAAGTGAGACAGGAGAATACGAAGAAATCACCTACGGAGAGCTGTTAAAAAAAGCAAACCGGCTGGCTGGAGGACTTGCAAGTCTGGGATTTAACAAAGGGGACAGAGTTCTGGTCGTAGTACCACGGCGTATTATTGCATATGTCATTTATCTGGCATGCTTGAAGCTGGGGCTTGCTGTCATCCCATCTTCAGAAATGCTGCGGGCCAAGGATATTGCATATCGCCTTCGCCATTCGGAAGCGCGTGCAGTCATTGCCTGGACCGGAGTAACAGGTGAAATAGATAAAATCAGCGATGATTTGCCTGCTTTGGATCATCGCATTGTAGTCCCTAGGGACCGCACAGTAGATGCACCAGGCTGGCTCGTGCTGGATGAGCTGATGGAAGGACAAGAAGATATTTTTGAAGCTGTGAAGACACACCGTGATGACATGGCCATTCTGGCCTATACTTCGGGTACCACAGGAAATCCTAAAGCTGTTGTACATAGCCATGGCTGGGGATATGCCCATCTGCGGATAACATCACCATGGTTGGACATTCGAGCTTCAGACATAGTATGGGCCACAGCCGCACCTGGCTGGCAAAAATGGATTTGGAGTCCGTTTTTATCGGTACTGGGAAATGGAGCGACTGGATTCGTATATAATGGTTCGTTCCGTCCGGGTCGTTATTTGCAGTTGCTGCAGCAATACGGAATCCAAGTGTTATGTTGTACACCGACGGAATATCGAATTATGGCAAAAATGGATGGTTTGGATCAATACGATCTATCCCAATTGCGCAGTGCAGTTTCTGCAGGAGAGCCGCTCAATCAGGAGGTTATTAGCAAGTTTCAGGAGCAGTTCAACATTACGATTCGTGATGGCTACGGCCAAACCGAGAGTACGTTAATTATTGGAAATCTAAGAGACACACCTCTACGCACAGGCTCGATGGGCAAATCTATTGCACCGGGACTTGTTGAGGTCGTAGACGAGGATGGTATTCCGCTGGCTCCAGGGCAAGTGGGCGATATTGCAGTGCGTGCTGATCTGCCGGCATTGTTTCATACGTATTATCATGATCCAGAACGCAAGTTAGCTAGTGTGCATGGAGATTATTTTGTAACAGGAGACCGGGCTCGAAAGGACGAGGATGGATACTTTTGGTTTGAAGGACGCGGTGATGACATCATTATCAGTTCTGGCTATACCATTGGTCCTTTTGAAGTAGAAGAAGCGCTGATGAAGCATGATTCTGTGCAGGAATGTGCAGCGGTAGCCAGTCCGGATGAAATCCGTGGACATGTTGTAAAAGCCTTCATCGTGCTCAAAGCCGGGGTAGAAGGATCACCGGAGTTAGTGAAGGAACTGCAACATCATGTGAAAACATGGACGGCACCTTACAAATATCCACGAAAAATAGAGTTTATCCAGGAACTCCCTAAAACCAGCTCAGGCAAAATACGGAGAGTAGAGCTGCGTGATTTGGAGAAGCAATCCGTACTATAGTGATGAAATCATTTAGTGTAATCAAAACGGAATAGGAGCGTGGAAAAATGAGTACATTTGAATCATTGTTGGAGCAATATGCAGAACTGGTCGTAAGAGTAGGGGTCAACATTCAGCCAGGACAGGCGTTGTTGGTAACTGCACCACTGGAAACTGTTGAGTTTACACGCCTGATTGTCAGCAAAGCCTATGAAGCAGGCGCTAAATATGTACAGGTAGAGTTTGAGGACGATTCCATTACACGCAGTCGTTTTGAACATGGTGACGAAGCCAGCTTTGATTACTATCCTGCTTGGAAAGCAGACATGATGGAGAAATTCGCCGAAGAGGGTGGAGCTACACTAACGATTAAAGTGCCGAACCCGGATTTATATCAAGGTATTGACCCGGAACACGTTTCTCGCGCAACAAAGGCGGCGGCTACTGCGAGAGAAGGCTATGCTCACTATACGCGGAATGCTAAGATTAGCTGGTGCCTGATTAAAGCACCGACGAAGGCTTGGGCAGATAAAGTTTTTGCCGATATAGCAGAAGAGGACCGGATTCGTGTCATGTGGGATACGATTTTCCAAATGAATCGTGTAGATGGCTCCGATCCAATTCAAAATTGGCAGGGACATTTAAACAATCTCGAACAGCTACAAAACAAGCTGAATCATAAAAACTATAAAAGCCTCCATTATCGTGCACCAGGAACAGATTTGAAAATTGAATTGGCCGAAAGACATATTTGGCGTGGTGGCGGCGGCGAAAACGCCCAAGGAATTTATACCGTGGCAAATATGCCGACAGAAGAAGTGTTCACAATGCCTAAGCGTACAGGTGTCAACGGCCACATCACAAGTACCATGCCACTTAATTTAAATGGGCAACTGGTAGATCGAATTACGTTTACCTTTAAGGACGGTAAGGTCACCGAATATACAGCAGAATCCGGCGAGCAGCATCTCACTCATTTGCTCGCTACAGATGAAGGGGCCTGCTATCTGGGAGAAGTTGCCCTGGTGCCGCACGATTCACCGATTTCCAATCTCAATCGCATCTTTTATAATACAGGTATCGACGAAAATGCCTCCTGTCACTTGGCCCTAGGCAGTGCGTATCCATTTAATATCGAAAATGGGACACAAATGAACCGGGAGGAGTTACTCCAGAACGGTGCCAATGTCAGCCTGACTCATGTTGACTTTATGATCGGCTCAGCCGAGCTGGATATTGATGGTGAACTGCAAGACGGAAGCACAGAGGCTGTGTTCCGCAAAGGAAATTGGGCAATTTAGTTTAGTCTTTTCTTAATCTCACTTCACTCAACCCGCAAACGATCTGATTCGTTTTGCGGGTTTTTTCATAGCCTAATTCTCATATCTTTACTTGTTTTGTGAAATGTAAAGTGCTAAGCTAAGTTCAAACAATAATTTAAACATTGTTTTAAATATCGTTTTAATTTTTGCTTAAATTGTTGTTTTGCTTAAAGTAGTCCGTTTCATTAGTCCGTTAGAATTTAACTAAACAGGAGGAGGAAAAAGATGAGTCACCCAGACAAAAAACAACAGACCAAAGAAAAAATTCTACAGTCTACGCTGGAGTTTATTCAAAAGAAAGGTTTCGAAGCGGTTACAATCCGGAAAATTGCTGACCTGTCTAGTACTAATATTTCTCTAGTTAATTATTATTTTGGCTCCAAGGAAAATTTGCTCAGTGAAGCTATTGAAGTGATTCTACACAGCTTTCAGCACACATTTTCTGTTTTGGACAATACAGCGATGCCTCCGCAAGATAGACTGAAACAATTTTTACTTAACTATTTACAGGTCATTCGCCAATATCCAGAGCTACTGTCTCGAATTATTGTGATGGGCAGCACGCCCTTTACATCTCAACAGGAATACGGAAGATTTTTAAACATGATGGGGTTTCCAAAGGTCCAGAACACAATCAAGGAGTTAACAGGTGAGCAACAGCCAGAGCGGTTATTAGCTATGATGCTGCAAATATTCGGAGCCATTTTTCTGCCTGCACTGATGAGTCCGATTCTTGAATCTGGAGCAGTTGTGGAAATGCCTACAATAGAGGAACAATTAAACCTGCTGTTTGAAAGATATTTTGATCAAAAATAAATCTTAGGGGTGAATGCCATGGATATTTTGAGAAAATATTGGCAAGATGCAGGAGGCATCATCGGAGTGGCTGTATGTATTGTTTTGCTTATGAATTCAGCCATCTTATCGGATCTATCAGGCATACTGTGGTTAAGCTTTGTGGCTATTTTGTTTCACCAATTTGAAGAATACCGCTGGCCCGGATATTTTGCGGGTTTATTTAACAATGTTTTGTTTAAAAGTGAAGCCCCGGATCATTACCCCTTGAACACTCAATCAGCAATGATCATTAATGTGGCAATTGCCTATGTATTTTATCTACTCCCCGTCTGGTTTCCCCACGTAATCTGGCTTGGACTCGCACCTGTGTTGATGGGATTTTTTCAGGTCATCTGGCACGGAATTGTTGTCAATCTCAAAGCAAAAACTGTATATAATCCCGGCTTGTTTACGGCACTTCTCCTGCATGTCCCTGTCGGAATCTGGTATATCCATGAAATTGTTAAGCGAGACATTCCTACGGCAATAGACTGGATTGCAGGCACAATCTACTTTGTTTTTGCTGTATACATCTTCATTATTAAAGGGAATATATGGTTGAAGAAGAGTGACTCACCTTACGCCTTTTCTAAACAGCAGCTAGGAATTTATGATCGCAGGTAGGGGATATTAGAAAATCGCAAATGCACTTGTTTACAAGTTGGATACAAGTAGAGGTATTCTCGAAACGAGGTTCGGTTACACTTGGTTTGTACCCAAGAACAAGGAAAGAGTGATCTCATAATGAAACTTACACATCAATCTCATAAGCGTAAAAAGTTAGCTTGCAAGCTGGTCACCACCAGCGCTTTATTGGCTATAGGTTTTGCAGTAATGACGGGATGCGGCCATAGCGAAGAAGCAAACTCAACTGCTCCATCTACAACAAAATCAGCCACACCATCTGCCAGTAATTCAACAGATCAGAACACAGATAACAATACTAATCAGCAAGATACTCCCAATAACAAGACGAGTACAGATATCAGTAAGCCTAGTGCGGATTCAGAAAATTCCAAGAAACCTGGAAAAGAGTCTGATCAAGGTTCAACCTCGACACAGAGTACTACAGCCACACCTGACAGTAAACACAGCTCCGCAGCTGCTATAATGAGCGCAGCCAAGCAGGGGACGTTGCCCAATCTGCCTAAAGGTCTTGGTCTAGGAACGAGCAGCGATCTGTTGTTCGAGCTATGGGGGAAATCCGATTCTGGTTCTACAGGCCCTATGAGAAGTTACGCTAAATATCATACAGATCTCATACTGGATGGAAGTGACAAAGTTACAGAAATTACTTCTTACGATCCACAATATAAGAAGTTGCTTATTAAACAAGTTATTAGCGAACTAGGCCAGCCCACAGAAACAATTGACACCTCTAAAGACACATCCGGCACAGCAGAAGCTAATTATACGATCAACAACACGTCAGATCTTAGCTATTATTTAGTATTTTCTTATCAAACCAAAACGCAAAAGGTCAATTATGTTCGGTTTTACTTTAACACGATGACGCCATAATGGAGTGTGCCAAAGAGTCGTTTCCATCATGATTAGGGAGGCGACTTTTCTGGTTCATTGCATTTTTAGAGTGTGACATTTATACTAATTAGTAATTGATTAATCACTACTAGGAAAATGTAATAAACAAAGGATGAGAAAATATGGCTAAAGCTACATCAACATCAATAAATCGCCAAAAGGAAATCATATCTGCTGCTATCGAAGTTTTTGCGGAAATGGGTTACTACCGAGCTACAACAGCCAAAGTTGCCGAACGGGCCAATATTTCTCAGCCCTATGTTTTCCGCTTTTTTGCTACCAAGGAAGCTTTGCTTATTGAAGCGTTGAAGGTTTCATTTGCACGCATCATAGACTCTTTTCACCAGGTTATTCATTCGGCTTCGTCGGAGCAGTTAGAGCAAGAACTGATTGTAGCCTATTCGCAAATTATGATGGACTATCGCAATGAAATACTCTTACAAATGCAGGCGCAGACGATCCGTGAGGATGTGGTTGTAACCGTGATGCAACAGGGGGTACGTGAGATCCATACGACGGTCTATAAAGCTTTCCGGCAGGCAGGTATTGAACAAGCCATGGAAAAAACGATGCTTTTTCTCGCCAGAGGCATGTTGTGTAATATCTCGATGTCGTTGGATCTACCAGAACTGATGAAAATAGACAATTAATTTTATGTATGCAGTAGAGTCGCACCTTTGTGCGGCTTTTTTGTTTGCTTTTAGTTAGTACAAGGCATAAATTCGTTAGTTTCTGAGCGAAAGGAGCTAACTAGGTTGACAAGGGAAGTGAGTCTCGCTATTATTATACCTATAGGGGTATATGTATATAAAGAAATTAGTACTAGACTAACCCCCACAAAAAAAGGCGGAGGTACCACTATGTCATCAACTAATCATATCCAAGCAGATCAAATTCTCGATTGCAAAGGCCTTGCTTGTCCTATGCCGATTGTAAAAACAAAAAAAGCTATGAATGAACTCCATGCCGGACAGATTATGGAGGTTCAAGTAACTGACAGAGGTTCGTTAGTGGATTTTCAGAGCTGGGCCCAAGGCACCGGACATCAGTATTTGGGCACTCTTCAAGATGGAGATGTCATGCGACATTATCTTCGCAAAGCAAATCCAACTGAAGTGAAGGAGGAACAAGCATTTCCTTCAACGATAAGTCATAAGGAACTGCAAACAAAATGGTCTGCAAAGGAGAACTTCATTTTGCTGGATGTTCGTGAACCCGCCGAATTTGCTCTTAAACACATCCCTGGATCTAAGCACATCCCTCTCAGAGAACTGGAGAACAGACTCGCTGAGCTGAATCTGGAAGATGAAATCGCAGTGATCTGCCAAGCTGGAGCACGCAGTGAAAGGGCCTGCCGCTTGTTGGCAGACAAAGGGGCTAAAAACGTCAAATCTGTGCTTTCAGGCATATCCGACTGGGCAGGAGAAACAATGGGGAGCGATTCCATATGAGTACAGCAGCAGGAACTTATGCAGAGAATCAAGAGCAAGCTCAGCCCAAAACAACGATTATATTATTTAGCGGCGAGCTGGATAAGGCACTGGCTGCATTCATTATTGCGAATGGAGCGGCGGCATATGATCATGAAGTAACTATTTTCTTTACATTTTGGGGACTAAATATATTGCGTAAGGATGAACTCATACGCTCCAATAAAGGAATGCTCGAAAAAGCCTTTGGCTGGATCATGCCTCGTGGACCGAAAAAGCTGGCACTTTCCAAAATGAATTTCGTCGGACTGGGACCACAGATGATCAGGCATGTCATGAAAAAGCATAATGCGCTCTCTCTTCCAGAGCTAATAGCGTTAGCACGAGAGCAAGGGATCAGGCTCGTCGCTTGCACCATGACCATGGATTTATTAGGACTTCAACAAGAAGAACTAATAGACGGTGTAGTGTATGCTGGAGTAGCTGCCTACTTGGGAGATGCATCGCAGGGGCAGGTGAATCTATTTATTTAGGGTATTCTATTTACTTTTTTGGTTTATAATATACCTATACGTGTATATGGTAAGTCAGAAAAGGAGTGCATTGCTTATGGATTACAATTACAGTGATGAACTGAAAACGCGCTTGAGAAGGATTGAGGGCCAGGTGCGTGGGGTGCTTCGTTTAATGGATGAGGGAAAGTCGTGCAAGGATGTAGTCAGCCAGCTATCAGCTGTACGCAACGCATCAGATAAAGCAATAGCCCAAATTGTAGCAGAAAATCTGCAACGTTGTATATTGGAAGAGCGAGAAGCTGGAGGAGATACAGATAAGCTGGTTAAAGAAGCAATTCAGCTGCTGGTGAAAAGTAGATAATTATGTGAATACACGAAAACAAAGAATATATAATAGCCGTAATTAAAAAGTTCGCTGCCTCTAGCTGGCGGCGGGCTTTTTTTCGGACAACTTTAGCAATGGAATAAACCTTTGTTTATATAGAAGTATACGAGTGTAAATAACCCATAGAAAAATAACTTCTTTCGGAGGGTATATGTATGGAGGTATTTGTCACAATTGGTGTCAAATTGATCATCAGCTTTTTTGGCCTATGGCTTATTACTTTTATTACAGGTCGAAAAACACTCAGCCAGTTAACACCACTCGATTTTCTGACATCATTAGTATTAAGCGAAATTGTAGGGAATACGTTATATGACGATAAGGTGACGATCTGGCATCTTTTGTTTGCTTTGGCACTATGGTGCGCGCTGGCCTACTTTTTCGAAAAGGCGACGACCCATTTTGTGAAATTTGGATATATGGCAGAAGGTCGAACAGTGCTGCTCGTAGATAAAGGGCAGGTTAATCAAAAAATGCTGGAGAAATATGATATAGAATTTACACAGCTACTCTCCATGCTACGCCAGCAAAATATTTTTTCTCTGCGTGAGGTTTGGTACGCCACTCTAGAGACGAACGGCTCATTGTCAGTCATGCGCAAACCCGAATACGAGCCACCTGCTGCTCAGGATATGGGAATAGATGCACAGCCTGACCTTTTTTCTGTTACTGTCATTGATAAGGGAAGGTTGCTAAATGAATCTATGCGCGGGAAAACAATTGATATAGAGCTGATAAAAGCAAAGGCGCGAGAGCAGGGGTATGACAGCATCGACGAGATTGCCTATGCAGAATATAGCGAGGATGGAACGCTCCATGTGGTGCCGATGAATGAGAATAAACATCATAAAAGAGGTAGACATATTTGAACTATCCTATCCTTATGAAGAGAACTGTTTATTTGTCTCTTTTTCTTTTTCTAATAACAATAACGGTAAACAGTAACAAAGGGAGGAAAATTTGAAAAATAGGAAACCAGGAATTAAGAACAAATTTTCGACCGATTACCATGTGATGAATATAGTTAGGGGACAAAAAAGAAAGACCATAAATAAGTGCTGCAAGGGGAAGAATCCATTTTTTAAATCCGACTCCGGTTATTTTTTCTAGTCCTATCACAGCACCATTAAAAAATAAAGACATTTTGATGATCAAGCCAAGAAAAAGAAGCAAGGTGAAAAGGGCATCCATTCGTTCGAACAGATCTGCTAATTCAATCAACTGAACGGTTTCCAAAAGAGGAAGTGTGCTATTTGCGGCGATCTTGGGTCCGAGAACAAAAATATCCAATTGATTAACAAATGTTAGAGCAAGTGCGGTCATTATATAGGCAAAGGAAACGGGTTTTGTGAGATTCCGCCCTTTATGTACAAGCGGATAAAATACAAGAAATAACACAGTTTGTCCGAATGGAAAGGAGATAAGCTCAGGAATAGCGGCTTTAAATATGGGTCTCCATCCTTCCTCTAAAACCGGAAAGGAATTTTCCAAGTGAAAGAGACCAGTTGCCGGAATTAATATACTAATTATGGCGTATCCAAGTACAAAAAAAGGGAAAAGGAACAAGCAAAATAAGAACAATGCTTTGTAGCCGTAACGAACTGTGTTGGATACGACCACAATTGTGATCAAGATGATGATCCACAAAGGGGTTTGGCGGAGCAAAGTCATTACGGTTACCTCGCCTAAATCGCGTATGTTCCGAGATGCTTCATATGTAAAATACATCACAAAAAGTAAGTTAATGAGTGTACCCACATATTTCCCTGTGTAACGGCGAAACAACATGAACAAATCTAAATCAGGATCTTGATGGTGAATAGCAAGATGAAGCATTAGCAGAAGAAGTCCTGCTAAAGCTCCTACCAACATAACTAACCAAGCATCTTGCTTTGCTTCAGCTCCCATTAAAAACAAAGTTGTACTTCCAACCTCAAATAAAGACATACAAATGATCAGCTCAGATACTCGGATTGTATTTTGACGCATTGCTTCAATTCACCTCTCCCTACTTATTCATTTTTCAACAGTTCGTTAAAAGATTTTTCGAATAATCCTGGACGTGCAAGCTTCATTTTTACACCTATTTTTATATCCATGTTTGCGAACTCTTCAGGCCATGTCTCTTTTATTTTTTTCCAGTCTTTTGGATACTTGTGATGAATTTTATTTCCAACACCAATAAGGTCGATATTCTTTTGCTGTAAGGCTTTCCAGCCTTCCTGAATTTGCAATTTGATTATTTCCGCTGCTTGCATCTGCAATTGATGTATACTTTGCATATTTTTCATTTCTCTTTGCGAAGAGGCTGACAAAAGATCTCCGGTAGCTTTAACGTCTACGTTTAGGTAAAAATGATTTGAATTCTTGATTGGCGTTACCTTAACTTTGGCTTTCCGGATGAGAAAAGCGGACGTAACACTCCCATCCACATAGTTAATAGTGGTGTTATTAATCTGGTTGTTTAACCATGAAACACCTATACTTTCTTTTGCATTTAGGAAGCCGACTCTCTTGTCTTTCTGAAAAAGGCTTAAGCCCGATAACTTGAGTTTACTTTTGGCGGAGGTTTCCTTGAAAACATCAACGGAATCTAGTTTCTCGGGTTCGGTGCCCTCAAGAGATATTTCTGGAACTCCGGCTGCACCACTATCGGAGCTGATTTTTGAAATAAATTCATACATGGATAGTGCAGGATAAATCGATCCTAATTTGCTATCTCTTTCTACAATTTTTTCTAAAGCTTGACCAGGAATTTTCTCTGGTGGTACAAGCTTTTTTAAAAAATCACGAGCCTCTCCGTTGGCAATGAATATTTTTACAGTTTCTCGTGAATCAAGGTTGCGGAGGTAAATATCAATAATCTCTTCAATGCCTTGTTCTGCTGTTTTTTTCCCAATAACGAGTATATTATTTTGGGCAAAATATAGTTTTCGTGAATATTCCAGGCTACTCTTCGTAACGGTCTCTCTCAATGTTTTTCCATGTGTAGAAAAGGTATGTACAGCGCTTTGCGATGCCCCGGTGGAAGAACCACCTGAGCCAGTCGTCATGGCTGATGGAATTATAATTTGATAGGTATTGATCCAGTCGCCCTTATGTCCATCAATTCCAGTTGCTGTTGTGATGGCTAATTCGTTCAATTCTGTACGATCTACGCACCCTGTAAGTAATAACCCTGCAATAAACAGAACATAACTAACTCTTAATTGCCGCACCATTGATCTCTCCTATTTTTGGGTATCAGACTTGTCATTATTTTTGATTTTATCCGAACTAGCAGGGTATTGGTGAGCTGCCTGTCTTGTCTGGTTATGGCCTGTTTTTTTGCTAGGTCTAGTTTTCATAGCCCACCACGGAGCTCTGATGATAAGGTCCTTCATATTAGATTTAAAGGTGGGGCTGTAGGGCACAAAATAATCAACTCCGAATGATTTGAGAGATACAAGGTGAACAAGAAGGGGGATAATTCCTATTAAAATACCGAATAATCCCAGAGCCCCCGCCAGTAGCATAAGTGCAAAACGCAACAACCTGACTGCTGAAGCCATACCAAAATACGGGATGACAAAGTTCGATATAGCAGTGAAGGCTACAACGATAACCATTGCACCTGAGACCAGTCCGGCTTGCACCGCTGCCTGCCCGATAACCAGAGCTCCTACAATGGAAACGGCTGGTCCGATGACCCGTGGCATTCGCACACCTGCTTCACGAATCACTTCAAACATCAATTCCATCATTAATGCTTCAATTAATGCAGGAAAAGGAGTTCCTTCCCGTTGAGCCATCAGCGTAATTAACAGCGTGGTGGGGATCATTTCCTGCTGGAAAGTCGTCAAGGCTATAAATAGAGAGGGAAGCAACAATGAGACTAGAAAAGATACCACACGAAGAGCCCTTAAAAAAGTTGAAATGTCATATCTCTGGTAGTAGTCTTCGGCCGTCTGAAAGAAATTAAAGAAGGTTACAGGTGCAATCAGAGCGAATGGCGTCCCATCAACCAGAACAGCTACTTGTCCGTCTAAAAGGCTACCTGCGACTGTATCCGGACGCTCTGAGTTTAGCATGGTGGGAAAGAGACTAAGTGGTTCATCCTGTATGAATTCTTCGATGTAGCCACTTTCAAGTATGCTGTCTGTATCAATGGATTGAAGCCGTTTAGTAATTTCATGCACTACTTCTGGATTAGCGACACCTTCAATGTAAGCTAAAATGATTTTAGTTTGTGTATATCGCCCAATAATATGACTATCAAATTTAAGGTCAGGTGTCCGCAATTTTCTTCTGATCAGTGTGATGTTGGTTGAGATATCCTCCGTAAATCCTTCTTTAGGACCCCGCACTACGGTTTGGGTACTGGGTTCCTGAATAGCTCGTCTTACTCCGCCGCCGATGGAAACTGCCAGGGCATATGTACTTCCATCGATAGCAATGACAGCATTGCCGGAGAGGATGGATTGATAAATTTCATTTTGCGAGTGTATCATTTGAATATTTCCTGATGGGATTGTTCTTTTTATTAGCGAAACTGCGGTATTTTCTTCAAGCTTAAAAGAAGCTGCGGAGACCGACTCTGTAATTAAGCCCTCCATTAAATCGGAAAGCAAGTTTTGGTCAATCAGCCCCTCAATATAACAAACGGCGAGATGTCCAGCATGGATAGAACTTTCGGAAAAATCACGAATGATAAAATCAGAGCTTTGTCCGAGTTTTAATTTAAGTAAAGATAGTGTATGTGTTAATGATGGATTTATGGGTTCTGAAGAGGCCTGCTGTTTGGATTTTTCGATATCCTGTGTGTACCTTTTTCCAGGCTTCAGAACATTTCTAATCCAACGTGTTAACACAAGTAAACCCCCTCTATATTGATAAAGCATATCTTTGCCCTGCAACCCAAAAATATACGCTATTTTTATGAATTGGATACTTAGTGAAAGACATTTGGAAGCCTCATAACTCCCCATATTTCGAAAATTAAACAGCACAGGTCCAAAGCAATTTGATTTATAGAATATTTGAGTCCCGGATTGAGGAGACTACCTCTTATGGTTTTGAAATTTTAGAAAGTGGTGATCAGATTTGAGTTTCTCGGATGATCAGCTTATCTGTCTCCGATTTGAGGACGAACTAGGGTATTTTGCTAAGGCTGCTGCTCCTCCTATTTATGAGACTGCTCCATTTTTCTTTGATACCTACGAAGACTATGCTGAAGCGGCTAATCATGAGAAGGAGCATTATGTCTATTCGAGAGGAACCAATCCTACCGTTCGGATTGCAGAACAAATGATTGCTGCGCTAGAAGGTGGGGAGGACTGCAAATGTTTTGCTTCCGGAATGGCTGCTATCAGTGCCGCTCTAATGTGTAGCTTATCCGCAGGGGACCATTTGATTCTGGTCGGACATATATATGAAACCTCCATCAGCCTAGCCCAATATTTAAAGAGGTTCCATATAGACATTACAATCGTACATTCGACTTCTACGGAAGCAGTTGCTGATGCCATCAAACCGCAGACCCGCGCTATTCTTATGGAGTCTCCTACCTCATTCACATTTGATATGGTAAATATTCAGGAGGTAACTTCACTTTCCAAAGCGAAGGGTATACGCACAATCATAGATAATTCATGGGCTACACCCCTGTTCCAAAAACCATTAGAATGGGGCGTTGATATCGTCGTTCACTCCGCATCCAAGTACTTGGGGGGACATAATGATTTAATTGCAGGGGCAGTAATCGCTTCTAAAGAGATAATAAATCGTATGTATGCTGAAGAATATGAATTGATTGGCGGTTCGTTAGCCCCTTTTGAAGCCTGGCTACTCATTAGGGGTCTAAGAACACTCCCGCTCCGTATGGAAGCCCATCAGAGAAATGCTCTGTTGGTTGCTCGTTTTCTATCAGATCATCCGGCTATTTCCAGAGTAAACCATCCCGGACTTCCCACTCATCCACAACATGAGCTGGCATCTAGACAGCTCAAAGGGTATGCCGGATTATTCAGTTTCGAACTAAAGGATTCGACTTATGAGGATATATGTAGAGTGATCAATAAACTGCGACTGATTCGGATCGGTGTATCGTGGGGTTCTATGGAGAGCCAGGTGATCTCACCGAACTACGGGTTCAATAAGCAGAGTCTAAAAAAACAGCACATGCCCGAATCGCTAATTCGCTTGGCTGTGGGGCATGAACCTGCTGAACTTTTAATAGAAGATCTAGCTACAGCTTTAAGCTAAGCGATCATTTCAGGATTTTATATAAAAAAAGCGAAAGCAGCAGTTCCAGTAAAGAGCTTCTGCTTTATGATTTATAACGTTTATACCTTCGGTTGTTATAGATAAATCACTATGTGTAGGCGTGGCTCAGTAAAAAATTACACTGCGTAGAA
Source organism: Paenibacillus sp. TSM33 (assembly GCF_056099025.1). NCBI lineage: Bacteria > Bacillati > Bacillota > Bacilli > Caryophanales > Paenibacillaceae > Paenibacillus > Paenibacillus sp. TSM33. Next base: position 152,504 of record NZ_JBLZXB010000013.1, read on the forward strand.
ACACAAATCATTTACTGGTAAATATTACAACTTGTTTGTTGGGTATACACGTGATAAATTATATATCCAGCCAGTTAAACGGCTGTTGAATTGATCTTTGAAAACTGAACAACGAGTGAGTACGGATTTTATTTATAAAATCCAATGCTGAAATTTTGGTACATGCCATCTGGCTGTATGAAATGGAAGCAAAAATGAGATATTTTATCTCGTCAGTTTCAAAATGAGCTAATCGCTCTTTCTATATTGTTTCATCTTCGGTTCTTCTCATTGGAGTGGATGAAGATGAAACAGGTTGACG
>NZ_JBLZXB010000014.1:0-77824 GCF_056099025.1 Paenibacillus sp. TSM33
CCCCTCAAGATGAGATTTCCCAGTATGTAAGACCCCTTGAAGACGACGAGGTAGATAGGTTGGGGGTGGAAGTGCAGTAATGCATGGAGCTGACCAATACTAATCGGTCGAGGGCTTATCCTAAAGATAAGACGTAATGAGTTTCGGATCCAGTTTTCAGGGTGTAACACCTTGAAGGTATGTAGAAGTACATACGACCAGCGTATGGCGATTCATTCACACGATCTGTGATGAACCGAATAACCTTACGGAAGAATTTGCGAAGCGAATTCATGTTTGGTGGCGATAGCGGAGGGGTTCCACACGTACCCATCCCGAACACGACCGTTAAGCCCTCCAGCGCCGATGGTACTTGGACCGCAGGGTCCTGGGAGAGTAGGACGCCGCCAAGCAACAAGTAAAGAGGACCATGATCTTACTGAGATCATGGTCCTCTTTTGTATAACCGATTTATTTATCGGTCACCTGACCGGCTCATGCCATGCCTTCGGTTAAAAGTACTACAATACTCTGGTTGTTCCTTATACAGTACTGCCTGGAGGGCACTTAAGGATTGAAGTTTATGGGTAATTTCCTTTTGCCACTTTGTATCTCCGACTTGTACGGCAAGATTGAGAAGATCCAAATTCGGTTTTGTTTTTGAAAAAATCATGTTAAACTTTTCTAATAAAATAAACGGACTTTCAGAGGTGAGTTGTAGTGCTGGAACGCTCTATGGAGAATACAAGGGCTTTAAATAATGGAAAGGGAGTGATTTAAAGAAGAAAAGGAGACGATGTAGATGAGCAAATATCAAACGATTATTAGTGATGGTTTTGAGTTAAAGTATATTTTAAGAGGTAAGGGAAAGCCAATATTGGTGATTGGTAGTAGTATATATTATCCTCGCTTATTCTCAAAACATTTATATAAAAAGTTTCAGTTCATTTTCCTGGACCATAGAGGGTTTGCAAAACCGAATCGAGCTTTAAAACAGGAAGATTACACTTTGGATAAAGTCATTAATGATATAGAAACAGCAAGACAATGCCTTCATTTAGATCCATTTATCATATTAGGACATTCCGGGCATGCTTTTATGGCTTTGGAATATGCTAAACAATACCCGGACTATGTAGAAAAAGTGGTACTCTTAAATTCAGCACCTACGAACAGCCAAGAAAGACAGCGGCAAAGCTTTTCATTCTTTTATGAAACGGCCAGTCCAGAAAGAAAAGAACGTTTCAAAAAAGATATTGTTTTATTAGAGGAAGATATCAAAAAAGACCCCGATAGAAGATTTGTTCACATGTGTATACGTATGGGAGCCCAAAGCTTTTATGATTATACCTATGATGCAGCTTATATGTGGAATGATGTGCACACGAATTTGCCTATCATTGATTATTTATGGGGGGAAGCCTTCGGAAAGATAGATTTGATACAGTCTTTGGCGGATGTCAATAAGCCCGTGTTTATTGGTCTGGGAAGAACTGATTACTTGGTCGCGCCTGTATCATTATGGGATCGGGTCGATGGTAGCTATACGAACGTAAAAAAGGTGGTTTTTGAACATAGTGGGCATAATCCGATGTTTGAAGAACCTCATTATTTTGATCAAACATTAACCGAATGGATTAATGAAAATCACTAGCATATTAAAACGGTCGATTCTTATACTAGAAACCGAGCCTCAAGATGGTGGCAGGTTGACCCTAAAGGTCTACGAACTGCTTTAAACCCATTGTATGATCTTTACAAAAACCATTATTTGTTGCTGAAAAATGGCTATGGTGCTACGAATAGAGAACAATTAGATTAAATTGTAAAAGGAGAATGATTACCTTTAGGCTTGTCACTGAAGCGTCGGGAACAGCTTGGGTTAGCATTCTCCTCTTTTTATAAATCTGTATGCTAGTGACTTGGCACGATGCATGTTACTCCATTCTTTTGGTCATGACTTGACGGATCAATGAGGTTCTGTATAATAACCGAGAGATCATGCTGTATTGATAGTTTATTTCCATTTGATATGGAGGTTGGAGGTCGTTTTGAAATACGAAATTATTTTGTTTGATGTTGATGATACGCTGTTTGATTTTAAAATGGCAGAGAGTCATGCGCTACATAATACGTTCACCCAATTTGGATTGCCGCAAGGGGCCACAGAGTACAAATCCAGCTATGATGAGATTAATAGTGTGTTGTGGCGAGAGGCAGAGGAAGGACTTATTACCTCGGCACAGTTGCGGGTGGAAAGATTTAAACGATTGTTTACTGTCCATAAGCTAGACTTCAATCCAGACGCCTTTAGTGCTGCTTATTTACGTTATTTGGGTGAAGGTGCTTTTTTGATGGACGGAGCGGTTGAACTATGTGACGTACTATCTGAGTATCGTTTGGCGATTATTACGAATGGAATCAAAGAGGTACAAACCTCCAGAATTCAGCTCTCTCCGCTGCGTGATGTGTTTGAGCAGGTAATTATTTCAGAAGAAGTGGGTTGCCAAAAGCCACAAGCTGGTATTTTCGATTACGCATTTGCCAAGCTAGCCATTTCAGATAAAAGTAAGGTCCTTATGGTCGGCGATTCTTTAACCTCTGATATTCAAGGAGGGAATAAGTACGGAATTGATACCTGCTGGTTCAACCCTGCCAGAAAAACAAATACGTCTGGTATTCAACCCACTTATGAAATAACAAGTTTAATGGAACTACTGAGTAGTGTACTTTCAATAGGGTCTGTACTGAATCGTACGTCGGCGGAAATCTAGATGAATGATGTAGAAATCAGAAGACCAAAAGTTAAAGATGCCGAAAAGTTAAATGAATTGTTTAGAATAGTGATTACAGACACATTTGCTAAAGAAGGTATTGGAAGCAAGCTGGAGGATATAGAGGATGAAATTGAGACTAAAAGAGCGTATTTGGAAAGTGACTTAGAAAGCCACGGTGAGCAACGATTTTTTTTAATCGCTGTAGACGGGGATCGAATAATGGGTTCAATTGAATATGGCCCGGCAAGTGAACTTATAAGTAAATCTACCAATGATGCATTAAAAAATTTGTGCGAGGTAGGAACTGTATTTGTTCACCCTGACTACCAGAAGATTGGAGTAGGAAATTTATTATTGAAATCAATGTATCTGGCGTTGAAAGATAGAGGAGTAGAAGAATTTTGTTTAGATAGTGGGTATCGTATTGCACAAAAAATATGGGAAAAGAAGTTTGGAACTCCTGATTATTTATTAAAAGATTATTGGGGAAAAGGCTTTGATCATATGATATGGAGAATCAAAATCAAGGATGCTATTAAATGGTCACAAAGTTATTAAACAAGGCAGGTCGGAAAATCGACCTGCCTTGTTTTAATTTTTTATCGTCACCGGCTGAACTATGATTAACAGGAGATCGCTTTAAGGCGGAAGGTAGAGCTGGCAAAATCCCCAGTGAGATCCGAGACAACAAGTCCAATCTTCATTAGACGGTCACCTCCAAAAATTTCACCGTCGAACGCCACACGGAAGGGGGAGACGCCATCTTCAGCCAAGGTACCACCGACAGGTTCTGAAGTATTGCTGGTTGCCCCGGTTTCGATTATATACTTTTTAGCTGGGTCAAGTCCTTTTAGAGTTAGTCGCCGGATAGGACCATTTGGCTCAGCCAACACACGGAAGTAAGCGACAAAAGCTTCGGACTGGTCCTCGCTAACAAACATCCAGGCAGTATTGCCTCGGCCTTCAAACGGACTAAGAAGTCGATACATATCTCCCTGCTGTACAAGGGAACGGATTTCTTTATACTGGGCAATTTGTCTGGCAGCAAGCTCTTTTTCTTCATTTGTAAATGCAGTAAGGTCAAGCTCGTAGCCAAAATTCCCGCTCATTGCCACGTCGCCACGTATGGCGAGGGAGGTGTTTCGTCCCACCTGGTGGTTCGGCACGTTCGATACGTGGGCCCCCATGGTACTGGCCGGATACACGATGCTGGTGCCGTACTGGATAGCCAATCTTTCAATAGCATCAGTGTCATCACTGGTCCATGTCTGCGGCATATAGTAGAGCATCCCGGGATCGAATCGTCCACCTCCACCAGAACAGCTTTCAAACAAGATGTCCGGGAAGCGTGAGGTCAGGCGTTCCAGCAGATCATAAAGTCCGAGCATATAACGGTGCGCAGTTTCCTTTTGACGTTCGCTAGTAGTGGTAGCCGAAGCAATCTCTGTCATATTACGATTCATGTCCCACTTGACATAAGTAATTGGAGCGATCGAGAATACGGAGCTAAGCGTCTCGTACAAGTAATCGCATACTTCTTTGCGGGAGAGATCAAGCACCAATTGGGATCGGCCTTCCGTCCGCCGCCGACCTTCTGCATGCAGGCACCAGTCGGGATGGGTGCGGTACAGTTCACTATCAGGTGATACCATTTCCGGCTCAACCCACAAGCCAAACTGTAAGCCTTGTTCATTAACTCGTTTGGCCAGGTCGGTAAGACCACCAGGTAGCTTGCGACGGTCTTCGAACCAGTCTCCAAGCGAACTGTTATCGTTGTCACGTTTGCCAAACCAACCGTCATCAAGGACAAATAGCTCAATTCCAAGAGGCCCCGCTTCTTTGGCAATCGCCTCGATTTTATCGGCGTCGAAGTCAAAATATGTCGCTTCCCAATTGTTCACGAGAATCGGGCGTTCCTTATCGCGATAAGCTCCCCGGCACAGACGTGTGCGATAGAGTCGGTGATAGGTGCGCGACATACCCCCAAGACCTTCTTCGGAAAAGACCAGCACGGCTTCAGGAGTCTGGAATGACTGACCTGGTTCAAGCCGCCAGGAGAAGTCAAAAGGATTGATTCCGATGCTTACACGGGTCTGATTGAACTGTTCTACTTCCGCTTGCGCAACGAAGTTGCTGCTGTAGATTAGACTGAAGCCGTACACATCCCCACGATCTTCTGTTGTATCAGGACGAAGCAGTGCCAGAAAAGGATTCATTTGGTGACTGCTGGAGCCCCGTCGGCTTTCCAACCGAATGGCGCCGGGTCCAAGATCGCGGCGTTGGATATGTCTTTCTCTAACCCAGGCACCAGATAGATAGAGAGCTTGGTAATTGGAATCGGCAAAGTCGACAGATGCGCTCATCGCTTGCTCAATATTCATGACAGCGCTTCCCTTATGTTCAAAAAGAGTAGACCTAGCAATGGCGCTGTGGTTCGCAAATACAGTATAGAGCAGTGTAGCCTTAAGACCTGAGTGTTGGTCCTCAAGGAACAACAGGAGAGTTGTTGCTTCATCATCCGATTCGGTATAGACGGAAGGAAGGCCTTCAAGCTTTGGTTTGCCCGGTTCAACACGGTAACCACTATATTTTAGCTCCGTAGTTCGAGTTCCATCCGCAAGCGCAACCTGATAAGCCGGTTGACGGAAGTCGCTTGTCCCGTACTGTGGATATTCCTGTGGAAGCGTATCCAAAGAAAGTGTACGACTGGAAGAAACGGGAGTGGGGGAGAAGGAGCAGCGCTCTCTAAGCTCCAATATACTTGCGAGATTTTGGTCATGATGAAGTTGAGCTCCCCAATAGACATGTGCAGGATATCCTTCTACCAGCTGGATAATATAGCTGCAATCCTTGGACTGCAGATGAAACAAACCAAGCGCTTCGTTAACATGAATATTCATGATATTCACTCCTTAGGGGTTATCATCTCGATTTTTTTACGTAAGGATACTTATCAATGACAATGTGACTCTCAACTATTGAATTTACTGTTGATGCATGAGCTTTCCCGTACGACAAGCTTAGTCCCGATCACGCTGTACGCAGGTGGTTCACGCCCCTCAAACCGTTCTGAGAGCAACTGCACGGCAGCCTTCCCCATCTGTTCAGGATAGGCACGCACAGTAGTTAGCGGAGGCTGCACGAAGGCCGCCATCTCAATGTCGTCGAAGCCCACAATAGCCATATCTTCCGGTACCTTGACTCCATGTGCATGAAGGGCGCGGAGGGCACCGATGGCGAGCGGATCGCTTGCCGCGAAGCAGGCTGTCGGTCGTTCTTGCTCGGCTAGGAGCTCGTTCATCATGAGATATCCATCCGCGGTACTCCAGGCACCTACGCGGACAAACTGAGGATTGTATAGCCCTCGTTCCCGCATAAATCGTTCAAAATAATGCGCCCTTCGCTCTCCATCGCTCTTGCCGCCAATAAATCCGATTTGTCGGTGGCCAAGCTCAAGCAGATGTCCAAGCGCCTGATCAACCGCTTGCCGAAAATGGAGTCGCACGGAATCGTATTCCAGCTGCTCATGGTACTGATCGACAAGGACCATGGTGTTCTTGTCTGGATACAGCTTGGACACCTCTTCAGGATCAACGCCGCCCACGACAATCAGACCGTCCGCCTTCTGCAAGGTGCCGAGAGATGAGCGGCCTCGCAGCGTTTGTCCCAATGTCAGGCCAAGCTCTTCACAGCGTAGTTCGATTCCGCGGCGGATTGAGGCATAATACGGATCGTCTCTTTCCTCCTCAATGGAACACCACAGCAGTAGTGAAACTGTTTTCCCCGCACGCTCCGTGTTCCTCTTTAACTGCCTCAGCCGTGAGGGCTTATACCCGAGCTGCTCAGCAATTAAAAAAATTCTGTCTTTGGTGTCTGGACTCACGGACAGTGACAGATCGTTATTTAAAACCCTTGAAACGGTTGCGGCAGACACACCCGCTTCGCGGGCAATGTCTTTAATGGTTGCCAAAGAGCTCACACCTTTTTAGTTAATAATTTTACTAAAAATCGACTTTATCCTAACATATACTTTTGGCACTTTCAAGATGGAACGATGAATTTTTTTAACATTATTTTAGTTCTACTACTGTTCAGATTAGTTGTGTTAACATGATGAATATTCTCTGATGACGGAGGGGTCCTATTTGAATATTCTGTCCCTAGCTCGTAAGTGGTTTGGTCGCCTTCGCTTTAAAAGCAAGGTTATAGCGGTATTTCTCCCGCTCATTATTATTTCTCTGTTCATTCTTGGACTTGTGTCCAACCAACTTTTCAGCCGTTCATTGATAGAGCAAACGACCAGCAATGTAGTGGACGAATCTCAGCTTATCCTGTCCCGGACCGACTACATATTCAGTAGCGTGGAAACGGCGGCCAACATTATGGTCACGAATATTAACCGGATGTATGATTCATATGGCGCTAGAACTGATACTGCCATAGACCGTGTTCAATTTGGAAACCTGATGCAAAGCCGTCTATCGATTGATTTGTCAATCTTTCGCGAAGTGGATGCGGCGGTATTTATTGATAATGAAGGGACAATTTTTGCGTCTTATACCGAAAGTGGGGATGATAGCAAAGTCTATAGCATGCTCAAGCGGGTAAGGGAATCCGAAAGTTATGGACAGGCACTCTGGTTTGATATGGAGAAAAGAGATTTCCTGACACCAGATCCAAACTCTCCGGTTTTGACTCTGGGAAAGATGGTCATTAATATAGACACCGGCGAACCCTATGGAACGCTTTTCCTATTAGTGAAGGAAGAAGGCTTGTCTGATTATTTTCGTTCCAGCGATCCCGATGCGCCCAAATCTTATTATTTTTTAGATAACGAAATGCGTGTGGCTGTGGCAGAAGACAATGGGATGCTTATGAAGCCAGTGAATTCACAATTGGCGGAGGCCATCCAACGTTGTGGGTCTAATGTATCCCAAAAAACGTGCTCATTTGAGGATGATGGCAATCTGGTAACGGTCAATGATTACAACCGGATGGGTTGGAAGCTAGTCAATATTGTCTCTCTTAGCCTACTTACAGCTGATGTCCAGCAAAATGTTAGGCTTTCGCTCTTAATCGGTGTATTATGTCTTGTTTTTTCCTGGCTCGGTGCTAGCTTTTTGTCCAAAATGGTCGTTAGTCCTCTCGAACAGCTGACTAGAGCCATGCGAAAAGTAGTAACTGGCGATTTAGAATCGGTTGCTACCGTCCGAACAGAAGATGAGATCGGTACCATTGCTGAAGCTTTTAACTTTATGATAAGACGGATTCGGGAATTGCTGGATGAAGTAAGACAGGAACAAAACCGCAAGCGTGAATATGAACTCGCACTGATGACCGCTCAAATAAAACCGCATTTTCTGTACAACACTTTAGATACCATTTATGCACTGAATGAGTTGGATCGTAATGATGAGGCTAGAGATACTACGAAAGCGCTGGCAGATTTTTATCGAATGGTGCTGAATAAAGGACGGGAACTCATTATTTTAGAAAAGGAAGCTCAGATTACTGATGATTACCTGGCAATTCTGCAAATCCGTTATCCCGATGTGTTCCGCTATGAAGTGGATATTCCTCCAGAACTTGCGGGTACACCAATTCCGAAACTCTCGCTCCAACCACTTGTCGAGAATTCGATTTACCATGGTCTTAAGAAGAAAGGAACCAAAGGTTTTATACGTATTTTTGCTTTTAAACAGAACGATAGGGTGATCGTCCGGGTAGAGGACAACGGTGTGGGAATGGACGAAATTCAAGTTCAGAACATTATGTCCAGACATTTACCGAAAGAAGGAATACGATCAATCGGTACCTATAGCGTTCAGCAACGGCTGAGCCTGTATTTTGGCGAGGAGTATGGGATATCCGTGCAGAGTGTTCTCGGAGAGGGAACCATTGTTGACCTGTCGCTACCAACGCAGCCAAAGGGGAGTGAACACCAAGATGTATAAAGTGATGATTGTTGATGATGAGCCGCTGTTCCGAGACTTTCTGCGAATTAAGATAGACTGGGAAAGTCACGGCTTTCGGGTTTGCTGTGAAGCAAGAAACGGGCAGGAAGCACTTCAGGAAGCCGAGCGGCATCAGCCGCACCTTGCACTCGTTGATATCAATATGCCATTTATTGACGGAATTGAATTAGCCGAGAGATTGAAAGTCAAGTTCGAACGAATCGTAATTGTATTCATATCCGGGCATAACGAGTTTGAATATCTACAGAAGGCCGTTCGAACTGGAGTACAGGATTATTTGCTGAAACCGTTCAATGCAGAAGAAATGCTCTCAATGTTGGAGCGTATTAAGCCGAAATTGCCAATGCTTCCACAGGAGAGCGAAAGTGCAGAGTTAAGGGGACAGGGCGGCGAAGTGTTGCATAGCAGAGCAGGTATGCCTGATTTGGGCCATCTACGCGATGCGGTTGTACTTGACCTACGAATGAAAGACAGTGAAACGCTAGAGGAGGTCCGCAAGGCAATCCGTCAGCTTAGTAAATATAAATGGGGAGACGAATACGCAGATGCGATGCTTATGGGAATCGTATCTTTAGCCCTTTCCTTTGCTAGTGAACGAGGCATTCCTTATGACCAGCTATGGGAAAACGGAGGAGACAAGTCTCCATACGAACGGCTGCGGGAGTTAGATTCCTGGGAGGCTGCTGAAGGTTGGATGCTCGCCCTATACCGCAAGCTGATCCAGCTGATGGAGAATATGCGTCCTACGAAGGCTTCCAATTTATTTGCGGCAGCGATTAATTATATTGAGGAACATTATGCAGACGTAGAGCTGTCTGCTGAGCAGGTGTCGTGCGGAGTATTCGTCGATCCCAGCTACCTGCGCCGTGTATTTCGCAAGGAGTCTGGCTTTTCCATAGTGGATCATATTACACACATCAGAATGAAGAAGGCTAAAGAGCTTTTGCTGAAAGGAAATCGGAAGCTGTCAGAAATCGCTGAAAGTGTTGGATACAGTGACCCCAATTATTTCAGCAAATGTTTCAAGAAACGTTTTGGTATGACACCCACTGAATATGAGCAACTCAAAAAGAGATAGCATCTGCCTTGTGAGGCAGAACACATCAATTTAAGCCTGGCGGTTTTCCTATATGGAGGACCGCTGCTCTATTTGTCCCGTTTTTTACTGATAATACCCGTTTTATTCCTTAAAGAAGAATAGAGGCAGCGGTATACTGTAGTCAAGCAAATGAAAGCGCAATCATCAAAGACTCTTCATGAGGGGGATAAAACAAATGAAAAAAAATCTTAAAATTTGGAGTGCAGCCTTGCTAGTACTCACCATGTCCGTCGGATTGGTTGCTTGTGGCGAAGACAACTCAGCCTCTTCCAATAACGGATCAGGGGACGGAACGATCAAATTGAAGGTGTATGCGCAGCATTTCGATGACGATACCATTAAGCCGTTCGATTATGCGGTGGCAGAGCTCAAAAAGAAGATGCCAAACGTAGAAATTGAACTGGATCCTGCCGTGCAGGACGGAGGCCAGAAGCTTAAAACATATGCGGCAACGGGCAACATGCCGGATGTCTATTTAGCGGATTGGTCTGTCCTGCAAACTTTTGCAAAATCGAAAAATGTCGAGGTTCTTGACAACTATGACACAACAGCCGAATTCAAGAAGAGTCTTAACCCGGGAGTTGAATCGCGTTTGGTAGCTCCTGACAATCATGTGTATGCTTACCCTGAAACTGGTATTGAATTCCAAATGATTTATTACAACAAGTCCATTTTTGAGAAGGTAGGCATCAAAACACCGCTTAAGACGATTGACCAGATGGCCGATGCAGCGAAAAAGTTAAAAGCTGCTGGTTATGTACCGATGTCGATCTTTGCCAAGGAAAAATGGATTACGACCGCTTTTTATAACGGGCTGGTTACAAGAGAGCAGCCACGTGGATTTGGAGCACTTGAGGAGAAGGGTGTAAAAGCATTGCCAGAAGCATTCGTAACAGCAGCACAGCAGATGAAGCAACTGCAAAGAGCCGGATTGTTCGATGCCAACGCTACGAACACCAATTATGATCAGGCATCGTCCCTATTTTATCAGGGCAAAGCTGCCATGTTCGTGAATGGACAATGGGAAATTTACAGTTCCCAGGAAAAGCTGGGCGATCAAGTCGACTGGATGTACTGGCCTGCAAAGGATGAAGCAACCTACGAGAAGTCCAAATATTTTATTGACGGCTCAGGTTCTCCGCAAGGTTATGCAGTATCAGCGAATAGCAAAAATAAGGAAACAGCCGTAAAGGTAGCGGCATTCCTTGCTTCGAAGTCAGCAGAGTACAGATACACCCAACTTGGAAGTCCGATAGTTCCAGTGAAAGTTGATAAGCCAATGGCCGCTAATGTTCCAGCCATGATGCAGCGAGTTGTCAAAGAGTTGCTGCCTAATGCGCAGGAATATGCTCAACTTCTGAGCAATACAAAAATTCAGAACACCATTAATGACAATACTCAAAATATGATGGTAGACAACTTTTCTGAAAACGATTTTGTGAGCAATCTGAATAGCACATTGAATAAAGAAAACTGAGAATTCAGGGAATCGGCAACCCTTGGCGGCATAAGGCGCTGGGGGGGGCTGTTCCAAAGATAAGGGGTGGAAGCAAGACATGAATAAATATTTGGGGAACAAACCGGCGCTCGCACTGTTTCTCCTCCCTGCTTTGATACTGTATAGCGTGATTCTAATCTATCCTGTTTTGCAAACCGTTCTTCGCAGCTTTTATGATTGGGATGGCCTTAGTACGCTGACCTTTTCGGGATTGAATAATTACCGGGAATTGTTTTCCGATCCTCTACTTGGGACTTCGCTTAAGAACGGATTGATCTTTGCAATTGTACTGGCAGTCTTTCAGATCGGACTGGGAACGATATTGGCACTAATCTGTGCGGACCCACGTACACGCGGGCGGAAAATACTGAAAACGGCTTATTTTATCCCAGTTGTCCTATCGGTAACTGTGGTGTGCCAGCTATGGATTGCAATCTACGATCCAACCAACGGATTAATCAACCGATTGTTTGAACTCTTGAACATCCCGTATCAGCAAAATTGGTTGAGCTCCCCAACAACATCCATTATTGCCATCGCCTTTGTTAATGCCTGGCAGTTTATGGGGTACCAATTCTCGTTGTTATATGCAGGAGTTAAGTCAATACCCGAAGACTACTTTGAGGCGGCAACGATTGACGGTTGCAGCAAATGGAAAGCGCATCTGCATGTTACGCTTCCTTTAATGAGGGAAACGTACAAATTTTGTTTCATTATCGCGATAACCTCTGGAATAGGGGCGTTTGTGCAGATGCTGATTATGACAAATGGTGGGCCCGGCACTACAAACTATACAATGACATTCATGATCTATCGCTATGCTTTTATGGAGAGCAACTATGGTTATGCGTGTGCTGTATCCGTGCTGCTTGTATTAATCTCGTTATTGGCAACTGTAGTTATCAATAAGCTGTTCGACCGCGGACAAACCGCCTGATGAGGCGTGTATTGAAAAGGAGAACGAAATGAGTAAAACCGCTTTGAGCAAGTTCAGACATGCTGCCCTGCAGATACCACTGTGGTTGTATCTAATTGTTTCGGTCTACCCGTTGTTTTGGATGGTATCCTACTCGTTAAAGAACAACGATGAGATCTTCGTCTCTAACCCATTTGGACTGCCAACGCATTTTCGATACGAAAATTATATTAATGCCTGGACACAATTTAATATTCCCCGTTACTTTCTGAACAGTCTGGTCGTATCCACGATTTCGACTCTGTTTATCCTTTTACTGGCTCTAATGTTTGCCTTCGCAGTGGCTCGTATGAGGTGGAGATTTCGTTCTACCGTCCGGACTTATATGACCATAGGAATGTTTATGCCACTTCAGGTTATCATGATACCGCTGGCGATTCTGGTTCGCGATTTTAATCTAACGAATACGTATGGAGCTCTTATTCTTCCTTATATCGCAATTGGCCTTCCTTTCTCGTCCATGATTTTCTATGGGTTCCTTACAGGAATCCCTAAGGAGATAGAAGAGGCAGCATGCATGGATGGAGCTAATATTTATAGACTGTTCCTGAAAATCATTGTACCCCTTGCATTACCTGCAATTGCAACTGTAGCCATTTTTCAGTTTTTGAACAACTGGAATGAGTTCACTTTGGCCTATATTCTCATTTCTGATGAAAATATGAAGACATTACCGCTAGGCTTGCTTTTCTTCCAAGGTTCTTACAGCACAGATTGGGGAGCCATGGGAGCTGTTATGACCATTGCCTCCTTACCGATGGTACTCGTCTATCTGTTCTTGAGTGAGCAAGTGGAGCGGGCGATGACGGTAGGTTCCGCTGTAAAAGGATAAAAAATAGACCTGCAAGCAAACTGCCTGGGTTAAGGATCAGAAAAAGATCCGCTAACCCGGGCAGTTTGTTCGATAACGACATAAAACAATAAAATCGATATTTTCCACCATAATAGATAATAATATCCCCTTTTTTTGGATGGTTTCTCTTTATAATGAAAGCGCACCCATAACAATTAAAGGAGCTGATATGTTTTGACTCGTAATAAACGCTTAAGAAAATGGTCCACGACCCTGTTAACGGTGCCTATGCTCACAATGTTCGCCTCAGGTGTAATGGCCGATCAGGAAATGAACGGGCAGAAGCCTTTGGATTCTGCTGGAAGCGGCGTATTTTACGAAATTTATATTAATTCTTTTTATGATTCGAATGGGGACGGACATGGTGATTTAAAAGGCATTACACAAAAGCTTGATTACTTAAACGACGGCAAACCCCGTTCAGGCAAGGATTTGCAGGTCAGCGGTCTCTGGCTCATGCCACTGAATCCGTCTCCAAGCTACCATAAATATGATGTAACTGACTACTATCAGGTGGACCCGCAGTACGGGAATCTGAATGATTTCCGCACCTTGACGAAAGAAGCGAAACGAAAGGGTGTCAAGGTGATCATCGACCTTGTTATTAATCATTCAAGCAGCGAGCACCCTTGGTTCAAGGAGGCCAGTGCCAACCCGCAAAGCAAATACCATGACTATTACGTCTGGGCAAATGAGAATACAAATTTGGATGAGAAGGGATCATGGGGTCAGCAGGTATGGCATAAGAACCCGAATGGCGAAGGGTACTTTTACGGTACTTTCTGGTCCGGTATGCCGGATCTGAACTTTGACAATCCCGAAGTCCGCAAGGAAATGATCAAAGTCGGCAAGTATTGGCTGCAGCAGGGTGCAGACGGATTCAGGCTTGATGCAGCAATGCATATTTTTAAAGGGCAAACAAAGGATGGCGCCGATAAAAATATTGCGTGGTGGAATGAGTTCCGTTCCGAGATGGAAAAAATAAATCCAAATGTATATCTGGCAGGAGAAGTATGGGATAAACCGGAGACAATAGCTCCTTATTACGAATCGCTCCACTCTCTGTTTAATTTTGATCTGGGCGGAACGATTTTGAACTCCGTGAAAAACGGCCAGGATCAGGGTATCGCAACATTCGCTGAGAAAACGCTGAAGCTGTACAAATCATACAATAAGGCGGCACTCGATGCTCCGTTCCTAAGCAATCATGACCAGACCCGTGTTATGAGCGAGCTAGGCGGGGATGTGCGAAAAGCCAAGCTGGCTGCTTCCATTCTTTTGACGCTACCGGGTCAGCCGTTTCTCTATTATGGGGAAGAGATCGGCATGAAGGGAGAAAAGCCCGATGAGTATCTTCGGGAGCCTATGCGCTGGTACAAGGGAGAAGGCCCCGGTCAAACGAAGTGGGAGGAGCCCAAATACAACAGAGGCGAAGTATCGGTGGAAGCGCAGTTGCGGGACAATGATTCTCTGCTAGAAAGCTACCGTACGCTCATCCGCCTGAGAGAAGAACATGCAGCTCTTCGTAGCAATAATCTAGAACCAGTCCAAGCAGGTTCTGCCAACGTGGCGGCATACAAACGTTCTTCAGGCAAAGAAGTATTGTATGTATATCATAACCTGTCAGGGGAGTCGGTTACCCTCCAGATGAAAGATTGGGATAAGCAGAAACGGAAAGTGGTCTTCTCCACCTCAAAGGGTGCGAAAGTAAGGACAGAAACGGTGACGATTCCCGCTTACAGTTCTTTAATTACCAAAGAAGATAGAAAGAGCTGAGCTTCGCAAACTTACAGACACAATAAGGATAGATATTTATTGGTAAATACATGTGGGGGGGTGTGAAGAACACCCCTCCTGTAAAACGGTAATATATACTTAAATATAAGCTCGTAAGGAGGATGCAACCTGATCTCTTCCACTCATCAAAAGCGTATAGTTGCTGTGATAAATTCGTTACCGGTAAAGCAAAAGTATTCTAAATACGAATTGCTGATTAATGATTTCAAATTAAAGTCTTCGGGAGACGTTGAAATGTTCTATTCCCCGCATAATGAATATATCAATTCTTCCGCGAAAGTAGTGCTAGTTGGTATTACACCTGGTTGGCAACAGATGGAAATTGCCTTTCGAACTGCCATAATATCTTTGAAGGATCAACAGTCATATGAGGAAGCTTGTAAAAAAGCCAAATTTGCAGCAAGGATGGCCGGTTCCATGCGAGACAACTTAATAAATATGCTTCAAGAAATAGGATTGCATGATTTTTTGAAAGTGTCGCATGTACGTAAACTATTTGATTCAGATTGCTCGTTGTTACATACAACTTCCTTAATTCGTTTTCCAGTTTTTGTGAATAAAGAAAATTATAATGGACATCAGCCTCCTATTATTAACCATGCTTTTTTGTATGGGTCAGTGCTTGAGTCTTTTCTTCCTGAATTAGAATGTTTGGATTATCCACTTATTATTCCATTAGGAAAGTCAGTCGAGACCGTTCTTCGTCGCTTGCTTGATGAACAAAAAATTCAAGAAAACAAAATTCTGTGGGGATTCCCTCACCCGTCCGGTGCCAATGGTCATCGAATAAAACAGTTTCAAAATTCAAAGAAGTCAATGCAGGAAATCTTGAGTGAGTATTTATCCAATACAGAATCCACTAGATCTTAATATCCCCCTTTTTTTGGGGAAAGATTTCCTTTATAATGAAAGCGTATGCAATAACATCTTACGGATGACCTGCATGGCAGTAACCGATTCACAATTGAATTCGATCCGTGAGCAACCGTTTGATAGGTGGTGGCTCAATTTAGGAGTGGAAGGAAAATGAAAATGGACAATCGGAAATACAATGTAGTTATTATTGGTTATGGAGGTATGGGAAGCTACCATGTTCAATTAATTGAACCTATTGAGCAGCTTGCCATTGGCGGTGTATATGATATTGTTGATTATCGGATGGAATTGGCTGCAGCAGCCGGCTATAAAACCTATGCCAGTCTAGATGCCGTTCTCGGCGATCAGGACGTAGATATTGTATTAATAGCGACACCTAATGACGTTCATAAAGAAATCGCAATCCAAGCATTGCAAGCTGGCAAACATGTCATTTGTGAAAAGCCAGTTACAATCACGAGCGCAGATTTCTTGGATATTGTCGAGGTGGCTAAGCAAGAGAACCGTCTGTTTACAGTACATCAGAATCGCAGATGGGATGAAGACTACCGGATTGTCAAAGATATAATCAGCAAGAAGACGGTTGGCGATCTTTTCCACCTGGAATCACGGGTTCAGGGAGCTAACGGCATTCCAGGCGACTGGCGGCAATTGAAGGCGTATGGTGGAGGAATGTTGCTGGATTGGGGAGTCCATCTGTTGGACCAGCTACTCCAGATTACGGACAGCCAAATCGAAAGCGTGACCGCTACTTTAAGTTATATTCTGGGGACAGAAGTGGATGACGGCTTTAGCAGCTTCATTGAGTTCAAGGACGGTCTTACAGCGGTCATTGAAGTAGGTACAACGAATTACGTAAAGTTACCGCGTTGGTATATTAAAGGAACCGAAGGAACAGCAGTGATCAAGGATTGGGATTTGAGTGGAGAGATTGTCACTCGGAACCCAGATGTTGCGCACGTGGAACCCAAACCGATTCAAGCAGGTCAAGGATTGACCAAAACGATGGCACCTCCGTCTGAGGAATCCACCCTTAAGTTCCCGATTGAGAAAATACCTTCTGCTGCAGAAAGCTTTTACGAAAATTTTGTCTCCACTATCGAAGGAAAAGCCGAGCTTGCGATCAAGAGCGAAGAAGTGCACCGTGTACTGGTGCTGATTGAGACGATTTTTGAGGCGGCAGCGACCAAAAGCGTGATTCTAAGAGATATTTAACGAATCGTAAACGAATCTAACCCCCATTGTTCTCATATTGAGGATAATGGGGGTTATTGTTTTAACTTTCAATCTGCTCTGAATATGGCTAGTAGCACTTTAATCTATTTTTAAACTTCAACAGCTTCAGGTCTTTTCACTTGAAGGGGAGGAGGCAGCAACCATCCTTTTTCTTTATTCAATTGAAGAATCTTAACTCCTAAAGCAGTTTTGGTAGCATGATATTTTGCAAACAAGGCCCCTATATCCTCTCTAATGGATTGCCCCATAACTTGGCTACAAGCCACCAGCCCCAATGACGTATCAGACGCAATTTTAGCGCCTATCTCAGGATCAGTAAACCTTGCACCAACAGGAATATCTTCAAGTTTCACTGGAGGTCTTTCGGGTAAGGCTGGCGCTGGAGCAATCCCATTATCAGTAAGGAGCGTATCACACTCCTTAATTTCAAGTTTCGCTTGATCAATGAGTGCGTCCAATATCTTTTTCAAATCCTTATCTCCTGCATGATTCAGGAATGCTTGGTAGAAAGACAGAGCTCCTTTCGCGACCAATGAAAATTGCCAAACACCGGAAATTTCACCATAGTGCATAGGTTCATCTTTTGGATTTCCACTTAGTATTCCCATCTTAACCGCTCCTTCGATATTTTTTTCTTCCCGAACTTATAGTTCCAATTTACTCATCAAAGTATCCAAATAAAAATATAAAAGTGCAATGGAATAATGGACGAATTTTTGGAGAAATTATATGCATCACACTTTCAGGGAGGATTCCTTTTTATGAAAAAACAAATAGTCACTGCTGTAGCTTCCATGTTCTTCTTTGCAGCTTTAGTCGTTCCTTCATCAGCACAAAGTGCAAATGTAGATGTGGCCAATGACACAGCTAATAATGCTTATCACAACAACAATTCAACCTACAACGCTAACAGTGTACGAGCAAACGCCGTAGATAATGACAACGATATGGATTGGGGATGGATTGGCTTACTTGGGTTACTGGGACTGGCTGGAATGCGCAAAAGAGTATCTGACCATAAATAATTAGTAAACTACAATGGGTTTCAAAACAAAAACACCTTCAGGAGAATGCTTCCATTTCTAAATATGGAGGCCGATTTTGAAAGGTGTTTTTGTGTTGACAACTTAAGTCACTGCTTCAGAAAGCTTTTTTATAACCTCTATCCGTTCTGAGGTTTTGACCATTTCAGGTAACCCTGATAGAATTAATTATTCCCTATAATGACTCTAATAATATGTGTTATTTATACTTTAGAATAGAACGGGTGAGTCGAAATGCAAAACAACACTGATACTGAACTTTTAAATATTTGGCTGTCCCTTACTAAACTTCAATCGAATATAAACGACGAAGTCGAGCGTGCACTTCAAGAAAATTATAGTTTATCCTTAAATGAATTTTTGGTACTGTATTTCTTATCTCAAACTGAGGAAAAGAAATTGAGATTACAGCAGTTACAGGAAATGGTTGGGTTAAGCCAAAGTGCATTATCTAGACTGGTAGTCAGAATGGAAGCAAAAAGTTGTGGAGCTTTGCAAAGACATATATGTGAAGATGATCGTAGGGGAATCTATACAAGCATGACCGATTTTGGCGAAAAGAAATTTGACAGAGCGCTCGAAACCTTCAACCAAGTTTTGAAGTTAGCTCTCTTAAAAGATGAATTGAAACCAAAATTACAATCATTCATTGAAAAAATTTAATTCTTTCATACAATATTAAAGCTTGATACGAAAGTTAGTGCTTGACTAGAGCAAAATTTAACTCCGGGTCTAGAGAATACAATCTCTGGGCCTCTTATTTGTGTAAACGCATCGTGTAAACGGATAGTTGACAACATAAATATGCATGCTATATTATATGCATGTGCATACATTTAGTAATGCCTGCTATAAAACCTAGAAAGGGGTCTTTCTTAATGAAAGATTTATTTAGTCCTTATAAATTTAAAGGCTTGGAATTAAAGAACCGGGTCGTTATGCCTCCAATGTGTCAATATTCTGTTGACAAGAAAGATGGTATAGCTACCGATTGGCATTTCATGCACTATGTAAGTCGTGCCATTGGTGGAACTGGATTTATTATAATTGAAATGACTGATGTAGAACCGGATGGACGGATTTCTGACTTCGACCTGGGATTGTGGTCTGATGAGCAAATTCCTGCATTGAAAAGAATTGTAGATGCCTGCCATAGTTATGGAGCAAAAATAGGTATTCAAATTGCTCATGCTGGACGTAAAGCAGAAGATGCTGAAGTGCCTGTTGCTCCGTCCGCTGTTCCATTTGATGAGAAATCTAAATTACCTAGAGCTCTTTCAACACAAGAAGTTAAAGAAATGGTGGAGAAGTTCCGCGGTGCAGTAGCACGTGCTGTGAAGGCCGGATTTGATGCCATTGAATTACATGGAGCTCACGGATACTTAATTCATCAATTTCATTCGCCTCTTAGCAACCAAAGAGATGATGAATACGGAAAAGATCTCACAAAATTTGGTCGGGAAATTATTCAGGTAGCCAAGGCGGAGATGCCGGAAGATATGCCACTTATTATGCGCATTTCTGCTAAAGAATACGTAGAAGGAGGATACAGCATTCAAGAAAGCATTTCTTTTGCCAAAGAATATCAACAAGCAGGGGTAGATATTTTTGACATTTCTTCAGGCGGGGAAGGACCTATCGCTGCATGGGGTAGACCAGGTAGTCACGCAGCATACCAGGTGTCACTTGCTCGAGAAATCAGACAAGCACTCGAAGTTCCAGTCATTGCAGTCGGAAGACTTGATGATCCGATCCTGGCTAACGCTGTAGTAGGAAATGAGGATGCAGATCTTGTGGCTGTCGGGAGAGGAATGTTAAGAAACCCTTATTGGGCTCTTGAAGCCGCAACAAACTTGAAAAAAGAAATAACGATCCCGAAACAGTATACTACAGGTTTTTTAGATACAGTTACTGCTACTGAAAATATAGGGAGTGGCTCCATTTCTCGTGAAGATTTGATTTCTAAAAGTAAAAAAGAAGTGGTAGGTACCGAAAAATTAGGACGTTGTAGTTTATAGCAATTTTGGTCTGATAACGACTGCAATTATCGAAGTGGAAATGACCCAAAAGCAACCGGCATGCCGGTTGCTTTTTTATTTATGGTGGTCTAACCTTCAGTAAGCATATATTAACAAAATTCACTATACTGGAATGATCAGAGATTGCAGTAAAATGGAAGTAATAAAGGAGGTCTGTATGTATGAAGAAGTCTTATACCTCTGACCATATTAAAATCCCACCAGGATTTTGGACGGGATTACACGAATTAGGGATCTCTGCTCAGGACGTAGCTCATAAAGCACGACTGCCGCTCACCATTATTCATGAGCCCGTAGTCACAAGCGTACAATACTTCGCGATCTGGCAGGCTTATTCCGATCTCATTGGTGACACTGCCAAAGGAATCATCAAGCTTGCAACCGTTTTTGAAACAGCGAAGTACCCACCGACCGTCTTAGCAACTTACCACGCTCGTGACTACCGCGACTCTCTAAACCGAATGGCTCGGTACAAACAATTATGTCCCCCCGAAACCTTACGTGTCACTGAGGAGGGGGAGTACTGTACCATCGAACTGGAATGGCTTCATACCGAGCAGCCTGGTCCACCGATGCTGACGGGTATTACACTTGCATGTCTTCTGGAGCTTGGACGCCGAGGCACTGGTCAACCTTTGACGGCGCAGTTCGTAGAATTTTCACAATCCATGGGAGATGTGCAGGCTCTTGAAGCTTATTTTGGGTGTAGTGTACAGGTTGATGCAAAATGTAATCGGTTGACGTTATATCGAAGCGATCTGGACCTCCCTTTTGTTTCGTACAACGAAGAATTGCTGGAGATCCTGACTCCCGTCCTAGACCGATCGCTGGCTGAACAGCAGCGCTACTGCTCCATTACCGAAATGGTCAAAAGGATTATAAAACGTAGCCTCACCGGAGGACGCCCCGACATTCAGGCTGTGGCGAAGGAGCTCAGAATGAGCGATCGTACCTTGCAGCGCCGGCTTACTGACGACAATACGAGCTTTAAGCGACTGTTAACACAAGCTAGACATGAGCAGGCACTAGAATACTTGGCAGATCCCTCGCTTGATATTAAAGAAGTGGCCTTTTTGATTGGATATGAAGATCAGAATTCATTTTATCGCGCTTTTCGTCTTTGGGAAGGGGATACTCCTTCAAATTGGCGCACTACACATTTAGATACCAACTTGATATCAAAAGAACCGCTAGGAAGATCGACTATCTATTAATAGTTTCCCAACTCCATTCATTCTACAGAGAGCTTGTAATACTGACCTTATCCATCTGGCGTGTGAAACAAGAAATTTGTCGTATTATGCTAGTTACTGAACAATCCAGACAAGGTAATATAATCAGGACCCTTTAAAAGGCTGAGCTTAACATAGTTTTGAAGTAGATAAAAAGGAGAATTGTATGATGGATATGGGATTAAACAATAAAACTGCTTTAGTTACAGGATCAACGAAAGGTATAGGTAAAGCAATTGCGATTGAACTTGCCAAAGAAGGCGTGAATGTACTTATTAATGGACGGAATTATGAAGAGGTAGAACAAACAGTAAATGAAATAAAGACAAAATGCCCAACTACCTCTCCTCAAAATGCTACAGCCGATATTGTGGATAAAGAGCAAAGAAAAGCTTTATTTGAAAAATATCCCGAAGTTGATGTTTTGGTTAACAATATGGGCATTTACGAAATTATGCAGTATGAGGACGTTGACGATGAAGTATGGGAAAAATACTTCCGTACTAATGTTCTTGCTGCAAATGGATTAGCTAAATTTTACTTGCCTAAAATGTTGAAAAACGATTATGGACGCATTATTTTCATTGCGAGTGAAGAAGCAATTATGCCTTCAGGACAGATGCCTCAATATTGTATGACCAAATCCATGCTGCTATCATTGTCAAAAAGCTTATCTAAATTAACAAGAGGTACAGAAGTTACTGTCAATACGATCATGCCAGGACCAACACTTTCTGAAAATGTACACCAAATCATTGAGGGGCTTTACGTCAATGAAAATATGACTTTTTCAGAAAAAGAGAAACAATTTATGGCTGTAAATCTGCCTCAATCCGAAATACAGCGATTTATTAGACCTATAGAAATAGGTAGACTAGCTGCATTTGTATGTAGCCCATATGCGTCTGCATTTAAGGGTTCTCCAATCCGTATGGATGGGGGAATGGTACCGACTATTTTTTAATATTCCAAATGGAAGGTATATAGCCAGGTGGCCTGCCTACTGACGGTTGAAATGATATCGATGTTAAATGATGAACCGAAGCCAGAGCTTGATCTAATGTACCGGCAGAATTCGGGAACGTCTACACGGAAGATAATTTTTTGTTTATTTAAACGCGGGTAAGGAGCTAATGAAAATTCACCTTTGCATAAAGAAATTCGAACGCTGGATCAGGGCTGTGGAACTGGAATTAAGTCACCTACCAATCGCTACCAAAAACAGCCGATCGCTCGGCTGTTTTTTAACTAAACTGCTTCCTCATTCGTTGAATAATTAACGCTAAATAAAGAGCGGAGGGATGAATTTAAAGAAACGGTAAACCTATGACTCCCGCAATTGTTCTGACTCCCGGCGTCGCCGACTCATGAATACCAAAGATAATGCAATTACCGTAAGGACAATCCCAAGCACTTGAAATCCCTCGAAGCTGAACTTACCTCCCATTACGATACCTATCAACAATGAAGAGAGAATGGTTCCCAGATATCTTGATGTATTAAATAATCCGGATGCTACACCGATGATTTCTTTTGGAGAACTTTGGAACAAGGCTGCTTGCATACCTACATTGTTCAGCCCGTTGCTAATACCGAATGTAGCCAAAGCCAAACACACGCTGATCACCGGAGAAGTTGGATTTAATGTTACAAGCCATACCGATCCCAATGTCATCAGGATTGCGGATACCAGTAATGCCGGTCTGGGTCCTGATTTATCGATCCATCGTCCTGCTATTGGAGAAGAGAATAGCGAGCACAAGCCTAAGCTTAGCATAAGAATTCCTGTGTGGAACTCGCTGACATGACGTACCATTTGCAAGTAGGATGGAAGCCCGAAAAAAAGCGAGTAATAGAGTATGTTAATGAGCATGAATTCAACATTAACCCAAGTCATCGCAGGATATTTGGCGAATGTGCGTAAAGGAATAAAGGGTGACGTTGCTTTTAACTCATATCGTGCGAATGCCCCCAGTGCAACGAGACCTATTAGCCCGACAATGACATTTCCTGATGAGATATGCCCAGACGATTTTGCCGAGAGTAATCCAACGAGCAGAGCAACCAACCCCACTGTGAAGAGCAGAATCCCTCTGGCATCTATCAAATCAAACCATTTACGTAGGGACATGTTGCGTGCAACGGATATTGGCGATTCGTCCTTAGGAATAGTCCTCCAAGCCAATAAAAAGCTGGCCAACACAAACGGAATATTAACGAAAAAGATGGCAGGCCAATCCCACCAATGAATCAAGACCCCGCCAATAAAGGGACCAATTGCTGCTGCTCCTGATAGGAATATGGACAAAACAGACAGTGCAGTCGCTTGTTTCTCTGTAATATGAATTCGAACAATAGCCATTCCAACCCCAACCATCATGCTTGTTCCGATAGATTGCACAATGCGAAACACGATGAGCGATCCAAAGTTTGGTGACAATGGGGCTAGTAATGATGCAATGAAGGATACAACAAGACCTGTAAGAAATATCTTTCTACGACCGAATAAATCGCTGGCTTTGCCCATGACAGGTTGAGCGATGCTGCTTGCAATGTAGAAAGAAAAAATAATCCAGGAAACACCTGTAAAGTCAAGGCGAAATACCTTTTGCAGACTTGGAATAGCAACAGAAACCATCGAAGAATTTAATGGATTCAATAGTATCCCTAGACCAACTGAAATCATTAACCACCAGCTGCGAACACTCATTTCTGGTCCCCCTATAGCGAATTAATGTCATCGTACTCGAAATCGATTATTTATTCCAATGCATTTGATGTTATAATCTCATTGACTTGAGGGAATGAATGGAGGATGCGAATTGGAACTTCTTCAACTGCAATATTTTCTCGCTGTAGCTCGTTTGGAACATGTAACAGAAGCTGCACGAAGTCTGCACGTTACTCAATCGTCGCTGAGTAAAACGATTCAACGCTTGGAGGAAGATCTGGGGGTGCCTTTATTCGACCGAACAGGGAGGAAACTGCGATTGAATGAGTTCGGGAGCAAATTTCTTCACCGTGCAGAAAGGGCTTTGTTTGAATTAGAACAAGGGAAGCAGGAGCTCAGCGACTTATCCAATCCAGAACTTGGAACTCTCGAATTAGCTGTGACCACTGCAAGCACATTGCCAAATATCCTTCGAGAGTTTCGGAGAAAACGACCCTATATTCAATTTCATGTGCAAATGCTGACCACGCAGGAAATGGTTACACTTCTGCATAGAGGAGAAGTTGATTTTTGCTTATCCTCACCTCCTGTAGAAGGGAATGACATCGAATGTAAAATCGTATGTGTCGATCCCATTCTTGTAGCTGTTCCAAAGGGGCATCGGCTGGCGGACCGAAACAGCGTATCCTTGACAGAGCTAAGGGAAGAATGGTTTGTCGGTGTAAAGAGAGGCTACGGTACTCGTGATTTAGTGGACTCTGTATGCAAAGCGGAAGGATTTGTGCCTAAATATGTGTATGAGGGGGATGAACCTGCAAGGCTTAGTACTCTTGTAGAAGCCGAAATTGGTATAGCTTTCATACCGAGCACGGCACGAAATTCACATGAACAGCTCAAATATCTCCAGGTAGAGAACCACGAATTGATACGGGAGATTGCTTTATTATGGAACAGGAATCGTTATATTTCGCGAGCTGCTTTGGAATTCCGTGAGATAGTCGTAGAATATTTCTCGACGATTTCCAAAAAGACAATTTAATCTCATATATATTTTTGATGATCTATCATTGAAAATAAATAGTAAGAGATTGCGTTAATAAGGTATTCTAGAGACTAGATATTGTTATCCAACGAGCAGTTACTAACCAATTTTTGCTTTACCCCGTCATGAAATGATAATCGTCAAAATAGCGGGTAATATTTTCATTATTTCTATGATAATATGGTTAGGTGAATTGAATTAAACAGATTTTTACTTTTTGGAGGCGTTAAAATGAAGTACATACAAAAAAGAAGGGCACAAATTAAAGGGAACAACGCATCACTGGCCCTATAAACTGCGTGATCCCTGGCACTTTTAAGGGGTTTGCATGATGAAAAAATCGATTGAGGAACGCATTCCTAAATCTTTGATTTGGCTGTGCGTACTTGCATTTTTCAGCGTATTAAATGAGACGGTATTCAACGTATCGTTGCCCGACATTGCCGCTCAATTTAGAATTGAGCCATCCGCCGCAAATTATGTTAATACCAGCTTCATTCTTTCTTTTGCCGTAGGGACAGCCGTTTACGGAAAAATATCGGACATTTACGGCGTAAAAAAACTGGTTCTCATTAGTATGATGATATACGGCGGGGGATCGTTAATTGGCTTGCTTCTCCATGCCTGGTTTCCGATTTTGCTTGCCGCACGATTTATCCAAGGAGCGGGTGCTTCTGCCGTCCCGGGGTTGATTATGGTTATCGTTACCAAAAGTATCGAAAAGCAGCATCAAGGAAAGGCTTTTGGAATGATCGGATCGACTGTTGCTTTGGGAGAAGGTTTTGGTCCTATACTTGGAGGCTGGATCGCGGACTATGTACATTGGTCGTATCTGTTTTTCCTGCCAATGATGACGCTAGTCACACTACCGTTTGTCTTACGGACGTTGCCTGACGAACCTGTGAAAAAAGGTGGGTTTGATGTTCCGGGAGGCCTGCTTTTTGTTCTTGGAATTATTTCGTTCACTTTATTTACAACACATTACGAGTGGTGGTATTTGACCTTCAGTGTCATTCTTTTCATAGGATTTGTTTTGAGAATCCGAAGAGCTAAGGAACCTTTTGTAGACCCGACTTTATTCAAAAAGAGAAGGTTTATCGCGGGCGTATTTGTAGGGGGAATACTTCTAGGGACTGTGGCAGGATTTATGTCTATGATCCCTTACATGATGAGAGAAGTACACCAGATGTCGACAAGCCTTATCGGGGGCGGTGTTCTGTTTCCAGGAACGATTAGTGTGATTCTTTTCGGGATCGTTGGTGGTTCTTTGGTCGATAGGCGAGGAACTCGTTTTGTCATGATTGCAGGTTTATTGCTTCTCGGTACAGGACTTTTGATTGTTTCACTTTTCGCGGATCGTAACCTCTGGATCATCTCAGGGGCAGTGGTTTTAATTTTTGGTGGACTATCCTTTGTTAAAACGGTCATTTCAACCATTGTGGCAGGCTCGTTAAGTGCTGACGAATCAGGCTCAGGTATGGGTTTTTTGAATTTTTCCTGCTTTTTGGCGGAAGGGATCGGTATCGCAATTGTAGGCGGACTGCTTACACAGCTTAGGTTCAACTTTCCTATTCTCCCAATTGTTACTGACGTTGCAGCATATCTGTACAGCAATTTGACGTTACTGCTACTATTTACAGTGATAACAGGCGGTGCCATTTTCCTAATTATATTCAAGGGAGAAAAAACTTCCTTGGATCATCAATAAGAAAATAATAATTTTTATAAGCTGACATTGATACGTAATAATGTCAGCTTTTTTGTTCAAGAAACTAAACTTTTTACATCATAAGGTTAAATCTTTGTAGGTTAAATATGAAGAGTTCGATGATAGAATATGTTTCGTAAAACGTTTACAAATTAAGAGATGTGAAGCTGTTTTTGGGAATTGAACGCGTGGCAGAGCAGGGGAGTGCAAACGAGGAATCTTTCAATTAGATTCTTTCTGATATCAAACATTATATTAAGAGGAGGCAATATTATGCTTAAAGCAAAGCTAGTAAAAGGCGCAATATCGCTGATGCTCATCGGTGCATTGTTCTCGGTACCGATGATGCCTGTCGCCAGTGCTGCCGATGCCAGTTGCGCGAATGGTTACGTAGGTTTGACGTTCGATGATGGCCCAAATACTAGTAACACGACAAAACTGCTTGCTGCGCTGAAGCAGGCTGGCTTGCGCGCAACGATGTTCAACATCGGGCAGAACGCGCAGAATAGCCAGTCTCTAGTACGGGAACAAGCGGCCGCAGGCATGTGGATCGGCAACCATTCCTTTACGCACCCGGATATGACTACGTTGAGTGGCTCGCAAATGTCGTCGGAAATCGCACGAACGCAGCAGGTAATTCAGTCGATTACCGGAACTGTACCAAAGTTGTTCCGTCCGCCGTACGGTGCGACCAACGCGAACTTGAAATCCATCGAGAGCCAAAATGGTCTTACTGAAGTGCTGTGGAACGTCGACTCCCAGGATTGGAACGGTGCTACTACCGCCCAGATCGTAGCGTCTGCGAACAGATTGCAAAACGGGGACGTGCTTCTGATGCATGACCAGTACCAGACGACGCTCCAAGCGATCCCACAGATAGCACAAAATCTCAAGAGCCGTAGCCTATGCTCTGGCATGATCTCGCCGATCACCGGTCGCGCGATGGCGTCTGACAGCGCTACATCTCCTCCGAGCACAGGTACAAAAGTGGAAGTCGAGAGTATGACCAAAGGCGGTCAGTACACCGGCAATATCAGTTCGCCGTTCAACGGAGTTGCTTTATATTCTAACAATGATTTGGTGAAGTACACGCAATATTTTGCGAGCGCACCCATAATTTTTCACTCCGTGGTGCTTCAAGTAACTCCAACATGGCCAGAATTGATTTGAAAATCGGTGGGCAGACAAAGGGGACCTTCTACTTCGGCGGGAGCAATCCCGCGGTCTATACTCTAACCAATGTCAGCCATGGAACCGGAAATCAAGAGATTGAGCTCGTTCTAACAGCTGAAAACGGAACATGGGATGCATACATTGATTATTTGGAGATCAGCTAGAATCCGAAGAAAATTAAAACACACACAAAGAAGAAAAGGGTAAACTTGTTGTCACTATAATCAATGGACAAAAAGATATACACTTGGAAGTCGCCATATTGGCGGCTTTTTTTTGTTTTAACGATATTACTGAACGTTTCCCATGGGGCTGAGCATCGCGTATAATAAATAGTAAATTGTTATGGACTGAGTCAGCAATTCGTTTATTTTGGTTTGAGGTGAGTCTAGTGGCATCTATTCATGAAGTGGCAAAGCAAGCAGGGGTATCGGTGGCAACGGTATCCAAAGTGATTAATAATTATTCTGATGTCAGCAGTAAAACGAGGAATAAGGTGAACAAGGCGATCGAATTGCTGAACTACCAGCCGAATGTCGTTGCCCGCAGCCTCGTAAAAAAGCGTTCCTGGACGGTCGGGATGTTCCTGCTGGATTTCTTCACGAATCCTTTTATATCGGAGCTTCTTGATGGGTTAAGAAAATCTCTTGAAGATAGCGGTTATGACCTGCTCTTTCTATCCCCGAATCTTAGAAACCCCGATTATACCTTCACTAAGCATTGCATCAGCCGCAATGTAGATGGAGTTGTCATGTTTGGTGTCGATCGAACTAATCAAAATTTTTTGGATTTACTTCAGGCTGAGGTGCCGACGGTGATGATCGATACCGACCTGCTAGGACCTAGAACCGGATATGTAACAGCAGACAATCGCAGAGGTGCCTACTTGGGTGTTCAGCATTTGGTGGAACTCGGACATAAACGCATCGCCTTTATTTCCGGAGATTTGGGATGTCTGGTTGGTCAAACGAGATTTTCCGGGTATCAGGAGGGACTGCGCTCGAACGATCTTCCTTACTACGCCAAATATGTGGAGGTAGAGGAATACAGCTTTGAAGGAGGATATAAGGCGATGAAGCGCCTGCTACAGCTTGCGGAAGCGCCTTCCGGCGTGATCTGCTCTTCCGACTATATGGCGACTGGTGCGATTGAAGCAATTCGTGAAATCGGAATGCGAGTACCTGATCACATTTCCGTCGTTGGGTTTGACAATACGTTCTATGCGGAGCTGTCCATGCCTAAGCTTACGACGATCAATCAGAACATTACTCAAATGGGGATAAAAGCAGGAGAGCATCTCATCCGAATGATTGAGAATCCCGATTATTCACCGCCAACTGAGATTGTCCCGGCAGATCTGGTTGTACGAGACTCGACAGGACAGTATAAGGAATAGCTTTTTAAGAATTGACAAACACAAAAACAAATTGTATTTTAATTATGATGTAAGCGCTTAACATTTGGTCATTTGAATCAAATATTCTTCTGCTCGTTCTTGTTTTATTCCCGAGTTATGGACAGAAGGGAAAGCCTCATATTGCGTCAGAGGGAGGAAACTGGAATAGATTGATTGTAAAAAGAAGGTGGTGACCCGGAAGACGTGGGGCGATAAGTTATAAACATGAGGTAAGCGTGAAGAGGTTAATGGTTAAAACTATTCGAACAGGAGGGTTTAACTTTTGACTTTATTTTCGAAAACGTTTTCGCAATCAAGTTTATATGCTGTCACTGTTCTTAAATTCAGCCGATATGCAGATGAATATTGGAGCTACTTGCCGAAATTTTTCGCGTGACCATGCCATATTAAAGGAGAAGAGAATTATGAAAATATCGTTCAATTCCTTCACTAAGCCGTTAATCATGATCTTACTGATCAGTTTATTAACACTACTTTTTCAAGCGATCATACCTGCAACGCCTGCTTCAGCAGCTGCCTGCGCAAACCCTGTAAGTTATTTCGGTGAAATGAAAGCAAGTGGAAACAAGATTAACGGCTCCAAAACGAATCGGTCTGTGATGGTCAAAGGGGCTAGCTTCTTCTGGAGCAACTGGTCCGGTCCATTTTGGAATACCGCCACGGTGAATCGGATGGTGGATGAATTTCAAGTAGAGATCGTAAGAGCGGCATATGGCGTGGACCCCAGCGGAAATCCGTACAACACGGCCGATGAAGCCAAAGTTCGTGAAGTGGTCAATGCGGCAATCGCAAAGGGGATCTATGTTATTATCGATTGGCACTCACATGACGCGCACAACAACGCCAACGCCGCCAAAAGTTTCTTCAGCCGAATGGCACAGGAATACGGAAGCTATGATAACGTCATCTTCGAGATTTATAACGAACCTACACAAGTCTCGTGGGGAACAATCAAAAGTTATGCTGAGCAAGTTATTCCAGCCATTCGTCAACATTCCGACAATCTGATTATCGTTGGTACGCCATTCTGGTCTCAGAATGTAGACCAGGCAGCGAACGACCCCATTACATCCTCTAGTAATATCGCCTATACATTGCACTTTTACGCTGGATCTCATTTTCAGTCGCTCCGCGACAAAGCTAACTACGCGATGAGTAAGGGCATCCCGCTGTTTGTTACCGAGATGGGCTTTGTTAACGCGGATGGCGACGGCGGCATTAATTACGATTCCACAAACCAATGGCTTGACTGGATGAACCAGAATAATCTGTCATGGGCCAACTGGGCGATTAATGACAAGGCAGAAGGAGCAAGTATTTTCAATACGAACGGGAGTCTCACAGCAGGAGGTAACTATCTGAAAAGCATTCTAGCCGGGCACGCTCCGTATGCTGAGTGGAGGCAGAATTCGGCTTGCGGTGGTGGCGATGGGGGCAATACCGAGACTACATTGTATGACTTCGAGGATAGCATGCAGGGCTGGACTGGTTCGAATATCGAGGGTCCATGGATTGGAAAGGAGTGGTCATCTAAAGGCAGTAGTTCTCTTAAAGCGGATATCATCATGTCTTCCCATTCCCAGCATTACCTTCACCTCGCAAAAAATCATAACCTTATTGGTAAGAAAATGTTAAGTGTGTCCGCCAAACATGCGCCTTGGGGCTCCGTGGGTGATGGTCTCAATGCCAAAATTTACGTCAAGACAGGATCAGATTGGGCTTGGTATGCTGGCGAAGCCGTCAAGATAAATTCTTCTGGAGGTACGGCACTGTCGATCAACCTTGCATCTGTAGCCAACCTTGACGATGTTAGGGAAATTGGAGTTCAATTCATTGCTTCAGCGAACAGCAGCAGTAAGATAGCCGTTTACGTTGATAATTTGACGCTTCAATAACGCATTCCTAACTTTTCCTGGAGCTCTTGTCAAAACCAAATTGACAAGAGCTTTATCTCATTACCGATTGTATCAATAATATGACTTCACTCTACTAATTTGGAGATAACCTTATCTTAGTCCTCGGACATGGAGTAGGGTTGTTTTTCTTTGTTATAAAATAGGTATCCTTCGTTGAGTCACACAAAACGCCAGGAACGGCTGATGATTTTCATAAACTGCAGTCCAAGGTACAAAAATTACTGTAAAATGTTCCGAGTTGA
Organism: Paenibacillus sp. TSM33; assembly: GCF_056099025.1. Lineage (NCBI taxonomy): Bacteria > Bacillati > Bacillota > Bacilli > Caryophanales > Paenibacillaceae > Paenibacillus > Paenibacillus sp. TSM33. The sequence continues at coordinate 31,550 of NZ_JBLZXB010000014.1, forward strand.
TTATTCCCTAACTAATCATTAACATTATGATATCGCGGATTAACGAGAGAAGACGGGGGTTATGATGAATAAAGCAAAAATTCTCATTATTGAAGATGATACACCAATAGCTGATTTATTATCATACGGACTTTCAATGGAGGGGTTTGAAACGCGAACTGCGGCAAATGGAGCAGCGGGGATGGTTGAACTTCAACAATTTCAACCCAATCTCTTGCTACTTGACTGGATGCTGCCGGATCAAAGCGGATTAGATATTTGTAAACAAGTAACTGCAAGTTATAACATACCGATCTTGATGATTACCGCGAAATCGGATATCACCGATAAAATCCTTGGGCTTGAATTCGGAGCGGATGACTATATTACAAAGCCTTTTGATTTAAGGGAGGTTATCGCTCGGATTCGAACAATCCTCCGGAGGGTAGATCAAGCAAACAACGGAAAAAATACGGAGAGTAAAGTAATTCGGTTTAAACAAATCGAAATCATTGTCGAGGAACATCTTGTCAAACAAAATGGTATTCCAATTGATTTGACTCCGAAAGAGTTTGATTTACTTATGACTCTGATTAATCACAGAGGCAAAACGTTCACACGTTCCGAACTGCTGGATATTGTATGGGGATACGATTTTGTCGGCGATACTCGGACCGTTGATACCCATATACAAAGGCTTCGCAAGAAGTTGGATGCAAGCGACCTGATCACTACCGTGTTTGGTATTGGATACAAATTCGAAAAATAGGTGAAAAGCAAACCAAGAATCAGCCCTTATATTGACGCGAACTTATTGGTAAACGACATGTGGATACTGGCTTCGGTCGGATATCAGAGCACCATCGGGAGAGCGAGCAAATTCCTCTAGTGAAACTACTCAAGGGTACCTATGTTGGTAGCATAAATTCAAAGTCGAACGCTTAACAGGAAACAACTGAGAATGAAACAACTGGAAATATGAAATAAATAAAGTACCTTCCAAGCAAGCCAAGAGCACATTACTCGCTCTTGGCTTCTTTTTTAGTAGCTGTCCTATTATTTAATAACATTATGACATGTACTTTTATCACAGTGACATTCCAATACATAAGAATTGTTAGATATACTTGAGCTGCCTAAGGTTAGGTCCTCAACCTTATGACATGCCTTTGAGGGAGGCGTGAAATGAAAAATAAGGGATGACACGTCGGAGGTCAGTATTTCGCTAGGAAAGAGAAAGGATGAAATCAGATGGCTTATATCGCACAGGATAATCGATACGAACAAATGAAATATCGGCGGATTGGACGGAGCGGCGTCAGGCTCCCGGCCATTTCGCTCGGCTTGTGGCAAAATTTCGGCGGGAACAAACCGTTTGAGGATAGTCGTGCAATGATATTACGCGCCTTTGATCTTGGTGTCTTGCACTTTGATTTGGCAAACAATTACGGTCCGCCTCCCGGATCGGCCGAGGAGACCTTTGGACATGTTTTAAAAAAGGACCTCGCACCTTATCGGGACGAGCTGTTTATTTCAACTAAAGCTGGCTACTATATGTGGCCAGGCCCGTTCGGTGAGTGGGGATCGAGAAAAAATCTGCTTGCAAGCCTGGACCGCAGTCTTCAGCGAATGGGACTCGACTATGTCGATGTCTTTTATCATCATCGTCCCGATGGTGATACCCCATTAGAAGAATCGATGGGAGCGCTTGCTCATGCTGTAAAATCAGGTAAAGCACTGTATGTCGGTTTATCCAATTACGGACCGGAGGAAACGAAGCAAGCAGCTATGATCCTTAAGAATCTTGGTACACCGCTGCTCGTCCACCAGCCTATGTATTCAATGCTGAACCGGTGGATTGAGAACGGATTGCAGGACGTGTTGGCTGAAGTGGGAGCTGGCACCGTGGCTTTCTGCCCGCTTGGTCGCGGACAGTTGACGGGAAAATACATCGATAAGCTGGAAACTGAGTTTAAAACAGGCCAGCGCACACTGAAACCGGAGGCCGTATCTCAGGAGCGGATCAACAAATTCCGTGCGCTGGAGGCGATCGCGAAGCGCCGCGGTCAGACGTTGCCGCAAATGGCGTTGACATGGGCACTACGCGAAGGCGGCGTCGATTCGGTGCTAATTGGTGCTAGCCGTGTAGGTCAAATTGAGGAAAACGTGCTAGCAGTACACGCGAATCCGCTATCGGCAGCGGATATTCAAGAGATCGACCAGGTTATGCATAATATCGGGGATGTCCCCTGGTAATGTCATAGCAACAACCGATTCATTCACGAACAAATCAGTCGAGGCTTGAAAGACCCAATGAGCTGTCTCTTTTAAGCCTTGTGCGAAAGTGTGATGGAGAAAGTCCCTTCACTTTTTTAAACATTTTGGAGAACAGCAGCGGGTCGCTATAACCAACAGAATAGGAGACTTCCGTGATGGACAGCTGCGAATTGTCCAGCAGATCGCCTGCTTTGTCCATCCGGAGGTTCAACAAGTATTGTTGTGGGGAAACATTAAGAATTTCCTTGAAAAGGACGGACAGATAGACACGATCAATCCCAACTATGTGTGCGACCTCAGAAATGGAAACCCTTTGGTTATAGTTCATTCGAATAAACTCGACCGCTTTACGGATGTAGACGTCTTTGGGCCGTGTCTCGGGCAGTAGTTGACTCGTAGCAACCAACATTTCAATCCAATCAGCGAGTGACCTGAACAAAATGCTCTGTCTTCGCAGTTCACTGGTGCTGTGGTTCACGTCACAGGCGGAAAGTTCATCCAAATAAGAATCAAACCAAAACAACGGGGAGTACCTGAATACGGGATGAAGGGGAGAAATGTGCGCCTGCTCGAATAGAGGTATAACCCCGTTACCCGAAAAGGCTATCCAAGAATAAATCCAAGGATCGGTTTGGTCCGCCTCCATGTAACAAAGAATATTGTCGTATACAATAAAGCCTTCGCCTTGCTGAAGATGAAAGGTCTTACCGTCAATCTGGTAAACGCCTCTGCCCGCATGGATAAACATGATTTTGTATTGTCCTTTGATGCCGGGTCCCCAAGAATAGCTAGGTTTACAAACTTGCTTGCCGTGATAACAGTAACAAATATCCATCTGGTTGCGTTCCTCCTATGATATTACATCATGACATATAGGACCCTGAAAGTCACTTGCGAAATATGATATCAACTTTATCAGAATACTAGATCCATTTCTTCGTGTGTCTTTTAATGATCTTGATCATCTCTTTCATAGCAGGAGAGAGCCATTTATCTTTGTGATTTGCCAAATATGGTGATATTGCAGGACGGTCTGGTCCGACCTCTTCACCTTGAAGCTTGTTATGTTTTAGTTCTCTTTCACATCGACATTTTTATAGTCAGTGACGGAAGACTGAGCGGAGCCCAAGTGTTCAGCGACTTTTTTAATTTCTCTTGTTTCGACTATGGTTTTTAATGTGATTAAATGACGAAGTTCCATACGTCCATGCCTTGAATTGGAAGAACCATCAAAGGACGAAAAGTCCAGAGCGGTGGTTCTTTTTTTCTTTTGTTACCTGTGCCATCATTGTAGATGGAGGGCGATGAAGAATGTTCCAAGATTTTAAGCGCATTGGTGACCGTCCGGTCGTGATACAAGTAAAAGAATACATCAAACGTTTAATTATAAAAGGGACGTTTCATAGGGATCAGAAGCTGCCCTCCACACGAGAAATGAGCGGTGTGCTCAAGGTGAGTCGCAATACAGTCATTGCAGCCTATGAAGGCTTGAAAGACGATGGATTTACGTATGCGATTCCGAATAAAGGCAGCTATGTGGCCGCTATGGTGGACCGTTTGGCTGCAGATAGTGGAGAATCTGACACCTCCTTCGCCTGGCAGATTGACTGGAAGACAAGAATGAACAAGTATGCTGTAACGGCTGTTGAGCTTGATATGATGAAGCAGGGGATTCGCGCTAAAAAAGGAACCATCTCGTTTACAAGCATCGCACCAGATGAGCAGCTGTTTGATCTGGGAAATGTAAGGCGAGCCTTTATGGATCGGATGGCAATCGAAGGGCAGGTTCTGCTCAACTACGGCTATGCCAAGGGTTACAAACCGTTGATCGATTACCTGATGGGATATATGGAGAATAAGGGCGTCGATATAAGCGGCAAGGATATACTGATTACGAGTGGGTTTACAGAAGGATTTGACATTGTGCTGTCGGCACTCCGCCCTTCAGCGCACCGAGGTACGGTAATTTGTGAAAATCCGACCCATCACACAGCGATCAAAAATTTAAAGCTACAAGGTTTTGAGATTACCGGTATTCCAATGGAGCGGGATGGTATTAATGTGGAGCAGCTCGAAGCATTATTGCAGAAGCAGACAAATAGCTTCGATCTCGCTTATTTGACTCCTTCCTATCACAATCCTACAGGGATTGTCATGTCGCCGGCAAAGCGAAGCGCTGTAATGAATTTAATGATGCGCTATCAGATTCCGGTGATAGAGGATGGTTTTAATGAGGAACTGCGCTATTCAGGAGCGCATATTGCGCCATTAATAGCAACAGCAGGGCGAGGGAACGGAGTAATATATATTGGCAGCTTCTCCAAGGTGCTGTTCCCTGGCTTGCGAGTAGGCTGGGTGATTGCAGATCGAGCGCTGATTGACACTCTGGAAAGCATTAAGCGTGCGCGCACCATTCATACCTCAACAATCGACCAATCGATATTATATCAATATCTGCTCAATGGAAATTTTGAGAAATATGTAAAAAGAGCACGAACAGAATATAAGCGCAAATACGAGCTTACAAAAGCATGCTGTGAAACCCATCTCTCTGAGGCGCAACTATCTGGCGATGGGGGCTTGCATGTATTTCTTACCTTCCTGTCAGGCGTAAATACGCGCGAGTTGCTTGAAGCATGCATAGATCAAGGTGTTATATATACACCTGGAGACAAGTTTTTTATACAAGAAGGTGAAGGGACGAATACTTTGCGGCTTGGTTTTTCCCGAGTAACCGATGAACAGATCGAGCGGGGGATTCAGATCATAGGCCAACAGGTGCGTAACTTTCATAAGGCATGTGGTCATAAGAACAATCCGTAACTGCACTATGATTTTTTGAGAAAATGGGGTGTCATGATGAAGATAGGCGTTATTATGGGGGGAACTTCCACTGAGCGTGAAGTTTCTCTGCAGACAGGTCAAGAGATGCTGAATCATTTGGACCGCAGCCGCTATGAGGTGGTTCCAATTGCGATTGATCAGCCAGCGGATTTAATCGCACAGGTTCAGGACGCAGGCATCGATTTTGCACTGTTGGCGCTGCATGGCCAATATGGCGAAGACGGCACAGTACAGGGGGCGCTGGAGACACTGGGTATTCCCTATACAGGGAGCGGTGTTCTGGCAAGCAGCCTGTGCATGGATAAGCAGCTGTCTAAGATGCTGCTGAAGTCGGCGGGAGTGCATACGCCTACAGGCCTCTGCTGGCAGGGAATGGGTGATTATGATCAGCAAGCGGTAGAGCAGTTGGGTTACCCCGTTTTTGTGAAGCCGAATATGGGAGGATCCAGCATCGGCATCCAGCTTGTGCATAATGAGAAGGAGCTTCACTCGGCTATTCAGGAGGCTTGCGGTTTGAATCAAACGATTTTGGTTGAGCCTTTTATTCAAGGGACGGAGCTTACCTGCTCAATTGTGGATGGCGAGGTATTGCCAATTATCGGGATTCGCTCCGCCCATTCTGAATGGTTTGACTATAAAGCGAAATATGAGACCGGCGGCGCTGAGGAGAAGGTGATCCAGCTTCCTCCCGTTATTGAGCAGCTTGTGCGCGAGACGGCACTTGTCAGCTATCGGCTGCTGCAGTGCAAGGTGTATGCAAGGGTCGATATGATTTTGTGTCAGGATATACCTTACGTGCTGGAGGTGAACACCTTACCTGGAATGACCGCCAACAGCCTGCTTCCGAAGAGTGCAGCTGCAGCAGGCATAACCTTTACACAGCTGCTGGACCGTATTATTACTAGCTCACTTCATGAGCGGAAACGGGAATGGGAGAAGGTTTAATATGTTTGATGGATTAGACAGAAAATGGCGAAACTTTGTTATAATGATTAGAATGGAACAGTGTTAAACTGATTTAGATTTGCAGAATGTTGCAGCATTAATGCAACTTGATTTTGCTTCAAGATGGGGGAGGTGAATATGGATATTTTAATCAGAGAACTGAAGGCTGAGGACGGTGAGTGTGGTACTAACATTGATGGTAGCTTTATCGTAGATTCTACCCTTGTCTTGCAATTAACGGGACAACAAATCGGATATACGGTGAAGGAGAGGCCTATTCGTAAAAAAAGCTATGATGATGATCAGTTTGAAGAAGACACAGTTGAGGACTATACGAACTATATCGACAATCCCAATCAAATCATATTTGTAGCACTCGTAAATAATCAAGTCGTGGGTCAAATTGTTCTAAAAAAGAATTGGAATAAATATGCATACGTGGAAGATATCAAAGTCGACAAGCTATATAGAAGCCACGGTATTGGTAAAAAGCTAATCGAACAGGCTAAACGCTGGGTGAAGGATGGCGGGATGCCAGGGATCATGTTGGAGACACAAAGTAATAATGTTCGCGCATGTAAATTCTATGAAAGTTGTGGTTTTGTGATCGGTGGATTCGATTCCTACGTCTACAGAGGCCTAGATAAAGAAAGTGACGAGATCGCCATCTATTGGTATCTAATGTTTGCTTAAAACGAGACACCTTTATTTGAACAAAGGAGGACAAAAAGATGACTAAAAAGAGAATGGAATGGGAGGAAGGGAATTGGATCAATTCACCTCTATATGCCCGGAAAGAAGGAGATTTTCTTAAGGTTGCGCCTGAAAAGGGAAGAGACTTCTGGAAAAAGACTTTATATGGTTTTGAATTTGAGGATGGGTCCGCTCTATTATCGGATTGGAATCATAACACGGCGGTGGAAGTGTCGTTTCAACTCGCATCATTTACGGAGCTTTACGATCAGGCAGGTATTTTGTTATACCATGGCCCGGAGCAATGGATTAAAGCAGGGATAGAAATCAATGACGGCATTCCTCAGCTTTCCACAGTCGTAACCGCTGGATATTCTGACTGGTCGCTTGCGGCTGTGCCAGAGTGGGTCGGTGAAGAAGTCACCCTGCGCGCTTCCATCATCAAGGATGCTGTGATTATTCGCGCAAGGACGGAGCAGCACGGATGGCGAACGATTCGTGTGGCGCGTTTTCCCTACACCACCGGAAATCAGGCCGGTCCTTATACCTGTTCGCCAACCCGAGAGGGTTTTGAGGTTACCTTTACTCGCTGGAACTTTACAGAGCGGGATCAAGACCTTCACAGTGATCCTCCAGTAGAACATCATTGAAAAACGACTGCACAGCTGAGCACAGCAATATGAGATACTATAAACTAGCTTATATGCACATAAAGTAATGATTAAGAGCAGGCGTCTTATAATAAAATGGTTTTTAATGGACCCAAAAGGGAAGAGGTGTATTTGGGTGTGAAAGCCGGGACTGATGAGGATGGCCAAAGCGGAAAACTACTACTTGACATATAAAATACATACTATAAAAATTCCGATTATGGCATTCCTAAGTTCAGTTTTTTCCGTAACAAAATGAGGTTAAAAAATATTTGATGTAAAGCATACCCCATAGAGTACACACAGGGTAGGTTAACATACTCAACTGTGTACTCTATGGGGCATATTTAAATATGTCCTCATCCATTTTAAAGGTTATGCGGTTTAATATATTTATAGGGGAGATATGCATTCCAGCACCTTACGGTCCTTCTCTTGGCAGGAAACTATTCTCCGAAGGGCAAATTCTCTTTAAGCGCCCACAGGTCATCATAGTTGAAAATACGGTGATCTGCCTTGGACAAATCCTGCTGGCCTGAGCCTGGATTGTGTAAACCAATACAGCGCATACCCGCACTCTTGGCTGCATGAACACCGTTCCGTGAATCCTCAATAACAATACAATGGGCCGGTGCTATCTCAAGCAGTTCGGCGGCATATAGGAAGATGTCCGGTGCTGGTTTACCCTGGGATACTTCTTCTCCGCTGATTCGAATATCGAAGTAACGGCCAAGTCCCGTTTTTTCCATAATGAGATCAATCAGCGACCGTGGAGAGGAAGAGGCTACTGCAACCGGAATTCCTTTTTCCTGTAGCCAGTCCAGCCACCGTTCCAGTCCGTTGATCGCCACCAGGCCCTCGTGTGCTGTTATGGTCTGCATCACATTTTTTCGGTGATAGGCAAGCGCCTCTTCCAATGTATGAGTGAGTTGATGCCTGTCCAGCACTTGACGCCACATGGATTCGAGTGTCACTCCGACATAAGTGTGGTGCTCTTCTTCCGTCATGGGTGCACCGAAATGGGCAAAGGAGCTGCGTTCAACTTCAAAATAAATCGGTTCGCTGTCTACCAACACCCCGTCCATGTCGAAGATGACCGCTTTGACCGGAACGGACGCTGATGGGTCTCCTGTGTATTCATTATTCGTCGGTGTAACATGATGGATGCTCGTCATGTCCATTCTCCCCTTTGTTAGTAGCTAAATTTAGTTGCCGGAGCCATTCGATTGCAGCACAATCTTGATCGCCTGCGACGAAGGCTGAAGTGTCCGTTCGCTGATATTGCATCCAAGCGTCTTGAAGGCTTCATGGTAGTCGTCCAGCGGATACGAGTGGGTAATGATCTTTTTGGCGGGAATGATTTGCTGCTCAATCAGGTAATGCGCCGTGGAGAATGTGCCCAGAGAATCAATCGAACCGATGATTTTAAGGCTACGGTCAACTACCTCTTTCGGATTAAACGAGCTTATCCCATCTCTCAGCCCTACCAGCATCAAATACCCGCCGCTCGCAAGCTGGCTTAGCACCTCGGTGCCGACCACTCCTGTGGTGTCCACAATCATGTCCACCTGATTTTTTAACGGAGCCAGCTTATGAATGGCCGATTCCAGTGTGGCGTGCGCGGACCACCGTTCGGGGGCAATAGAATCCGCTATGGCGAGCCGTTCCTCCGAGATGTCAACAAGGCAACCAGTTACGCCTTTCGAAGCAAGAGCATAGCTGTACAGAATCCCGATCGGCCCTGCGCCTATAATAACGGTTGTGAAGTTAGGCAGCAGGTTAATCTGGTTGATTCCGGTCAGCATACAGCTCAGCGGTTCGGTCAGCGTCGCTTCTTCGTAGCTGATATGGTCCTTCAGCTTGTACAAAAAACGGTCCTCAGTCACATAATAATCGGTGAACGTACCGTCGGCGCTGACTCCGGTCTCTGTTACGGATTTGTGTGTGCAATGATTCTGTCTTCCTGTCCGGCACATTTCGCATTGCCCGCAGTAGTATGTTGGATCAATTACCACCCGGTCTCCAGGCTGTAGTGAACTGACGGCTGATCCTACAGCGATCACATCCCCCGCTGATTCGTGGCCCAAGATCGTGGACGGCACGGCATGATATTTGCCACTAATGATGCCTAGATCCGTACCGCATACGCCTGTCGCCCGAATCCGGACGAGTACATCGTTATCTTTTTTAATCTCCGGGATAGGTCTTTCCTCAAGTGCGACATCCCAAGCTGATTTATATACCAGTGCAAGCATGAATAATTCCTCCTTTTGCCTATTGGGCAGATTGTTAGTGAAGGGTAGCAAGAACGGCGTCAAGCCGTTTAACAATTTCGACAATCTCATCTTCTGTAGCCGTGAGGGAAGGTCTCACTTTGACCACATTGCCATAACCGTAACGGGAACCTCTGAGGATTAATTGCTGTTCCTCAAATGCACGATCGATAATTCCATTGCTTTTCACTGCATCCGGGCCATCGTCCTCGTCTACAATTTCCAGTCCCCACATCAGTCCGACGCCACGAGCCTCACCAATGCAATCATGCTTGTCAGCTATCTCGGTCAGCAGGGATCCGAGCAGGTTTCCTTTGGACCGGACGGCTTCCAGAAATCCGGGTTCGCTTACAACCTCCAGCGTGGATTTGGCTGCCGTGACCGAGATCAGATTGCTGCCCGAGGTAAAGGAATGCTCGTGCTTCTCCAGGACATCGAGACGAGACTGCATCAAAACCGCCGCAACCGGGACACCAATGCCGCCCAGACCCTTGGCGAGAGTAATAATATCCGGTTGGATGTCAAACAGCTCACTTGCGAACATGTAGCCTGTCCGCCCAATCCCAGTCTGCACTTCGTCAGCAATCAGAATCATCCCGTGCTCGTCGCATAGCTGACGGAGGCGCTTGAAATATCCTGCAGGCGGAATGATATTACCTCCGTTGCCCAAAATGGGTTCAATAATCATGCAGGCCACAGAGCCTGAGCTTGCATATTCAATGGCGTCTGATATGGCTTCAATACAATGATGACCACACTTGTCTGGTGAAGAATTAAAGGGGCAACGATAGCAGTAGGGGGCAGGTACATGTAGAGAATATGCCGCAGTTGAATTGGGAAAGTTCTTGCGGCGAAAGGCATTACCGGAAATGCCTGTTGCGAACTGGGTCTGTCCATGATGTGACAGATGCAGGCTGATGATATCAGTTGCTCCGGTATATTTCTGGGCCAGCTTCACAGCACATTCATTCGCCGTGGAGCCGGTAATATCTCTCATCCACCCGGCGTCGATGCCGTTCGGGGCATATTGAATTAGATGGTCTAGAACTTCTTCAACGTAAGGCTCGGTAAAGGATGAAGACATGTGGGCAAGATTGGCAACTTGCTCCTGTACTTTGGTGACGACATGAGGGTGATTATAACCGAGCGACAGATTGAAGGTGCCAGATACGCCATCCAAATACTCCTTACCTGAATCGTCAATCAAAGTAATGCCTTTTCCGTATCTGAAACGTTCTTTGGTCAAGGTATGCACGATATTTCCCCTCCATATCAGAATATACATTTCATTAAGTCATCCTTAAAAAAGAGTAACGCCCTATTACAGCATAACGAGGCTGAACTCACCTCCCCAGAATAAGAAATTCACCTTCCTTGTCCTAATGGACCAAGAAGCCATAGTTTGCCTGTTCCTGCAATTTCACAGATATGAGAGAAAACCGCAGCAACAGAATCAGCCCGAAAAGCCAAAATGCGATAGGCCTCACCTCCCCTAAGAACTAAAACAATATCATCCTTCCTTGCCCGAATGGACAAGAGAGTCAACGACTCGGCTGCCCCGATTATTCCACAGATGCGTGAGAATAAGTGCCAGCAGCAAAATCAAAGTAAATCCTCCTAAAATCCAGAGGCTAGCCGCCACTGGCCATTCGCTCATGCTCCAGCCGATTACATATTGAAGCACCGAGCCGCCAATTCCGCCCGACGCAATCAGAATACTGGTCGTCCGCTCGGTCATTCCTGGAATCAGTACGTTGGCGTAGACAAGCGCGATACAGAAGAGGCCGGACATGAATATCCCTGCACCAAAAATTAGAAGGTATGTAGCCCAATGGCTTGATATAAATACCATAGCGATCAAGAAACAGAAAGTGCCGATTGCACTCCATAGTAGGAAAGGAATATAGCCTGCTGACTCTGCAATCCTTCCTGAGAACATACGACCAATGATCATTGCAATCCAAAGTACGCTGACACCCAGCGAGGCTACGGAACCCTGAAGTTGTAGCGTTTCTGTCAGAATAGAAGGTAGGAAGTTCATGAGCCCCAGCTCAAGACCCATATAAACAAAGAAGAATATAATGAAGATTCCTAGCAATACACGATGCGGTCCAGAGTAACGGGCTTGTTCAACTGAACGTTCAGTAGTTCGAATGTCTGCTTGGGTAAGGTGAGAGGAGGCGGAAACAGGCATGGTAAGCCAAAATAGCACAAGGATAAAAGTGAGAAGGGAGAGGGTGTAAAAGGTTAGATACCACATTCCAAGCCAGATATACAGGCTAACGATCGCCGGCATAAGCAGTGCGCCAAGTGCGAAATAGACATCCAGCTTGGACATGGCTACGGCTTTTTGTTCCTCGGTGAACTCAATGGTGAACGCTCCGATGGAAGATTCAATAATGCCTGAGCCGAAGCCAATCCAGATGGCCATTGCGATGACCCAATTCCATGAGGGGAGTACACCCAAGACGGTACATGCTATCACAATACTGCCCAAGGCAATAGATAGCATGGACTTGCGACCCATATGCAGAGCCATAAAGGGAGTGAGCAGAACGCCGACAAGAAATCCGAAAAACTGCAGGAACAACAATAATCCACCATCGCTATACCCCCGTCCATAATGAGGCAGTAAAGTCGGCAGTAATGTCCCAAGCACTACGCTGGTGACGCCGATTAACAGATAGAAAGCACAACTTAAAGCGAATAGTCTCTTCAAGGCCTGTCCCTCCATTGGGTCATATTTTTTTATATGAGCATTGTTTTTTACTAGAATATACCATTACCATGGAAATGTATATATATAATTCTACAGAAATTGTAAAAATAAATCGATAAACTCTTAATAATATGCATCATGCTCCTTATCAACGTGATACACATCAGTTTTATCTTGAAGGAGACTATCAGGGTTATGGTATGAAGGATAGATTAATCGCCTGTACTTTCGTACAATTGACTTTGAATTAGAAGTTGATCCATACTTCAAATGAACGGTTGATTAAAGAACATTGGAGGGATCTTTCATGCGTTTGGGAGGAAAAGTTGCAGTCGTTACAGGTTCAGCATCTGGAATGGGGAAAGCGATTGCAAAATTATTTGCAAAAGAAGGCGCAAGTGTTGTTATTTCAGACCTGAACATTGAAAGAGCAGAAGCGGTTTCAGCAGGAATTAAATCAGCTGGAGGAAAGGCCATCGCATTAAAAACCAATGTTGCTGATTTGAATGATATACATGCTTTGATTGACAGAGCAGTTAATGAATTCGGAACTCTCGATATTTTGGTTAACAATGCGGGCGTTATGGATAACATGGCGCCAGTAGGGGACGTGGACGAAGAGACATGGGATTTGATATTCGATATTAATACAAAAAGCGTTATGCGTGCAATTCGTAAAGTAATCCCGATCTTCCTGGATAAAGGCAATGGAGTGATTATAAATACGGCATCTACAGGTGGCTTCAGCGGTGCGCATGCGGGCGCTGCCTATACCGCCTCAAAGCATGCGGTAGTCGGTATTACGAAAACACGGGATTTATGTATGCACAAAAAGGTATTCGATGCAATGCCATTGCACCAGGTGCGACAGCTACAAACATTGCTTCAACGATTCATAACTTGAATGAGTTTGGTGCATCTCGAACGAAGGTCACACAAGGCGTAATTCCTCGTGTAGGGCAGGCTGAAGAAATCGCAAAAATAGCCCTTTTCTTAGCTTCAGACGAATCGAGCTTTGTGAATGGGGCAGTTATTGCTGCTGACGCGGGTTGGACGGCAGGATTCTAATCAGAGTTGTGGCCCGGTTCTACCGTTGACAACAAGCTAAAAGAACATGAGAATTACAAAATCCCCTGACCAAAGTTTCATGGCACGGGGATTTGTAAAGGAAGTTCTAGTTCACATACTTCTCTATCGTGCTTCGGACTGCTCCGGGACCTGACAGCATTTCATGAAACATAGCTTCAATCTTGTCGCCCAGACCGATCTCATATAATCGGACGCCGAACAGTTTTTCATCCTCTAGGAGATGGCGAACCTCGGAGGCCTGATCGCACCTGTATCCGTTTTCAAACTATTCAGCAGTTGTTGTTGTACATTGGCTACGAATCCCCGAAAAATATTGCCTGCGCCAAAATGCACCCATTGCGGTCTAATTCAGGTGTGATGGGCTACAAGTTCCAGATCATACTTCGGCAGTTCGATGCCTGCAGCTTCCCAGGCCGTCTTATCTAAAAACCTTTTCGGTCAAGCTGGAGCATCTATTTCACTCCTTTGCCTTGAGCGAGACTATCCCAGACACCAAGCAAGTACATAACTCCCAGTGCGCGGTCATACAAACCGTAGCCTGGCCGACAATTCTTTTCTTCTCCCCATAGATGTCTGCCGTGATCTGGGCGCACATATCCCTGATAGCCTTTCTCGTGATAAGCTCTAACTACTTCCGGTATATCGACACTTCCGCCTTTCCCGCGATGTGACACTTCAATAAAGTCGCCATTCTCAAACACCTTGACATTACGAATATGCGCAAAATGAATACGATCATGGAACTCCCGAATCATAGCTGGCAAATCATTCTCAGGATTAGTCCCCAGTGAGCCTGTGCAGAAGGTTAGACCATTATATGGACTGTTCACTGCATCCAGGATACGCTGGATGGTCTCACGACTTCGGACAATTCTCGGCAGCCCGAAGATGGGCCATGACGGATCATCAGGATGAATGGCCATTTTGATGTCAACCTCCTCGCAAACCGGAACGATGCGCTCAAGAAAATACTTTAGGTTGTCAAACAGCTTGTCTTCGGTGACATCCGCGTAAGCAGCAAACAGTTCATCTAGTCTCACCAACCGCTCCGGTTCCCAGCCTGGCATCGTGAACTTCCCGGCTCCCTTGAGAATCCGATCCACCATTTGGCGGGGATTATCGGTAATGGCAGCCTTTTCATAAAAGAGAGCGTTAGATCCGTCAGGCAGCTCTTTATAAAGCTCGGTTCTGGTCCAGTCAAAGACAGGCATAAAGTTATAGCAAATCACCTTGACTCCCACCTTGGATAATTTGCGAATGGTGTCAATATAAATGTTAATGTATTGATCGCGGGTTGGGAGGCCGATTTTGATATCATCGTGGACATTTACACTTTCTACGACCGCCGTACTAAAGCCCTTGCTTGTAATCTGATCAGCTATCTTTTCAATTCGCTCCATTTCCCATACTTCACCGGCTACCTTATCATGTAAAGACCAGACAATGCCCATAACTCCCGGAATTTGCCGGATATGATCCAGTGTAATATTGTCGTTGCCTTCCCCATACCATCTCCAGGTCATGTCCATAACGATACCCTCCCTGATTTTATTGACAATCTTGTATACAAGATCGGATTGATCATAAAGTATAAAGTTTGCCCTTGTCAATGACTATAGAGGGGCTCAACACATCAAAATGTTTTATAATAAGTCTAGATTTATAAAGTGAAGGCAGGAATGATATGTTTACGAAGGTAGAAATCAAGCAGCTTTTGAAAAATGATATTTTGTCGATGACCTTAAAGCCAGGTACTCTGCTCAGCGAGACGACCTTGTCAGAACGCTTCCAGTTGTCCAGAACTCCGCTGCGCGATGTATTGAAGCAGCTTGCCCTGGAATCTTATATTGATATTTATCCCAAAAAGGGGAACGTTGTCTCTTATATCGATCTGGAGTCCGTTGAACAAATGAGCTACTTGAGAAGTGCGCTGGAAAAAGAGATTATGAAGGAGCTTTCTACGCAACTTGCATTAAGCGATATACAGAAGCTGAGCGAAATTTTGGACAGACAGAGGGCTGTCATGGATGAAGATCATGCTACGGATCAATTTCTCATTTTGGACGATCAGTTCCACTATACTATGTTCCAATTGGCGGGCCGAGAGTTCCTTTGGCAGCTGATTCAGCATTCAAATGTTCACTATATCAGATATCGCAAGCTGCATATGCTGGAAACAGGAAAGCTGATGGAAATCTGGCATGAGCACCAAACTATGCTTAAATATATGCTAAATCAGGAAACAAGCAAAATGGATGATCTGGTACATCATCATCTCAGAAAGGATATGCATTCTCTCGAATTTCTCCGGCAGTTCGCTGACTATATTAAGAAATAACGCTGCTTGGGTGATAGATCGAGTAAAAAAATCACGAGACGGCAGCCTTGAGAGATTTTTAAAGAATTCTCAATCTTGTATACATGTTAGGTGGAATCCTGCTTGAACATACGCAGAGGAGAGAGGTTCTATACTCCTGAATAGGCCATGAAACCACCATCAATAGGAATGACTGCACCGGTCACAAAACCGGAAGCGGTTTCATCGGCCAGCCAAAGCAGCGTTCCGAGAAGGTCTTCAGGTTCACCAAAACGACGCATCGGGGTGTGGGCAATAATCTTGGCTGAGCGCTCGGTAAGCGAGCCATCCTCGTTGGTGAGCAATTGTCGATTCTGCTCAGTCAGGAAAAATCCGGGGGCAATAGCATTTACCCGAATGCCAGATTCGGCTAGATGTACGGCCAGCCACTGGGTGAAGTTGTTGATGGCGGCTTTGGCAGCGCTGTAAGCGGGAACCTTGGTCATTGGGCTGGGAGCGCTCATGGAGGATATGTTAAGGACCACAGCGCCAGGTCGTCCGATCATGCCTTTGGAAAAAACCTGTGTTGGGATTAAAGTCCCGATAAAATTTAAATCAAGCACATTGCGGAAGCCAGGCACACTGAGATCGAAAAAGGTAGTGATTCCAGACTGATCCAGATCTTCAGGATGAAATGTCTCCAAACTCGTATTCGCACTGGGGTGGTTGCCGCCTGCTCCATTGATCAGAATATCGCACGGACCGAGCAGACGACGGACCGTCTCCTCAGCCTGCTTCACGCTTTCAACATTGGTCACATCACAGGTAACAGCGATGGATTCTCCACCACTCTCACAAATTTCCTTGGCTATCAATTCGCCCTTATCAGCAGTACGGTTCAAAATAGCGACCTTGGTACCCTGGCGGGCAAGCTCTTTGGCCATGGAGCTGCACAACACACCGGAGCCGCCGGTTACCACAACTGTTTTTCCAGACAAAGCCGGATGCAGGGGAAGACTAGTCAATTTACATTCCTCTTTTCCTTGGAAGATAAGCCCGCATTACGCTTATACGCATTCCACAAGTTAATGTTATTTAAATATTGAATAATCGTAAGTCCCGTTGCTTCTTTAAAACGATGACACAAATAATATTTGGACATGTAAAACGACTTTGCGATATCTTCGATTTTGGTAATTTTGTTATAGTTTTGGTTGATGTACGACAGAATAGGTTCAAAGTTAGCGTTACTGGAAGACTATGGATTAAAATCTGATGATACCCTTTTTCTAGAAAATAAAGTTCATGTGCATCGTGATAATGAAAATTGGTCATGTTGTGGCCTGCATCATGGACGACATACTCGATTGAAAATAGGGGATGTGTATGACTTACATCAGCAATTATCGCTCAACCTCCATCCTATAGCAATATAATATAACAAATTGATAATTCGGCAACATATTAAAAGATTATTGCTTGGTATTCAGGTATAGTTTAGCTACCAGATTTTATTTTGAGTGGATCACATGAGGAGGTTAGACACTTGAAATCACGCCAAGGAATCCAGAATGAATTTGAACTGTTGAAAAGAAATCACACGGTGCCTGTTTTTGTTTCCGAAACGGAAAACAGCGCGGTGCATCTTGCCTTTTGCAATCTTATGCGAGATATTGATTGGGTTTGCGGTTGTAAGCTAGTGCGAGCAAAAGAAATGGAGCAAAGCAGCATCGTGATCGGCACGATCACAGACAATGAGCCGTTACTCGCTTCTCTGCAAGAAAAAGGGGTATCGCTGAAAAAACTTGCGCTGGAGGATGGCTCGTATCGGTGGGAAGCGTTTCTTCAGGAAGTCATTGACGGTGTATTATATATCATAGGAACCGACAGGCGTGGTACTATCTTCGGAATCTATGACTTGTGCGAGGCGATGGGTGTGTCTCCGTGGTATTACTGGGCGGATGTACCGGTGAAAACCTGCGATGTATTTTGTTTGCCTTTGGACTACTCCAAGGCAGATTGGCCAGCGGTTCAGTACCGGGGAATTTTTCTGAATGATGAGGAAGAGCTTGATGACTGGGCCAAGATTCATACTCAAGATGGTACAATCGGACCTACTGCGTATCAATCTATTTTCGAACTTTTACTTCGTCTGAAGGCCAATTTCATCTGGCCTGCCATGCATGTGAATTATTTTAATGAGAATTCTGAAAATGGAGCACTTGCGGAAAGAATGGGGATTGTTGTAGGCACGTCGCATTGCGATATGCTGCTTCGCAGCAACCAGAATGAATGGGAGCCATGGCTAGCAGCCAAGGGTTATGACGACGCCTCGTACGATTATTCCATCGAAGGCCGAAATCGCGAGATTCTACAGGAGTATTGGCGAGAAAGTGTCGAGAAGAATAAAAATTACGAAGTATGTTATACAGTTGGCATGCGCGGAATTCACGATTCTGGATTTCATACGCAGGCCATGGACGAGGATAATTCGATGTCTAAGGAAGAACGGGTAAAAGCCAAGAGTTCTCTCTTAGGTAAGGTGATACAGGATCAAAAGCAAATTCTCAAGGACGTGATCGGCGAGTCAAAAGAAAATGCTTCATTACAGACATTCATCCCGTACAAAGAAGTATTAGAGCTATATGACCGAGGTCTTGATCTACCTGAAGGTGTGACCCTCATTTGGGCAAACGACAACTTTGGGCATATGCGCCGATATCCGAATGAGAAGGAGCGCCAACGCAGTGGAGGCAACGGTTTATATTATCACAGCTCTTACTGGGCAGCTCCAGGAACGGGGATGAGCTATCTCTTTATTAATTCAATTCCATTGGCCCATACAGGGAATGAATTGAAAAAATCGTATGAATCGGGAATCCGGAAATTGTGGATTCTGAATGTTGGCGGGTTGAAGCCCCTTGAACAGGATATGGAATTCTTTTTGCGATCTGGCTGGGAAGCTGGCAAAGAGGAAGGAATAACCAAGAATGCCTCCCAATTCGTCGAATCTTGGATAAACACCAATTTTTCCGGCAAACACGGACCTGAAGCTGCGGAAATATACGAAACATTTGCACAGGTCACTAACGTACGAAAGATCGAACATATGCAATCCAATGTGTTTTCACAAACTGTATTAGGTGATGAAGCAGGGCGTAGATTAATGCGGTTGGAGGATGTTTTTCATCGGGGTAATGCCATAATGTACAGCCTTCCAGTGCAGGAGCGGGCTGCATTTTTTCAGATGTTTCTCATGAAAGTTCACGCGTCGTATTATACCAACCATGAGTTTTATTTTGCCGATAGAAGCACGCTTTCTTATGAGCGCGGAAACATGCAGGCTGCTGACCGATATGCAGAGCTTTCGATAAAAATGGCAGACTACAAGCGAAGAATGCTTCATTTCTATAACGCAAAAATGAGTGAAGGCAAGTGGAACGGAATCCTCACACCAGAAAGCTTTCCACCACCGCCTACCGCCTTGCATCCTGCGCGAAAGCCCGCATTGAAAATTGCTCAAGGTGGCATGAGAATCGATCTTTGGAATGGAGAAACAACGCTGTGCTTTTCCATCCATGGTCAAAAACAAAAATGGTTCGAGATAGGAAACCAGGGGAACGGGACCATTCCATTCACGATTGAGGTAATGGAAGACGCAGATTGGATCATCCTTTCCGAAAGTGAAGGATTGATCCAAACGGAGAAAAGAATTCTTGTCTCGGTCATTGATCCACATAAACATGCTGGAAAGACTGCACAACTGAACGTCCGAAACCATAAAGATATGACTTCTGTTTCAATAAAGGTGCAAGTTGAGGAAGGTGTAAATGTTCCTGAAACGTTTTGCGGACATATAGAGGCAGACGGGTATGTGTCTATCCCAGCAGCCTCCTACGATCATAATGTTCCTGGTGCAGATTCGGCCGATAATTCCGGTTGGGTGGTCATACCGGGAATGGCAAGATATGAGGGGGCCGCAATGATGGCCTGGAACGGTAAACTACAACCGCTTGCAGGAGAATTTAAGAATCATCCATATTTAGGATACGATATTTTTTTGAAAGAGGCTGGGCAGTTTAGCTTAGAAATTCATCGTTTTCTTACTTTAAATTCGACTGGCAACATTCGTTTCGGCATCGGAGTCGATGATACAGCACCCATTCTGGTAGAATCAGAGACTCGTGACGAGTGGCTGGGCACCTGGCAGGAATCCGTCTTTAATAACGGTGAGAAAATGAGAGTGGAGCTGCCCTACCTGGTTTCCGGTATACATGTCTTAAAAATTTATATGGTAGACCCCTATGTCACTATTAACAAGTTAGTAATATATACGAATGAGCAAAAAACGTGCAATCTGGGGCCGATTCCCAGTCAGCATCATCATAGGCTGTTTACCGATCATGGACTGGAAATTCCTACTGTGAATTGGAATGAAGTCGAACAATTATGTAATCAATTTTACGAAACGGGAGAGCATGAAGTACCTCTTCCCGTCGTCCTCTATGCCACAAGAGATTTTTACGCTACCAGGGATGAAATCTTCTTGAAATGTTTTGATGTTCCGCAGACCACATTAGGGGATACGCGCTATGCAGACATTTGTGATGCTGACGGTACAAAGGATGTTATAAAAGAATTTGGTACGGGTATGTTTATCGAATCGGACGGCATCGTTGCGATTGAAGCCGAATATGCGTTGGAAAACTCTGAATATGCATATCTCACGTCCAGTAAAGACGTTAATGCTATTCGCTGGAGCCACTTACAGGCCGAAACCAATGGAAGAACAGGTTTCGCCATGCATGTCTCTGAGCCTGGAAGGCAGTGGGATAACCCGGAGATGGCTCCAGCGATGCATTACAAAATAAATATCACGAATTCAGGTCTTTACCATATTTGGATTTTGGTTCGACATCATAACGACCAATCCGATTCATGCTACTTATCGCTGGACGGCGTAGTAAGACCGTTATCCGAACAACTGGGCAAGGGCACACTGCATACGTATAACACAGCTCAAGTGTACTATTGGTGTTTACTGTCGGATTTGGAATTGCCCAGTGGTGATCATCTGTTTTCGATCTTAGCTCGAAAGTCGCAACTCAGAGTCGACCGGATATATATGACACAAGGGAACGAATTACCGCCTGTGGATGCTCTCTGGACGGATTCGATAAGAAAAACAGTCCTAAGTTAAAGCAGCGCCTCCATGCTGAAAGAGCGGGATTTAGATACTTGCTGAGATTCCGCTCTTTTTTCGATAAATGGTAAAAGAAACAATTCATTCCTGAAGATACTTTAGTATGAGTTTCAAGTGTTCTCTAGCCGATTGATTCAAAGGTTGTAAGGGCAAAGGAAGACTGGGACTTAAGCTCAAGCCACTTAGTTCTGCGGCTGCTGAAACAACACGAAGGCTACCATATTGATGAAATAACGTCCAAATAGGTTCAAGTAGCGCCGAGAGTCGTTCTGCTTCGTCAGCAAGACCGTCCTGGGCCAACCGGGTTATCTTTAGGCACGTCTTTGGAAATAAACCGCCGAGAACTGAGTACCATGCTTCACAACCTGCATTCAAGCCGGTGGCTGCAAATGGATCTCCACTTACTCCTATAGTTACATGGGGAGGAATCGACTCTCGTAGTTTTCTAATGCGTGTCTTGGCTGCTTCGGGATCAGTAGGTACTCCAGGAATCTTAATAGAACCAACATTAGGTAACTCAGCAATTCTGCCGTGCAATTCATCACTGAAATGAAAATGGGAGGTACCCGGATTATCATAGACACAAAGTGGAATGGAGAGTGAACGGGTTACCTGTTCATAGAGTGAAAAGACTTCTTCATTCGTTAGTGCTTGATAGGAGATAGGGGCTAGCAGCACTGCACTTGCTCCTGCTCTTTGTGCATCTTCCGCTAATCGAAGTACTTCTAAGGTACGAATCGCGCTTATGCCTGTCATCACGGGAATCCCCTCTGCTGAATGTACAGCAAGCTGAAGAACACGTAAACGTTCCTCTCGATTAAGATATGCATAATTTCCAGTTGAACCCAATGCACCAATGGAGTCTACACCAGCTGCAACTAATCGTTGAATCAGTGTCACAAATGCTTTTTCGTCAATGCCTGTCTCATTCACCGGGGTGAGTGGAAAAGCAGATAATCCATGGAACATAAAGTTACACTCCTTCATGAATTGACCTTCAAAATACAAACACATTATAAAAATGAATTAGACACAATTAAAGTACCAATTAAGAGACAAATAACTGTACCAATTCTTCTAGAAAAACATAAAATTGAAAACAAAGATTCTGTATCGAAAATAATGTAATGATATTATGCCTTCAGATCAGGTTAGTTGAATAAGAAAGATACAAAGCATTCTATATGGAATGCTTTGTATCTTAATCATGATTTGGTGATGTACCAGAGTCTGTTAATATGCGATCTAATACTTTTCCAGTAAGGGGCATGAAATAATTGAGTATTACCCCTCCTAAACAAACAGTTAACAAAGTTCCAAACCCAATGGGTCCATTTAAAATGAATGCTATGATCAAAAATATGAGGTAAATGAATGTTCTCGAAAAAAATAGATTTCTTCCAGTTAGTTCCTGTATGATTATTGTTAATCGGTCAATTGGAATGGGGGCAAAGTTTGTCTGTAAATAGGTTGCAGTTCCTAATCCCACAACAATTAAACCAATTCCAAAACAAACAACTTTGCTGTACCAAAGTTCAGGCGTTATTAAATCCTGCAATAAAAAAAGCCACATATCAATAGCAATCCCCGTTATAAATGCTGTTAACAACCCCAAAACTTCTGGTCTTTGTCTTTTTAAAAGTGAATTGCAACAAATCAAAATTAAAGCCATTATGATTTCCCAACTTCCTACAGTAAGCCCCACATTTGTGGATAGTCCTACCAAAAGCGCATCAAAAGGGGATGTCCCAAGGTCTGATTGTATAGTGAAAGAAATACCAAGGGATAATATAAAAATTCCTATTACAAAGAAAACATATTTCACTTTACTCGACCTCTTTATCATTACATGTTGCAAATGCAACAAAATTAGGGTAGATTAAATATATACCATGTTTATTGCATTTGCAACAAAATAGGGGCAAAGGAGTTCATTATGAAGGAAGTACTTCGTGAAATTGGAATGATTGCAAGAGCATTAGATTCTATAAGTAATATTGAATTTAAAGAATATGACCTTACAAAAGGACAATATTTATACCTTGTACGGATATGTGAAAACCCAGGAATTATTCAAGAAAAGTTAGCTGAGATGATAAAAGTAGATCGAACAACCGCATCTCGTGCTATTAATAAACTTGAAATTAACGGATTTATTGAAAAGAAAGAGGATCCTCATAACAAAAAAATTAATAAGCTCTTTCCGACAGAAAAAGGGAACAATGTTTATCCTTTTATAAAAAGAGAACATGATTATTCGGATCATGTTGCATTAGCGGGATTTTCGGAAAGTGAAGTAAACACCATTTTTAATCTTCTTCAAAGAGTAAGAAAAAATATAAGTGATGAATGGGAATTCGTAAAAAAAGGGAACAAAAGAAATTATTAATTGATTTATATGAAGGAGCGCTATATTTATAATGAATGTAAAAATTATGAAATGCAGTCGTGAAGATTTACAAATATTCCAAGAAATAAGCATTGAAACATTCAACGATACTTTTAAAGATCAAAATTCACCTGAAAATATGCAAGCCTATCTGGAAAGAGCATTTAACTCGAAGCAGTTGGATAAGGAATTGTCCAATGTCTCTTCAGAAATCTTTTTCATTTATCTCAACGAAGAACTTGCTGGATATTTAAAGGTAAATATAAATGATGCCCAATCCGAGAAAATGGGTGATGAGTCACTCGAAGTTGAGAGGATCTATGTAAAAAATGAATTTCAAAAACATGGGCTTGGTAAATATCTGCTAAATAAAGCTATGGAAATTGCATTGGAGCATAATAAAAAGAAAATCTGGCTCGGTGTATGGGAAAAAAATGAAAATGCTATTGCTTTTTATAAGAAAATGGGGTTTGTTCAAACGGGTGCCCACTCTTTTTATATGGGGGATGAAGAACAAATCGATTTCATAATGACCAAAACATTAATACTATAATTGAATTTAAAAATGTTTTCTAGGGTTCCGCGATGTCATATCGGCTGGTCCGAGAGAAAACTCACAGTTGTTGCACTGTGTCACGGAGGGATAAAAGCCTGGGAGAAAAACTGCGTATGTAGTATGATCTCAGGTTTTTTTAATTGCTGCTTTAGATACACATTATATTTGCAGCGCAATCAAAAAGGAGGCAGTACAGAATGAACAAGACATGGTTATCTGTTGTAATGGCGGCAGTACTTGAAGTTGGTTGGGTTATCGGCCTGAAACATGCCAGTGGATGGTTAGAGTGGGGAGGGACTTTAGCAGCCATTTTTGTAAGTTTCATACTCATGATGATAGCTTCCCGTACGCTTCCGGTTGGAACGATTTATGCAGTATTTGTCGGTTTGGGAACGGCCGGAACTGTGTTGGCAGAAATTTTGTTGTTTGGTGCTGATGTACAGGGATCTAAATTCATGCTGATCGGGCTGCTTCTGCTTGGAGTTGTAGGACTCAAAATACAGAGCCAAGAGAAAAAACAAAGAAAAAAGGTACACTGACGGATGAACTGGGCATTTCTAAATTTGGCAGGCGTATTTGAAATGATTGGAGTTCGGTATTCAGCTCAGCGGTTGGACTAAAGCTGGTAAGCTGAAAAGTGACCTCGACGAATGATATAAGAAAGGTTAAAAAGAAATTGTGGCTTTATATTTTAAATGGCAGGCTCTCTATACTACGAAAGCAGTATAGGGAGTCTGCTAATTTAAATATTTAATTCAAAGAGCTGGAAGTTGCAGCTTCATCTGACCAACCTCCAGACCGCCGAGCTCAACTATCCCCGCTAAGACCATCTGCAGCGATATCTTTCCTAATGCTATCTTACGGTCAGGGAACCACAACTAAGTAAGTTCGATGATGTCCTTGGTCATTAGAGTAAAGTGACAGACTTGATTTGAGCAGAGGTATTTCCGTAAATATCCTTCGCCAGCACGAGAATATGCAGTGTATCGGCTTGGGAGGCGCCACCCTGTTTGTATTTAGTAGTTGGAAGCGCTGCTGACCAATTAGCGTTATCTTCTGTAATAGCGACACGCATGCCATTGACATAAACTTTGAGCTGAGCAATTTTGCTTTGATCTGTTACTGAACCTTCCAAAGCGAGAATATCGTCCTTGATCGAAGCATTCAACTTAAGTGCAGGGGCTTCTGTTTCCTTACGTTTAGAGGGTGGGAGAGCAGTTTGCGGGTTATAGGAAAAGGTTTCATCCTCAAGCGCTGGCGTTCGTGTTGCAATAGGACGGTTTTTGGTTGCCTGCTCATAGGAATAAGCGTATCGAAGCAGGTCATTATCGCTATATGCGGCACCTGCCATCGTCAGATTGACGGGCATACCAGTATCCTTCATGGCGCCCATACTCACAGACACACTTGGGATCCCATACTCGCGTAGAAGGAAATTCGTATTGGAGAAATAGTTGCCATTCTCCCAAGCCTCCTCATAAGACGTTTCATTCACATCGGAGTCAGCTTTGCCGATATTTGAATTGGCGGGGAAAGCAATAAAATCAAGGTTGTTTTGCTTCATCCAATTTTCAAAATCAATCTTTCGTACATTTTCCAGTCCCCGCAGCCCTTCATAAAATTGAGGAATTTGTTCGTAAGGGGTGACGCCTTTCTTTATAGTTTCAATGAATACGTCATAGTGACCAAGGTCTCTGCCACGTTTGGCATCTACCGATCCGGGCGGATTCGGGAAGACGGTTGCAGGGTCGATATTAGCCCATGACGGGAAATTCGGATCGCCCACACTTTTAAGGAATTCCTCAGCTGCATAAGGATTAAGCAACCCGAATTCCTTTTCACTCCACTTTGCCGGCATCAGACCACGTTCTTCAGGTGTTTTTGCTGTTGGTCGGTCCTTCTCGCTATTCACTTGCAAGGGGAAGTCAACTTCCACTACTTCAGCTCCAAGAGCAGTTAAATCCTTTACAGCTTTTTCCCATAATGCTTGTATTGAAGGTCTAAATTTGATCGGAGTTGTGGTTTCATGGTCCTTACCGATATAGATTTTCGGAACACCGATGCGTTTGCCTTTCAAAGCTTGAGTATTTCGCAGCTCTAGATATGAATTGGGACGGATACTGTTGACAGAAGGGAGGCGAACGGCTTTCTGTTCTCGCCAGAAATCGCCCTTAGTGATTTTATCCTCTACAACAATCACGTCAAGCAAGCGGAGCATGTCCTCGACAGTCCTCGTATGTGGGACAACGACATCCCGTATAGGGAAAAGCGGCCAATTCCCCCGAATCGAGATTAAGCCCCGTGATGGTGTGTAGGCAATTAAACCATTGTTAGATGCTGGTGATCTTCCAGAAGATACTGTTTCTTCTCCCATACCAAAGGCAGCGAGGTTGGCGGCCGTCGACACGCCAGATCCGTTAGAGGAGCCAGAGTACCAGGCGGCAGCCAAATAATCTGGATTATACGGACTTTCAGCACGGCCATAAACGCCTCTTTGCATTCCACCTGCTGCCATTGGTGGCATGTTGGTTTTACCAATTAACACTCCACCGGATTTGCGTATCTTATCTACTGTAAAGGCGTCATCTTTTGCCATCAGATTTTTGAAAGCTGGAGATCCAGAAGCGACAGTTAGTCCTTTAACTTTATAACTGTCTTTAACCGTGTAGGGGATGCCTTGTAGAGGCCCAGTATTCATCCCCTGTGCCCTTAGCTGATCAGCCTGAGCGGCTTCTTTTAGTACGTCAGGATTCAGAACAGGGATGGAATTCAGCCGAATGCCACTAGAATCATAGGCATATACCCGGTTAAGGTACATGGCTGTGAGCTCGACACTCGACAGTGCTCCTGACTTCATCGCGTCCTGCATCTGAGCAATCGTAGCCTCTTGCAAATGAAATGTAACTAGGGAGGAGGTAGGTTCATTAGTTTTACTTGAGGATGAGAGTGAGGGTGAAGGAGCGGCGGATGCAAGCGAGCATCCCGTGAGAGTTACAATCACACCAGCCGCGATCCATTTGTAATAGCTACCGATTACATTCCTTGTACTCGCTTTTAACGTTCGTGCGCGCATAGCATTTTCACTCCTTAAAATAGATAGGTAGGATCAGAAATTCGAAATAGAGGGGAACGAGGAAGGTCTCGTTTTTTTGTATAAATCTTTCTAATTATACTACTTATTTTCATCCGAAATGTCAATTTTTGTAATGTGTGGAGCAAGGAAGAGCAAGCTTACTTTGACAGCGTAGCTGGGTGGTTGGACCGAGAAGGTGCTTATAGCGCCCTTCATAGAATGAAGCCGGAAACGCTGGCTTTTGCACTAAGTGATTCCCCAACCGGTCTTGCCAGCTGGATAGTAGAAAAAACTACAAAGTTGGAACGACTGTGACGGGGACATAAAAAAGTCCTATTTAAGAAGTCGCCTATTGGAGGCTTTTTTGTGTTAACAATTTTTTGCCTTTCAAATCCTTAAGTTAACAGTTCAAAAGAACTATTTTTTAAGGAATTACTATTATCAAACATTGAAGTACCGATAAACATAATAGCGCAGAAAAAACAGGTATATATACCAACTCAAAGGAGAATTACATAAAAGAGAGGTGTGGAAAAATATAGCAAAAGACTTATTTTAAATACACTAATACAAGGAGAATGTAAATGCTGAAAAGAACACTATTAGTATCCATTGTTTTTTGCCTAGTAATAAGTGCGTTTGGATTCACTGAGGAAACATTGCCTAAAGCTGCAGCATCCACTGGATTTGCTCATCCTGGTCTATTACATACGAAAGAAGATTTTGACCGAATGAAGCAAATGATTCATGAAGGCAGACAACCATACTTGGATGGTTGGAATCAATTGCTGTCCAGCCCACTTTCACAGGCTGGATGGAAACCACGCGCTACTTCTACCATTATCCGGGGAGGAAGTGGGCAAAATGTAGCTGTGTTTTACAATGATATAGCTCGTGCATATCAGAATGCACTTCGTTGGAAAATTACAGGGGACGCCGCAAATGGAGATACAGCTCGTGATATTTTGAATGCCTGGTCTTCTAATCTTAAAACGATCTCCGGCAATGCTGATCGCTACTTAGCGGCGGGAATTTATGGATATGAGTTGGCTAATGCAGCAGAACTTATGAGAGATTATCCGGGGTTTAATGTGGAACAAATGCAGAACATGCTTCTTACTGTATTTTACAAACCATTGAATGAGAGATTCCTTATTGGCAATGAATACGGCAATAGTCATAATGATTCATATATACAGAATTACTGGGCGAACTGGGATCTAAGTAATATGGCGGCCACCATTGCAATCGGAATATTCTGTGACCGCCGGGATATTTATGATATCGGTGTTGAATATTTTAAAAATGGTGCAGGAAATGGGTCCATTTATAATGCGATCCCATTCCTTCATCCTGATGGGCTTGCCCAATGGCAAGAATCCGGAAGGGACCAAGCGCATACTCAATTAGGTGTTGGTTTAATGGCAACAATTGCTGAAATGGCATGGAATCAGGGGGATGACCTTTATGGATGGGCGGACAATCGTTTCCTGCGTGCTGCTGAATATGTTGCCAAGTACAACAATGGCGAGGATGTGCCATTTGCAACTTATGAATGGGGATCAGGTAGAAACGGTTCGTTAAATATTCAATCTGGAATATCGCCTGCCAGTCGTAATGAAATGCGTCCCATCTGGGTGATGATTTATAACCATTATGTCAATCGGAAAGGTCTGTCTGCACCCAATATTGCTGCCCGAATGGCTCTGGAGGGTACCGAAGGTGGACCAAATTTGAAGTACCCATCAACGTTTGATCAACTTGGTTTCGGAACTCTTCTCTATACCCGGCCGGCCGGCAGCGGAGATCTGGCAAGCATTCCTGATGGAAATGTTTCTGATGGTATTTATCGTTTCATTGTGCGTTTGGACGGCAAGGCCATGGAAACCGATAATACGATAGAAGGTACAAGTGTAATTAAATCAACCTATACAGGTGAAGCAAATCAACAATGGAGTGTTACACATCTAGGTGGCGGTCAATACAGTATCAAGAATATGCAGAGTGGACGTTCACTTGAGATAACAAATGGCTCTCTTGATCATGGCGCTAAATTCCAACTGGCTGCTAGTACTGGCCAAGATCAACAAAAATTTGCTTTTATCTCTACAGGAGATGGTTACTATCGAATCACTCCTGTCATTTCGAATAAGCCAGCTGATGTCACAGGCCTATCAACGGCAGAGGGAGTTCCTATTCAGCAATGGCGGTATACATCCAATTATAATCAACAATGGAAGCTTGAATCTATTGAATAGCACTAATCAATAATTTGCCTAAAAGCATCATTCTAACATCGTTTAAGCAATCGGTTGAATCTCATTCAGCATTTCCTTAGTCAAGCCACTATATTGGGATAAGCTGTACGGTCAAAAACTGGTGTCGATCTTCCGTTCGGCGCCAGTTTTTCTATAATTGAAAGAGAACAATTCCTGCTTACCCTATTTAAAACGCGATGACCCGGGACATTCGTCAGGCGGCTGCAAAAGCGAACTGCCCCGAATATATGTCACTATGGGCGGGCCAGGATCTTCGCTTAGCCAACGGCCAACCTGCTGCTTCAATTGTAAAACAAACCATTGTAAATAGGAAAATGATTGCTGCGAAAATCGCGGCTTTTTTATTTGTCCCGATTTACATTGACGATGAGGAGGCAGAATTCCATCGTATTCCTTGTCTCCAATGAGCTATAACGCTATACCAACAAATCTAACTCATCGGTTCAACCCCCAGCGATATTCGTAGAGCATATTTACTTGGATTTTTTCCGTGAATAACTGAGTAAAGTGTCAAATTCCTTGTCGTCGTCTCTTTGTTTCTGTTGCATTGCAATGAAAATCCCTGTTCGCATTCCTCCAGAAACGATATGTTGGCAGTTCACTGCTGGATTGCTCCGCCATTTCAATAGAGTCTTTAAAATTTCCCCACTTTCATTCTATTCGATTCATTCAACTTCTAGGTCGTGAATGGTCATGAAACTTCAACCATTACATATTTTCCCGAATTGACTTTATATCCGGATATCATTATTATCTTACAGTATAAGATAAATACAGAAGGTGGTACGGCCAATGGACTATAAAGCATCAGCAACCGAATTATTCGAGTGTATCGTCAAATCACGCAAACCGGCATTAGAGGAACGAGTGCATTTCTCTCGTGGTGAAATGGGAATTCTCATTGCGTTGAGTCATCAGGACGGGGTTACTTCGGGCCATTTGAGCGAATACTTGTCCGTCAGTACGGGACGGATAGCAACGGCGCTGAAAAGTTTGGAGAAGAAAGGGTTGGTTGTACGACGTACGGATGCCAACGACAAACGTAAGGTGATTGTATTCATTACGGATTCAGGCAAGCAATTTATGATTGACAGGTATAACGAAGGAGTCGCATGGAGCGAGAAAATTCTTCGAAAGCTGGACGAACAGGATGCCAAAGAGTTTATCCGACTCATCAAGCTTATTGTCTCTAAAAGCTAAATTCCTATGTAGAGGACGTATACAGGATACGTTAATTGCACCAAACACCTAAGATTTTCAGATAAAGGAGAAGAACAGAATGCTCAAGATATTTAAATATCTCAAGAAAAATGAATGGATGTTCGTGCTCTGCAGCTTGGCCTTCATCGTTGTGCAGGTGTGGCTGGATTTGAAGCTGCCTGATTATATGGCCGAAATTACAACCAAGCTGCAAACTGCAGGAACGCCGATGTCGGAACTGTTGATTCCCGGTATTTATATGCTGTTATGTGCTGTCGGCAGTATGATTGCATCTATTATTGTCGGCTATTTTGCGGCAAAGGTCGCGGCAGGGCTGGCCATGCGTCTGCGTGCGATGGTCTTTGACAAGGCCTTATCTTTTTCGATGGAAGAGATGAACAGCTTTTCAACAGCCAGCCTTATTACCCGTTCCACGAACGATGTTACCCAAATTCAAACGGTGGTTGCACTGGGGCTGCAGGTGATCATCAAGGCGCCGATTCTGGCCGTGTGGGCCATTGCAAAGATCGCAGATAAAAACTGGCAGTGGACCGCCTCTACAGGAGTGGCTGTGGCTGTCCTGATTCTGATGCTGAGTGTCATTGTTATTTTCGCTCTCCCCAGTTTCCAAAAAATCCAACGTCTCACTGATAATCTGAACAGGGTAACACGTGAGCATCTGACCGGGCTTCGGGTAGTGCGTGCTTATAATGCAGATCAGTATCAGGAGGAGAAGTTCGGGCAGGCCAATACCGAATTAACGAATACAAACCTGTTTGCGAACCGCTTAATGACAATGGTTGGTCCGGGTATGACATTTATTATGTCGGGTTTGAGTGTCTCTATCTATTGGATTGGCGCTTACCTGATTAACGGAGCGGCCGTGCCGGACCGCATTACGCTATTCTCTAATATGGTCGTATTCTCCTCTTATGCGGTGCAGGTGGTCATGGCCTTTATGATGGTAAGTATGATATTCTTCCTGATGCCTCGAGCTTCGATTTCTGCCAAACGGATTATGGAGGTATTGAATACCGAATCCCGCATCATTGACGGGCATGAGACAGCTGGAAAAGAGGACGTTACGGGTCAGGTGGAGTTCCGTAATGTCAGCTTCAAATATCCGGATGCGGAGGAGTCTGTGCTTCGCAACATTAGCTTTACGGCAAAACAGGGCGAGACGGTTGCCTTTATTGGCGCAACAGGCAGCGGTAAAACCAGCGTAATCAATTTGATTTCTCGTTTCTACGATGTGACTGAGGGAGAGGTACTCGTGGATGGCGTGAATGTCAGAAACTATAAGCAGCAGACACTCCATAACAAAATCGGGTATGTCCCACAGAGAGCCGTACTTTTCAGCGGTACAGTGGCATCCAATGTTTCGTATGGCGATAACGGAAGAGCAGAAGCTTCGGAGAAACTCGTCAAAACCGCCGTCGGGATTGCCCAAGGCACGGAGTTTGTCGAAAAAATGGACGGTCAGTATCAAGGACGGATTTCACAAGGTGGAGCGAACGTGTCCGGTGGTCAAAAGCAGCGTCTGTCCATTGCGCGTGCCATCTACCGTCAGCCGGAGATTTATATCTTCGATGATTCCTTCTCGGCCCTGGACTACAGAACAGACCGGATTCTGCGCTCTGCGCTTAAACAAGAAACCGGTCATGCTACGACACTCATTGTGGCTCAGCGCATAGGCACCATTAAGGACGCTGACCGGATTATCGTGCTGGAGCAGGGCGAGATTGTAGGGAACGGTACACATGAAGAGCTGATGGCGAATTGCAGCACCTATCAGGAGATCGCTTATTCGCAGCTTTCGAAGGAGGAACTCGTACATGGACAAGAATGAACACACCGTCGGCAGTAAGCACACCGAAATGAAACAGCGAGGTCCCATGGGTGGAGGTCTTACGGAAGGGATGGGGACTGGTAAAAAAGCGAATGATTTTAAAAAGAACATCCGCCAGCTCTTATCCTATATCAAGGCCTATATGCCTATGATCATACTCTCTATGGTGCTGGCGCTGGCCGGTTCCGTCTTCAACGTGATTGGCCCGGATAAGCTCAGTGATATTGCCAACCTGATCCAGGAAGGAATCGTAACAGGGATTGATGTGAATGCTGTTCAAAAGATTGTTCTTGTGTTGGTGATTTTGTATGGTCTCGGCCTTATCTTTAATTATCTCCAAGGATTCATTACGGTAACCGTGTCACAGCGTCTTACAAAGAAGATGCGAACAGAGCTGTCCCGAAAAATCAACCATATGCCTTTGAAGTATTTTGATGCTACGAGCTATGGGAGTGTGCTTAGCCGTGTGACCAACGATGTCGATACTATCGGACAAACATTAAACAACAGTCTCGGCACGCTTGTCAGCGCACTGGCAACCTTTGTGGGTGCATTGATTATGATGCTGTATACGAACTGGATCATGACCATTACCGGGATTGTAGCTACGCTGATCGGTTTTTCACTGATGACGGTAATTATGAAGCATTCACAAAAATATTTTGTAGCACAGCAAGCAGAGCTTGGCCAGATCAACGGTCATATCGAAGAAACTTATGCTGGTCATAACGTAGTCAAGGTATATAACGGAGAAAAAGCAGCCAAAGAAGTGTTTCATGGCATTAATGGCCGCTTGTATACAAATGCATGGAAATCCCAGTTCATGTCTGGCCTGATGATGCCGGTTATGATGTTCATCGGGAATTTCGGTTATGTTGCGGTCTGTATCGTGGGTGCTTTGCTGGTGAACCAACATGTTATAACGATCGGAACGATCGTGGCCTTTATGGTGTATATTCGTCTGTTTACACAGCCCTTGTCACAGTTGGCGCAGGCTGCAACCAATTTGCAATCGGCGGCAGCTGCTAGTGAACGTGTATTCGAATTTCTGGGTGAAGAAGAATTGGTGGATGAGAGCGACAAGTCCATGAAGCTGGAAAACGCCAAAGGGGATGTCGAATTTAAACATGTCCGTTTCGGTTATAATGAAGACCATATGATTATCAAAGACTTCTCTATGAAAGCTGAAGCTGGACAGAAAATCGCCATTGTTGGCCCTACAGGTGCCGGTAAGACGACGCTCGTGAATTTACTCATGCGGTTCTATGAGCTGAGCGGAGGGGGAATTTATATTGATGGAACTCCGATCAGCCAATTAACACGTGAGAATGTTCATAAATTATTCTGTATGGTACTGCAGGATACATGGCTGTTTGAAGGAACGATTCGTGAGAA
This sequence comes from Paenibacillus sp. TSM33, assembly GCF_056099025.1. NCBI lineage: Bacteria > Bacillati > Bacillota > Bacilli > Caryophanales > Paenibacillaceae > Paenibacillus > Paenibacillus sp. TSM33. The sequence continues at coordinate 65,259 of NZ_JBLZXB010000014.1, forward strand.
TATCGCCTTTTCCAAAGAGCATGTTACCGATGAACAGGTTGAAGCCGCATGTAGAGCAGTGGGTCTGCACAGCTTCCTTAAAACTCTACCGCAGGGCTATGATACAGTGCTAGACGACAAAGCCAATCTCTCTGCTGGTCAAAAGCAATTGATTACCATTGCAAGAGCCATGATTGAAGATGCACCCATGCTCATTCTGGACGAAGCCACAAGCTCGGTCGATACGCGTACGGAGTTGCTGATTCAACAAGCGATGGACCGACTTACTGTTGGGAAAACTTCCTTTGTGATTGCCCACCGTCTCTCAACGATTAAGAACGCCGATCTGATTCTGGTCATGAAGGACGGTAACATTATCGAAACAGGTAATCATGAGGAATTGCTGGGTAAAGACGGATTCTATGCCGATTTATACAACAGCCAGTTTGAACATGTATCCTGAAAAATACAATCTTAGGGAAACAATGATAGAAACCATCAGTATCATATCAAGGTAAAATTACAATGAAAATATCCAATCAATTAGCGTTTGATCCTTTCTGGTCACAGGGCAGAAGGTTTACTCGGTCGTGATGCGCTCGGCACAAAAACGATTCGATTTGTACAAAGTATCCATCATCACAAACCAATATGTCGTTACTTCCACTGTGTCAATATTAACTTCATTATTTAGGGTCAAGTCGTCAAAACTTAAAAAAATAGCAAGTTTCCTGCCACATGGAGACTTGCTATTTTGTGTTTTTGAGTTAATACATTTTACAAAAGAAATGGTCCATAAGTTATAAAATTTCTAAAAATCTAAAGTTTTAATGGAAAATCAAAACGTTTCTATTAATAAAAAAATAAAATTTATAGGTGAAATGAGAGAATATTTAACCTAAATCGAAATTTCGAGAGAAAATTTAAAGAAAACTTTGCTTGGGAATTAGTTCAAAAGATCTAAAAAAATCACTATCTATTTAAAAAATGAGAGTTATTAATTTTGAATTAATTTAGCTAGAGCAAATAAATCTCATTATTTGGTAGTTAAAGAGCGTTGCTGAAAAAGTTGAAATTTGTCGGATGGTGTCAGGAACGGTTTATTATATTTGTGTTAATGATATGTAACGTAAAATTTGTTTTGGTGCAAGGGGTTTGGAGTTTCGTGCAAGCATACATCATTTTTATTTTACCGATTATAAAATCAAAAATTTTGTTCTAAAACACATTAACTTGTCATGTTAATATTCAATTTAATAAAAAAGTGGAATTCTTGCATTTAAAGATATAAAAATAATGTAATTATATAGGATTTTTATTAATTTTATGAAATCTATCAATTTAGAACTTATGTCCCATGTTAATCGGTTTTAAAGTTTGTATATTTAAAATAGCTAGAAAGTATTGGGAGTAAAGAAGAGATATAAGGATTTATTGCTATATTATGGACAACAAGAGGATGTGAGAAATTTTTATGGGGACTCGGTCGTGTCTGTGTTTTTGAAAATCGTGATCTAAGTCTGACTGAGAAGACCCAGTTATTTGTTTCCCGGACATGCGAGCCTTGCTTAAAATGGCTTCATAAGTACATAAGCTGTTTTCTTGTGTAGACACAGTATGGGAGCAATGACTGTATCCAAAAAAATCATGGCAGTTGTATAAACAAGACTGCAAGATTATCTGTCCATAACATCATATTCGGTAAATCTGTTCCATATCTTCCGTATTCCAAAGACACTCCTATTTTATTCGGACTAACCTTTCACCGAAGAGCTTCATTTGATGCAGAAAACACGAAACGTTTCCTTAGCAGCTTGGAAATTTCGCTAGCCCTTCCGATGACCGTCACTTTTTTATCCATGTACAAAATCAGGAAGTCATAAGCGCAGTCGTGAGTTTTTGCCCCTTTCAGCCTAGAATTACGCTCCTAACCACGCTGCAGTAGCTCATACGTCTCATATTATCGATACCCTCAAGCCAAGATTCAGACAGCACAGATCACGACACACTACGTTGTTAACATTGCGGCAACCATTCTACAACCCACCACCAAGATGCACTTACAGCATAATCCAAAAATGTTCCCATTCCATGCACATATTCATCCATCCAGAATCAGAGTTTTTTCATCATGTTTGTCCAACTAAAAAAAGCTTGCACTGCGAAAGTGTGAAAAAAGAAGATTATAACAAGTATGCGCACTCAGATCTTAATGGTATATCAGGAGTGGTCGCTTTTGCCGACTTCCATTGGCAATTCAATGCCGGAGAAAAGACTCGCATGACCGTTCCTTGCCAAGGGGGAGGTCATTTAAGCAGAGTTACTTTTACCCATATCTATTTTGCGAGGAGAGATACGTATGACTCAGCACAATGTTCAATTGTTTACATTAAGCCAGCCACAGCAACGTATTTGGTACACGGAGCTTGTGTATCCCAATCGCAACACGTCTACGATTATTACCACTGTTAAAATCAAGGGAAGAGTTCGCATAGATGCATTGCAGCAGGCAATGAACCAGGTTATTGCACAAAATGATTCTTTTCGTATCAAAATCACGATTCGGGACGGCATTCCCTATCAATACGTGGAGCCGTTTGCTGCTCAAAACATAGAAACCCTCCAGGTTACCCAAGAGGAAGCAGAGCTATGGGTGAGCCACCATAACGCACAGCCATTCCCCTTACTGGATTCGCAGCTGTATCGGTTTGTAATTTTGCAGCTGGGGGCAGAAGATACCTGGTTTAGTTTCAAGATGCATCACATAATTTCTGACGGCGTTACGATGGAGCAGGCCATTAATGAAATTACGGGGAACTATATGAGTATTGTTCATGATACAGGTTCAAATACGCCGGCTCCAGCGAACTCATATCTCGATTTTATTCAGACGGAGCAAAGCTACGAGCAATCAGAGCGCTATCAAAAGGACAAGATGTACTGGACGGAGAAATTTGCCGACTTGCCGGAGGTTACAGGTCTAAAGTCGTACAATCCGCTCACGGTAAGCACGGCTGCACGCCGAGAGGTTTATACACTGGAGCACGAATTATATCGTGGTGTCACGACTTTTTGCGAAGCGCATAATATCAGTATTTTTACATTTTTCCTAGCTGCTCTGTATATCTATTTACATAAAACGACAGGTGAACAAGATTTAACCGTTGGTACATTGTATGCTAACCGCACGTTAAAGAAGGAAAAAAATACAATGGGCATGTTCGTCAGCACTGTGGCTACACGTCTGCAAGTTGAGCCGGAATCCGAGTTGCTCACTTTCCTGCACGGGGTAGGCAAGGAGCAGGCGTCCATTCTGCGGCATCAGCGTTATCCGTATAACAAAATCATGCAGGATTTGCGTGAACAGCAAAGCGGCACAGATATTGGCCGCCTGTTTGGCGTTACCATTCAGTACCGTACGCTGAGCTTCTCTCGTTTTGATGAAGCTATTCAGCAGGTACATACTGATTTCTGCGGAGATACGGTGAGCGACTTCGATATTGCCATGATAGACATGCTGGATGACGATAAACTTGTATTGCAACTGGATTATCGGACTGAGCTGTTCAGCGAGCAGGAGATTGCCCGAATGATTCACCAATTTTTGAGTGTGGTAGAGCACATGGTGAAAGGGCCACAGAAGCGGATTCAGGAGTTGTCACTGATGAGTGACGAAGAGCGGACTCAAATTATGGATGTATTTAATGCGACAGCTGTCCCTTTTCCACACGATGCGGGGATTCATGAGCTATTCGAGGAACAGGCAGAACGTTCACCGGATCAGACAGCGGTTATATTTGGAAATCAAAGTCTGACTTATCGGGAACTGAATGAACGGTCGAATTCATTGGCACACATACTTCAGGCAGAGGGAGTAGGACCTGACAAGCTGGTCGGCTTGATGGTGCAACGCTCCGTGGAAATGATTGTAGGTCTGCTGGCCGTTCTAAAAGCAGGCGGTGCTTATGTGCCGATTGATCCCGAATTTCCGTCATCTCGTATTGAATACATGATGGAAGACAGCAAGGCGGCAGTGCTTCTGACCAGTCGTGATCTGGCAGAAGAGCACCCTTGCCATGCCAATGCCATATTTCTTGAGGATGCGGAATTGTATCAGGGAGAAAGCAGCAACCTGGGGTTGATTGCTGGCCCAGATCATTTGGCTTACGTCATCTATACCTCTGGATCGACCGGAAATCCAAAAGGAGTTATGCTCCAGCATCGCTCGGTCCTCAACTTTATTACAGGAATGCGCAAAGTCATTGACTTTGAAACGAGCCAAACGATGTTGTCACTGACGACCATTTCATTCGATATTTTTGTCTTGGAAACCATCTTGCCGCTGTTGGGTGGAATGACGGTTGTGCTTGGCGACCACCAGCATCAGGTGGACCCTCAGGCGCTTGGTGAGTTGATTGTCCATCATTCTATTGATATGTTGCAAATGACACCATCCCGGCTGCAGATGCTGCTGGATCATGAAGCAGGTTCCCACGCGCTACGGGGCGTGAAGGAAATCATGGTGGGAGGTGAAGCTCTTCCGTCCAAGCTGCTCGCAGCGCTGCAAGAAATAAAGGGTCCCCGTATTTATAACATGTACGGACCTACAGAAACGACGGTTTGGTCGACTGTACAGGAACTGACACATGCTCAAGACATTAATATAGGACGTCCCATTGCGAATACCCAAATATATATCCTGAATGCAAGTGGGGAGTTGCAGCCAGTCGGTACACCGGGCGAATTATGTATAGCAGGGGAAGGCTTGGCTCGTGGGTATTGGAATCGCGAAGATCTGACGGCGGAGAAATTCGTGCAAAATCCGTTTGCCGGAGGCAAAGCGGGCTATGAACGGATGTACCGTACAGGCGATTTGGCGAGATGGACACTGGACGGCAATATTGAATATTTGGGACGGATGGATCACCAGGTTAAAATCCGAGGCTACCGGATCGAACTGGGCGAGATCGAATCACAGCTATTGCAGATGGAGTCGGTACGTGAAGCGGCCGTCGTGGCCCGTGCGGACGAAACAACGGGCCAAAAACAAATGGTGGCGTACTATGTGGCCAATCAAGCAATGGAAGCTAGTGAACTGAGAAGTGAGCTGGGACGAGAGCTACCAAGCTATATGGTGCCGTCGTATTTCATTCAGTTAGAGCAGATGCCGCTGACACCGAACGGTAAAATCGACCGCAAGTCCCTGCCAGCACCGGAAGGCAGCCAGCAAAGCGGAGCGGATTATGAAGCGCCCTATACCGCGCCGGAACGGGCACTCGTAACGATCTGGCAGTCCGTCTTGGGCGTGCCAACCGTCGGTATTTTGGACAATTTCTTTGACCTGGGCGGCGATTCCATCAAGGCGATTCAAATCGTATCCCGTGCGTTCCAGGCAGGCTACAAGCTGGATATGAAGGATCTGCTTCGGTGTCCAACCATCGCAGCATTGGCACCGCAGATGGCAAGTCGTATGGCAGATCAGGGAGAAGTGAGCGGGGAAACGGCATTGCTTCCGATCCATCATTGGTTTTTTGAACAGGAGCATGTAGATGCGCATCACTTTAATCAGGCGGTTATGCTGCACCGGGAGCAGGGCTTTGACGAAGTTGCTTTGCATCAGGCGCTAATCCAGTTGGCGGAGCACCACGATGCATTGCGGATGGTGTTCAGGAAGACCGAGCAAGGCTATCAAGCGTGGAACCGTGGAATACAGGAAGGCGAGCTGTATCATCTAGACGTGCTGGATTTTAGGAATTTGACGGATGAAGCCCTCCTGAGCGCGACGATTGAGGCGAAAGCAACTCAAATTCAAAACAACATAAACCTGTCCGAAGGCCCATTGGTGAAGCTGGGTCTGTTCCGTTGCACTGATGGAGACCATTTGTTGGTGGCGATCCACCATTTGGTGGTCGACGGCGTGTCTTGGCGTATTTTGCTGGAGGATCTGGCATCCGGCTATGAGCAGGCTTTACGGGGCGAGTCTGTCCGCTTGCCGAATAAAACGGATTCCTTCCGCCTGTGGGCAGATCGGCTGTCAGCTTATGCGAACAGCACTGCGTTGGAGAAGGAACGGGCGTATTGGGAGCAGGTGGAGCGAGCTGGTGCTGCACAGGAGGCATTGCCTAAGGATTACACCCGTAAGTCTCAGGCCAAACCACAGCTTCGCGATGATCGTACCCTGACCGTAGCGTGGACGGTCGAAGAAACGGAACAATTCCTGAAACAAGCCCATCGGGCCTACAATACGGAAGCAAACGACCTGCTGCTCACCGCTCTGGGCACGGCCGTTCAGGAGTGGGCAGGCATCGGTCAGGTACTTGTAAACTTGGAGGGACATGGACGGGAAGCCATTTTGCCGGATATGGATATTACGCGCACGATCGGTTGGTTTACCAGCCAATTCCCGGTGGTCCTGGATATGGGCGAGGACCGGAATGTGGGACAACGTGTCAAGAACGTCAAGGAAGAGCTACGTCGTCTGCCGCATAAAGGGATTGGATACGGGATTTTGAGATATCTTGCTGACAGGGCAGAAGAAGCCACTTTTGTGGTCGAGCCGGAAATCAGCTTTAACTATCTCGGCCAATTCGATCAGGATTTGAAGCAGAATGCACTCCGTATGTCTCCTTATTCCGTCGGAGCTTCTATGAGTGACACGTTGGCCAAGCGGTACGCTCTGGATATCAACGGCATGATCACGGACGGTGCCCTGGAACTGACGATCAGCTACAGCAACAAAATGTTTATAGAAAAATCAATTAAAAAGCTGGCGGATTTGCTGCAGGAGAGCTTGCGTGAGGTGTTGGCTCACTGTGTGGCCAAAGAGTTGCCGGAGCTGACGCCAAGCGACTTGTCCTTCCAGGGACTGACAGCCGGAGAGCTGGATCATATTGTAGAGCAGACAGCTGCTGTCGGGGAACTGGAAAACATTTATTCGTTAACGCCGATGCAAAAAGGCATCCTGTTCCACGGCTTCATGGAGCCGCAATCCGGGGCATATTTTGAGCAGGCGACATTTGATCTACAAGGCCGCTTTCAAGTGGAGGCTTTTGCCGAAAGCCTAAACCAGTTGGTGGAGCGCCATCAAATATTCAGAACAAATTTTTATAGCGGATGGAATGAGCAGCCTTTACAGGTAGTGTACCGCCATAAAGCGGCTGGATTCCGTTTTGAAGATATACGTTCAATGGGACAAGAAGAGCAGGACGCGTACATTGTCGATTTTGCTGAGCGCGACAAAGCCGAAGGCTTTCATTTCAGCTCAGGCGAGCTGATGCGGGTATCTATTTTACGTACAGGTGAGGAGTCGTACCGTTTTGTGTGGAGCTTCCATCATATTTTGATGGACGGATGGTGCTTGTTCCTGGTTGTCGGGGAAGCGTTTCATACGTACTTTGCCATCCTCGAAGACCGCAAGCTGGAGCTTGCCCCTGTAACACCCTACAGCGAATATATTGAATGGCTGGATCGGCAGGACAACGCGGAGGCAGAACGGTTCTGGCGTGATTATTTTGCGGGCTTTGAGCAGCAGACCGTATTGCCGCAGGTCAAACAGCTGGACGGTCACGCTAAAGCATATGAAGCGGACAAGCTTTCATTTACACTGGGCCGTGAAGTGACGGAGCGGATGAACAAGCTGGTTAAGCAAAAGCAAGTGACAGTCAACACACTCCTGCAAGCAGCGTGGGGCGTTGTGCTGCAGCGGTATAACAACAGCCCGGATGTGGTATTTGGCAGTGTCGTATCCGGCAGATCAGCAGATATTCCGGGCATCGACAAAATGATTGGGTTGTTCATTAATACGGTTCCTGTACGAGTTCATAGTGAGAAAGAGATGACGTTTGCTGGGCTGATGAAGCAGCTCCAGGAGCAGGCACTGGCTTCCCGTGCCTATGAAACTTATCCGTTGTATGACATTCAAGCTCTGACCGATCAGAAGCAGGACCTGGTGAACCATATTATCGTGTTTGAAAACTACCCCGTGGAACAGCGCATGGAGCAGATGGGCAGCCGTGGGACGAATGGCTTTACGATTACCAATGCTTCCATGTCAGAGCAAACAAACTATGATTTCAACATTACGGTGGTGCCAGGCGATGAAATCCATGTCCATTTGGAGTACAACGCGCGAGTGTTGGAACGCACAGCTGTAGAGCAAATCCGTGAGCATTTGCTGCATATGATTGAAGAAGCGATTCACAGACCAGATGCGCTGGTGGATGAGCTTGAATTGGTGATTGCTGCGGAAAAAACGAAAATTATTGATGGTTTTGGTTCCGTGGGCGTAGCAGCATGGACTGATAGTGCGAAGGAAGCAGCAACGCTGTTCCACGCCTATGTGGAAGAGCAAGCGCAGCTTGTGCCGGATCATGTGGCAGTGATATACGAGGAGCGGCAGCTGACGTACCGCGAGCTGAACGAGCGTGCGAACCAAATGGCGCGTAGATTGCGGAATGAGGGCATTGGACGCGAGTCGATTGTCGGTATTTTAAGCGAGCGCTCGGTGGACATGCTGGTCGGCGTATTGGCGGTGTGGAAAGCCGGAGGTGCATATGTACCACTGGATGCGGATTATCCGTCCGAACGTATTCGGTTCATGCTGGAGGACAGCGGCGCGACAGTGCTGCTGACGCAAATCGGCTTGCAAGAGCGTGCACAGGGTTGGCTGGAGGAAAGCCGACAGGTCTTGGCTGGAGGGCAGACTGAGGGCGAACTGGAAACAGTGGCTGGCGCTGAGACGATGGAAAGAGACCGCTTGAATGATGGCATAAGCTTGAAATCAGATTCGAAGTCTGACATCAAAGTAGCATCCGAACCGGTAACAGGGCTGCGTTTGCATACTGTATTGGCGCTAGACGATGAATCGCTGTACACCGGGGATGTCACGGATGTTGAACCGATCAATGAACCGCAGGATCTGGCGTATGTAATCTACACGTCCGGTACAACGGGACGACCGAAGGGCGTCATGATCGAGCATCGCAGCTTGGTGAATACAGCTGCGGCGTATCGCCGGGATTACCGTCTGAACCAGTTCCCGGTCCGACTGCTGCAACTGGCCAGCTTCTCCTTCGACGTGTTCGTCGGGGATATTGCACGGGCGCTTTATAACGGCGGTACGATGGTCATCTGCCCGAAAGACGACCGGATTGATCCAAGCCGTCTGTACGGATGGATTCGCGATTATCAAATTACCGTGTTCGAATCCACACCAGCCTTGATCGTACCGTTTATGCAGCATGTGCATGAACACGGACTGGACATGAGCAGTCTGGAGCTGCTGATCACCAGCTCAGATAGCTGTAGCGTGACGGACTACCGAGTGCTGCAAGAACGGTTTGGTGCGGATATCCGCATCATCAACAGCTATGGCGTCACGGAAGCGGCGATTGACTCCAGCTTCTACGACGAAGAGCTGTCGAAGCTGCCAAGCAGCGGGAATGTGCCGATTGGTCAGGCGTGGCTGAACGCCCGCTTCTACATCGTGGACAGCCAGCTGAATCCGGTGCCGATCGGTGTACTGGGCGAGCTGTGCATCGGGGGGCTCGGGGTCGCACGGGGATACCTGAACCGTGCGGAACTAACGGCCGAGAAATTCGTAGCGAATCCATATGTACCGGGTGAACGACTGTATCGCACCGGCGATTTGGCGCGGTGGATGCCGGACGGCCATGTGGACTTTATCGGCCGGATGGACTACCAGGTCAAAATCCGGGGCTACCGGATCGAGCTGGGCGAGATTGAAACCGCGATCCAGCGGATACCGGGTGTGCGTCAAGCCGTAGTCATCGACCGGACGGACGAGCGTGGGCACAAGTATTTGTGCGGATACCTCACGGGAGAAACCGAGCTGCGGATCGAGGAAGTAGAGGCCGCACTGGAAGCAGGACTCCCAGCGCATATGGTGCCTGCACGTCTGATGCGTCTGGAGGCCATCCCGCTGACCAGCAACGGCAAAATCGACCGCAAGGCCTTGCCAGAACCAGAAGGCAGCATCCACACCGGAGCAGCCTATGTGGCACCACGAACTACGGTAGAACAGGTATTAGCTGCGGTATGGGCCGGAGTACTGGGTGTCGAAACCGTAGGCACGCAGGATAACTTCTTTGAGCTGGGCGGCGATTCAATCAAGGCCTTGCAAGTATCATCTCGCTTGCTGCAAGCAGGTTACCGATTGAACATGAAGGATCTGTTCAGTCATCCAACGGTAGCATCGCTCAGTCCGCTGCTTCGTACCGATGGCAAGATGGCCAGTCAGGAAGAAGTCGTAGGCCAGGTGGAACTGACACCTATTCAGCGGTGGTTCTTCGAGCAGCAGCCAGTTGACCTGCACCACAGCAACCAGGCGATGATGCTGTACCGAGCCGGGCGCTTTGATGTTGACGCGCTACGCCGTACGATGGACCGTATGGTCCAGCATCATGACGCACTGCGCACGGTATTCCGTGAGACGGAGCAGGGTTATGTCGCTTGGAACCGCAGTGTAGAGGAAGGCGAGCTATACACGCTGGATGTTGTAGATTTTGGCGGAGTCGAAGACGAATCCACCGCTGTTGAAGCTAAGGCGAGTGAAATTCAAGCCAGTATTCATTTGAGCAAGGGTCCGCTGGTGAAGCTCGGTCTGTTCCAGTGCGCGGAGGGCGACCACTTGCTAATCGTCATTCACCATTTGGTTGTGGACGGTGTATCCTGGCGTATTTTGCTGGAGGATTTGGCATCTGGTTATGAGCAGGCTGTTGCAGGTCAAACCGGCACAGCTATTCGGCTGCCGCATAAGACAGATTCCTTCCAGGTATGGGCCAACCAGCTGTTAGCCTATGCCAATCAGGCGACGATGGAGCGGGAGCTTGCCTACTGGCAGCATATCGAGCAAGCCGAAGCAAGCCTTGCGAAGCCTTTGCCGAAGGATTTTGCCAATGACAAGGCACGGCTCGGAGACAGTGAGGTGGTCACGGTTCGCTGGACGAAACAGGAAACCGAGCAGCTACTCAAACAAGCTCATCGCGCATACAACACGGAAATGAATGACCTGTTGCTGGCTGCGCTCGGAAAAGCCGTCTATGACTGGTCTGGTTCTGAACGAGTGCTGATCAACCTGGAGGGCCATGGACGGGAAGCTATTGTACCGGATGTGGATATTACGCGCACGGTCGGCTGGTTTACGAGCCAATTCCCGGTTGTACTGGATGGAAGTCTGGGACAAGGGGGACATATCGCTCGCCTGATCAAGCAGACCAAGGAAGGGCTACGTCATATTCCGCAAAAAGGCATCGGCTATGGGATTTTACGCTACCTGTCCGATATGAACGTGCTGGAAAAAGCAGGCGTGCAGTTACAGGCTCAGCCGGAAATCAGTTTTAACTATTTGGGTCAATTCGATCAGGACTACAAAGGCAATGATCTACAGCCTTCCGCCTATTCCATTGGTGTGCCTGTCAGCACGAATGCGGCTATGGATTTTGCGCTGGATATCAATGGAGTCATTGAGGATGGCGAGTTACTCTTTACCATTCGTTATGGCACAACGCAATTCCGTCATGAAACAATGGCACGGCTTGGAGAACTACTGGCATCCGGCTTGCGAGAAATCATTCATCATTGCGTCACCCAAGAGAGAACGGTGTTGACCCCAAGTGATGTGCTGTTAAACCATGTCACGCTGGACGAGCTGGAGCAATTGGTGGAAGATACGCGGGATCTGGGCGATCTGGAAAATGTGTATGCTTTGACGCCGATGCAAAAGGGGATGCTCTTTTTCAGCCTGATGGATGAGAACTCGACGGCTTATTTTGAGCAGGCTACCTTTGAATTGAACGGGCGTTTTGATGTGGTTACTTTCGGCAAGAGCTTGGATCTGCTCGTACAGCGTCATGAGGCATTGCGGACGAACGTTATCAACACCTGGAAGGATGAGCCTGTGCAGGTCGTTTTCCGCCATCGCAGCGGAGAGTTGTACTATGAAGACCTGCGCGGACTAGAAAAAGAGGAACGAGAAGCTCGGGTGAAGGCTTTTGTCCTCGAGGATAAAGCGAAAGGATTCCGCCTCGCAGAGGATGCGCTCATTCGTGTCTCGATTTTGCAAACCGGGGATGAAACGTACCACTTTGTTTGGAGCTTCCATCACATTTTGATGGATGGCTGGTGTTTGTCCTTTATGACCCAGGAAGTATTCGGCAGCTATTTGGCACTGCGTGCAGATCATGAGCCAGCGCTAGAGCCTGTCACGCCGTTCAGTCGATTTATTGAATGGCTGGAACGTCAGGATCGTGAGGCAGCCTTGCAATACTGGCGTGGGTATCTGGCGGACTATGAGCAGCAAATTACGCTTCCGCAGCAAAAAGCACAGCCGAAATCGATGCACACCGGGGAATATGTCGCTGAAGATCTGGATTGCGAATTCCAGCCAGAGTTGGTTGCGCAGATCGAACGGGTGGCAAAACAAAATCAGGTCACGATCAACACGCTGATTCAAACCGTATGGGGCGTTCTGTTGCAGAAATATAACAATAGTACGGATGTCGTGTTCGGCAGCGTTGTGTCCGGTCGTCCAGGGGATATTCCAGGCGTGGAGCACATGATCGGGCTAT
>NZ_JBLZXB010000015.1:0-860 GCF_056099025.1 Paenibacillus sp. TSM33
ACGCTGATTCAAACCGTATGGGGCGTTCTGTTGCAGAAATATAACAATAGTACGGATGTCGTGTTCGGCAGCGTTGTGTCCGGTCGTCCAGGGGATATTCCAGGCGTGGAGCACATGATCGGGCTATTCATTAATACGATTCCAGTGCGTGTGCAGTCTGAACCAGGTGAAACCTTTGTTGAGCTGATGAAACGAACACAGCGGCAGGCGCTGGCTTCCAATGCCTATGATGCGTTCCCGCTGTATGAAATCCAGGCACTGACCGAGCAAAAGCAGGATTTAATCAACCATATTATGATATTTGAAAATTACCCGGTGGAGCAGCAGGTAGAGCAGTTGGGCAGCGAGGGACAGGATAAATTTACGATTTCGAACGTGGTGGCTACAGAGGAAACCAACTACGATTTGAACGTCGTCGTGATGCCGGGTGAAGGCATCAAGATTCGTTTTATGTATAACACGCTTAGCTTTGATCAAGCAGGTATTGAACGTCTGTATGGACATTTTGCGCGTCTCTTGGAGCAAATTTCGTTCAACCCGCATGTTCAGGTGGAAGAGCTGAAACTACTCACAGCAGCGGAAAAACAGCAAATTACAGCGGCCTTTAATGATACCGCTTGTGCCTTTCCGTCTCATCAAACGATCTATCAGCTGTTCGAAGAACAGGTGGAGTGTACGCCGGATCAAGTGGCACTGGTGTTTGGACATCAGCGTCTGACGTATCAGGAGCTAAATGAACGGGCGAATTCATTGGCACGCATCCTTCAAGCGCAGGGAGTAGGGCCTGACAAACTGGTCGGTCTGATGGTGCAGCGCTCCGTGGAAATGATCGTAGGTCTGCTGGCCGTGCTAAAAGCAGG
>NZ_JBLZXB010000016.1:0-8040 GCF_056099025.1 Paenibacillus sp. TSM33
ATGAACGGGCGAATTCATTGGCACGCATCCTTCAAGCGCAGGGAGTAGGGCCTGACAAACTGGTCGGTCTGATGGTGCAGCGCTCCGTGGAAATGATCGTAGGTCTGCTGGCCGTGCTAAAAGCAGGCGGTGCTTATGTGCCGATCGATCCCGAATTTCCGTCCTCTCGTATTCAATACATGCTGGAAGACAGCGAGGCCACAGTGCTTCTAACCCATCGTGATTTGGCAGAAGAGCACCAATGCCATGCCAATACCCTATTTCTTGAGGATGCAGCATTGTATCAGGGAGAAAGCAGTAACCTGGAGGTGATTACCCGCCCAGAGCATTTGGCTTACGTCATTTATACCTCTGGTTCAACCGGAAATCCGAAAGGAGTTATGCTCCAGCATCGCTCGGTCCTCAACTTTATTACAGGAATGCGCGAAGTCATTGATTTTAAAGCCAGCAAAATGATTTTGTCACTCACGACCATTTCATTCGACATTTTCGTCTTGGAAACCATCCTGCCTCTGTTGGGCGGAATGACGGTCGTGCTTGGCGACAGCCAGCATCAGGTGAATCCTCAGGCGCTGGGTGAATTGATTGCTCATCATCATATTGAGATGTTGCAAATGACGCCGTCCCGGTTGCAAATGCTGTTGGGGCATGAAGCAGGCTCCCGCGCGCTGCAAGGCGTTAAGGCTATAATGGTCGGGGGCGAAGCCCTGCCGTCCAAGCTGCTTGCAGCACTGCAAGAAATCAACGGTCCCCGCATTTATAACATGTACGGACCTACAGAAACGACGGTGTGGTCGACCGTACAGGAACTGACCCATGCTCAACAAATTAACATTGGACGTCCTATCGCGAATACGCAAATATATATCCTGAATGCAAGTGGGGAGTTGCAGCCCGTCGGTGTGCCGGGTGAGTTATGTATTGCCGGGGAAGGCTTGGCTCGCGGGTACTGGAAACGTGAAGAACTGACGGCCGAGAAATTTGTAAATCATCCGTTCGCTGGTGGTAAGGCAGGCCATGAGCGGATGTATCGTACAGGTGATTTGGCCAGATGGATGCCAGACGGCAACATTGAATATTTGGGCCGGATGGACCATCAGGTGAAAATTCGGGGCTATCGGATCGAACTGGGCGAGATCGAATCGCAGCTGCTGCAGGTGGAGTCCGTACAAGAAGCAGTCATCATGGCTCGTACGGACGAAACGGGTCAAACCCAGCTCGTGGCGTACTACGTGGCAGGTCAAGAGCTTGGAGCTAGTGAGCTGAGACAGAAGCTGGGACAAGCGCTGCCAAGCTATATGGTGCCGTCGTATTTCATCTGGTTGGAGCAGATGCCGCTGACACCGAACGGTAAAATTGACCGCAAGTCCCTGCCAGCACCGGAAGGCAGTCTGCACAGCGGTGCAGACTATGCAGCGCCACGTACGGTAGTAGAACGAGCACTCGTAGCGATCTGGCAGTCCGTCCTGGGTGTGCCAACTGTCGGGATTTTGGACCATTTCTTTGACCTGGGCGGCGATTCGATCAAGGCGATTCAAATCGTATCGCGTGCGTTCCAGGCAGGCTACAAGCTGGACATGAAAGATTTGTTCCGTTATCCAACCGTCGCAACACTGGCACCGCATATGCACGAGGTAAGTCGTAGGGTAGATCAGGGAGAAGTGAGCGGGGAAACAACTTTGTCTCCGATCCAGCATGGGTTCTTTGCCCAGAAGCAAGTAGACGTACATCACTTTAATCAGGCGGTGATGCTGCACCGGGAGCAAGGGTTTGATGAGTCCGCTCTGCGTCAGGCACTTGACAAACTCACAGCGCACCATGATGCACTGCGGATGGTGTTCAGCAAGACCGAGCAAGGCTATGAAGCCTGGAACCGCGGAATACAGGAAGGCGAGCTGTATCACCTGGACGTGGTGGACTTTACAAACTTGACAGATGAAGCCACGCTCAGCGCAGCCATGGAGGCGAAAGCCAGTGAAATTCAAAAGAGTATCCAGCTGCATGAAGGGCCGTTGTTGAAGGCTGGCTTGTTCCACTGTGCAGATGGGGATCATTTGCTCATAGCAATCCACCATTTGGTGGTGGACGGGGGATCATGGCGCATTTTGTTTGAGGATTTGGCTGTAGCCTATGAACAGGCGATCCGTAAAGAGGCACTCCAATTACCGGACAAAACGGAATCATTCCGTTCCTGGTCACAAAAACTTTCCACCTATGCGAATAGCGCAGCCATGGACAGTGAGCGCGCCTACTGGGAACAATGGAACGCAGCTGCTTTGGCTGACCAGGTACGTTTGCCTGAGGATCAAGCGCAGACCGAACCGTTTACCCTAGCTGACACGGATACCGTGGTCTTTCAGCTTACGGAAGAAGAGACATCAAAACTATTGAAGCAAGCACACCGCGCGTATAACACGGAAGTGAACGATCTGCTGCTGACTGCACTAGGCATGACGCTGTACACGTGGACGGGTCATGAACGCAGTCTGATTCATTTAGAGGGACACGGACGGGAGAACATTTTGCCGGATACCGACATTTCTCGTACGGTAGGCTGGTTTACAAGTCCATATCCGGTATGGCTGGACATCGGCCGTGGTCACGCTTTGGCGGAACGCATCAAACAGGTCAAAGAGTGCCTGCGCCATATTCCGAATAAAGGAATGGGCTATGGAATCTGGAGATATTGGAGTGAATCTGGCCAAGCCGTTGGTCAGCAACCAGATGTTCCGAACCTTGGTCAACACCAAGCTTTTGCCGAGCCACAAGTAAGCTTTAACTATCTCGGACAGTTGGATCAAGACTTGCCAAACAGCGATATCCGGATGTCTCCTTACTCGATGGGATCAGTCGTGAGTGACCGGACGAAGATGAAATATGCGCTCGATGTGAGCGGGATTGTCACGAACGGCATCCTGGAATTCGACATTCGGTATAACGGCAGAGCCTTCCGTAAGGATACGGTCCACATGCTAGCCAACCTGCTGAAAACCAATCTGCTTGAAGTGATCGAGCATTGTGTTACACGGGAGCAGGCCGAATTGACTCCAAGTGATGTACTGTTTAAAGGTCTGACCCTGGAGCAATTCGATACGATTAAGGAACAGACCAAGACGGTTGGGGAATTGGAAAATGTGTACCCATTGACCCCCATGCAAAAGGGGATGCTGTTCCATAGTTTGATGAATGCAGAAACCGGCGTGTATTTTGAGCAGGCAACCTTTGATCTTGAGGGCCACTTTGCGCCATCTATATTCGAGGAAAGCTTAAAGCTGCTGGTTAGCCGGCATGCGATATTACGGACGAATTTCTACAGCGGCTGGCATGGTCAACCGTTGCAAATTGTCTACCGTCAAAAAAATCCGAGCTTCCGTTATGAGGATGTCAGAGGGCGTGAACAGGCGGTAGCTGAATTTGTGACTCAGGACAAAGCCAGAGGCTTTGATTTAGGCAAGGATGCACTCATGCGCGTAGCTGTTTTCCGCACGGGTGATCGCTCATACCGTTTTGTATGGAGCTTCCATCATATCGTAATGGACGGCTGGTGCCTGTCCCTGATGACAGACGAAGTGTTTGGTGCATATGCTGCCTTGCTGGAGAACAAGCAGCCAGAGCTCGCACCTGTCAAGCCGTATAGTGACTATATCGAATGGTTGGAACATCAAGATGCACAGGAAGCAACCCGTTATTGGAGTGACTATTTGGCAGGTTTTGAACAGCAAACCTTGTTGCCTGGTGAGAATACGCAAGTTTCTGTAACAGAACGGGATGACGACACAAACAGAAGCGGTCAAAGTTCAAATTCCGGTTATGTTTTAGAAAAGTTGCCATTTATGCTAGGTAAAGAGCGGAGTGCCGCATTAAACCAAATGGCCAAGCAACAACATGTCACGATTAACACATTGCTGCAAAGCGTTTGGGGCGTTATTTTACAGAAATACAATAATCATCAGGATGTCGTGTTTGGTAGTGTGGTATCGGGTCGTCCGGCAGAAATTCCAGGTGTGGAGAGCATGATTGGTTTGTTTATCAACACGATCCCAGTACGTATATGCAGTACACCGGATGCTACATTTGCTGAAGTAGTGCAGCGTACACAGGAACAGGCTTTGACCTCCAGTGTCTATGACACGTTCCCGCTCTACGACATTCAGGCACGGACTGAACAAAAACAAGACCTGATCAATCACATCATGGTCTTTGAAAACTATCCCATCGGGCAGCAGATGAAGCAGATGGGCGGTTCCGGCGAAGCAGATGCACATACAGGCTTCTCTATTGCTCATGTGGAACTTACAGAGCAAACCAACTACGATTTTAACCTGATTGTCGTGCCTGATGAGGATATCTCTATCCTACTTGAGTACAATGCACTGGTGTATAACCGGTCTGCAATGGAGCGTATCTATGGTCATATCGACCACGTCATCGGACAAATCGTGGATAACCCGGATATCCGTGTGAATGAGCTGGCATTGGTGACAGCGGAAGAGCAGGCACAGATCGTTCAGGTGTGGGGCGATACGGCGGCAGCCTATCCGCAGAATCAAACGCTAAGCAGTCTGTTCGAGCAGCAGGCCGCGAACACGCCGGAGCAAGTGGCGGTACTGTGTGGTAAAGAGTCGCTGACCTACCGTGAGCTGAACGAAAGAGCCAACCGGTTGGCCCGGACTCTGCGTGCGGAAGGAGTTCAGCCGGATCAGCCTGTAGGCATACTAGTTCACCGTTCCCTAGACATGATCGTAGGCATCTACGCGATCCTGAAGGCCGGCGGAGCCTATGTGCCGATTGATCCGGAATATCCGGCTGATCGCATCCGCTTTATGCTGGAGGACTCAGGCGCGAAGTTGGTGCTAACACAATCGCATCTGGCAGAGCAAGCCTCGCTGAGTTTTGACGGCCAGGTGCTGGTGCTGGATCGTCAGGAGCAGGATGGCAAGAATATTTATCACGAAGATGGATCAAATTTGGAGCCCCTGGCCGGGCCGCGTCATGTCGCGTACGTCATCTATACGTCCGGTTCCACGGGAAAACCGAAGGGCGTCATGGTAGAGCACCATTCCGTGCTGAACCGGATTTTGTGGATGCATGATCGCTACGGCTTGAGTGCAGAAGATACCATTTTGCAAAAGACCGCCTTCACCTTCGACGTGTCGGTGTGGGAGCTGTTCTGGTGGTCGATGGTCGGCTCGAAGGTAAGCCTGTTGTCCGTGGGCGGAGAAAAGAATCCGGAGGACATCGTGGACACGATTGCCCGCGGTGGTGTAACCACGATGCACTTTGTGCCCGCCATGCTGCATGCGTTCCTGGAGTATGTGGAGCAGCAGCCACGAGAAGTGATGCAAGCGAAGCTGGGCACGCTGCGCCATGTCTTTGCCAGTGGCGAAGCCTTACCGCCACAGCATGTGGCGAGGTTCCAGCGGCTCGTGTCGAGCCTGGCCGGAGCGAAGCTGATCAATCTGTACGGACCAACCGAAGCGACGGTGGACGTATCGTACTTCGATTGCGAGCCGGATGAGGAATATGGAGTGATTCCTATCGGGAAACCGATTCAGAACACTCGTCTGTACATCGTCAAGGAAGGCACGGAGCAATTGCAGCCGATCGGGGTTGCAGGGGAGCTGTGCATCGGCGGTGTCGGCGTAGCCCGAGGCTATCTGAACCATCCAGAACTGACGGCCGAGAAATTCGTAGCCGATCCGTTTTCGGGTGGTGAACCAGGATACGAACGGATGTATCGCACCGGTGACTTGGCGAGATGGATGCCGGACGGGAACATTGAATATCTGGGCCGGATCGATCATCAGGTGAAAATCCGGGGCTACCGGATTGAACTGGGTGAAGTGGAATCGCAACTGCTGCAAGTGAAATCGGTACGAGAAGCGGTGGTCATGGCTCGTACGGATGAAATGGGCCAAAAACAAATGGTCGCCTACTATGTCGCGGGACAAGAAATCAGTGCCAGCGAGCTGAGAAGTGAGCTGGGCCGGGAACTGCCAAGCTACATGGTGCCGTCGTACTTTGTACAACTGGAACAAATGCCGCTAAGTCCCAATGGCAAAATCGACCGCAGAGCACTGCCGGCACCGGAAGGCAGCCTGCAAACTGGAGTCGATTATGCCGAGCCGCGTACGGCGCAAGAACGCGCTTTGGTAGCGGTCTGGCAGTCCGTACTGGGACTACAGACGGTCGGTATTTTGGACAATTTCTTTGATCTGGGCGGCGATTCCATCAAAGCCATCCAAATCGCATCCCGTACGTTCCAGGCCGGCTATAAGCTGGACATGAAGGATTTGTTCCAATATCCGACAGTTGCAGTCCTGGCACCGCATATGCACGAGGTCCGCCGTTTGGCAGACCAAGAAGAAGTGAGCGGGGAAACGGCGCTGCTTCCAATCCAGCACTGGTTCTTTGCGCAGGAGCGCGAGCGTCCGCAGCACTTTAATCAGGCGGTCATGCTTTATCGCACGGAGGGCTTTGAGGAGACGGCGATTCGTCAAGTGATGGATCACCTTGTGAAGCACCATGATGCGCTACGTACGGTTTTCCGTCCAGATGCCTCGGGTTATGCGGCTTGGACACGCCCTGTAGAGGAAGGCGCGTTGTATACGCTGGAAACGGTGGACTACCGTGAACAGCAAACTTATGCAGAAGCGCTGGAAGCGAAGGCAACGGAAATTCAAAGCAGCATGGACCTGTCCGCAGGGCCGTTGGTGAAGCTGGGATGGTTCCGTACCACTGAGGGCGACCATCTGCTAATCGCCATTCACCATTTGGTGGTGGACGGGGTGTCGTGGCGGATTCTGTTTGAAGATTTCTCGACAGGCTACGAGCAGGCGATCCAGGGCAAGTCTGTACGATTGCCGTATAAAACAGATTCCTTCCAAACTTGGGCACGGGAGTTGACAGCTTATACTCATCGTTCTGCGTCTGCGTCGGATGCGTCGTATTGGAAGCAGGTAGAGCAGGCTAAAGCTGCGATTGCTCCGCTGCCTAAGGATTTTGCCTATGAAGGCTCCTTAAATGCAGACAGCGAAGTGCTGACCGTAGCGTGGACCGAAGCTGAAACCCAGCAGCTGTTAAAGCAGGCCCATCGCGCCTACAACACCGAGGTCAATGATTTGCTGCTGACCGCGCTGGGACTGGCGGTGCACCACTGGACAGGTGCAGGACAGGTGCTGGTGAACCTAGAGGGCCATGGCCGGGAAGCGATCCTGCCAGAGGTGGATATTACACGTACCGTAGGCTGGTTTACGAGCTTGTATCCAGTGCTGCTGGAGACCGGCAAGGAAATGACCCTGGCTCAGCGGATTAAAGAAACAAAGGAAGGCCTGCGCCGGATTCCGCATAAAGGGCTGACCTATGGCACTTGGCGTTACCTGTCCTCTGCGTTCCTTGCGGATGAAGTGGACACGATCGCAGCCGAACCGGAAATCAGCTTTAACTATTTGGGGCAGGTCGATCAGGATCTGCAAAACAGTGGAATTACGTTGTCCCCCTACCATGCAGGGGAGACAGAAGATGCCCTTTCCCGCTTACCGTACACGCTGGATTTAAACGCGATGATCTCGGAAGGCACGCTGCGTTTGACGATCGCATACAGCCGTAAGCAGTATCGTAAAGAAACGCTGGAGCGGGTGGCGAGCCTGCTGCAATCCGCTTTACAAGAGGTGATTGCGCATTGCGCCGCTCAGGAGCAGCCGGAGCTGACCCCAAGTGATGTGTCCTTCCAAGGTCTGACGACTGGAGAGCTGGAGCAGATTGCGAAACAGGCGGCACGTATCGGTGAGCTGGAAAATGTGTACGCACTGACACCGATGCAGAAGGGAATGCTCTTTTACAATCTGATGGATTCGCAATCGGGAGCTTATTTTGAACAGGCCTCCTTTGATCTGCGAGGACCTTTTAATATTGCTGCGTTTGCGGCCAGTTTGGATGTCTTGGTGCAGCGGCATACGGTACTGCGCACGAACTTCTACAGCGGCTGGAAGGATGAACCGCTTCAGGTCGTGTACCGGAATAAGCGCAGCGAACTGTATG